>NZ_JBGJZP010000060.1:0-565 GCF_042610515.1 Paenibacillus paludis
ATGGCTTCCAGCATGCTCCGTCCAGACACCCCCAGCACATTGGACGCCACCGATGAGAGCTTGATATTCCCACCCTCCAGCACCTTCTGCAGACGGTTCACTTCCCGGCTCCGTTCTTCAATTATACTTCGCCGGTAGCGAATGATTTCCCGAAGCTCACGTTGCTCCCGACCCGGAATATAGCTCCCCTGCACCAGTCCATGCCGGAGCAACTTTGCAATCCACTCCGCATCCTTCACATCCGTTTTCCGCCCGGGTACTGCTTTGATATGCTGCGCGTTCACCACGACCGGCTTGACGTCTTCCAGTTCAAGCAGGTTATCAATCGGTTTCCAGTAATCCCCGGTGCTCTCCATCGCGACATGGCTGCACCGCTCGCTTTTGATCCAATCCACCAGATCGACCAGCCGACGAGTCAGTGTTTCAAAACTTCGAATCTCCTTTCCTTTCGGCGTAATGATACATGCTGTGATGCTTTTCTTGTGTACATCCAGTCCACAGCAACGTTCAATGAGTACTTCCATCTTTGCTTCTCCTACCTGCTGGCCGTGATTAAGGCTGGTGC
>NZ_JBGJZP010000061.1:0-563 GCF_042610515.1 Paenibacillus paludis
GCTTGCTTACAGCTCCCCGAGGCAGTTTCGTTGTTCGCCACGTCCTTCGTCGGCTCCTGGCGCCTAGGCATCCTCCGTGTGCTCTTATTAGCTTAACCAATCGCTCTGGTATTTGGCTTATTCGCTCATCTTGTTTTAAACAGCGCTTCCAGATCACTCTGTCCGCCAGTCTGTTTAAAGCCAAAAGTCGCTCACAATCCAAAACCTTCGCTCAGTATCACTATTAATTAAAACTTGTTTACACAAGTTTCAGCTAAAAGATGTTCTAAAACGCAAATTCGTTTCGGTATCCAGTTTTCAAGGATCAAGGTGTTACTATTGATGAAGTTTGTTGGTGGAGCCAAGCGGGATCGAACCGCTGACCTCCTGCTTGCAAGGCAGGCGCTCTCCCAGCTGAGCTATGGCCCCGCAAATTCCATCAAAACCGAACAAATGGATACGCGTTAAGTATCTTGGAAGCTAAGCTTCCGATTTGAATGTCACCGTTGCAGGTGACGATTCTCCATAGAAAGGAGGTGATCCAGCCGCACCTTCCGATACGGCTACCTTGTTACGACTTCACC
>NZ_JBGJZP010000062.1:0-521 GCF_042610515.1 Paenibacillus paludis
AATGGCGCTCCTCCGCCAGCCGCAGCAGCCCGGCCCGCAGCAGCGGCGCCTGACTCAGTTCGAACGGCCGTACGAAGCTCCGGGTGAGTTCCCGGGCCTGCCCTTCATCTGCACCCCGGTATACCCATTCAAACGCCACGTCTTCGTGTACCTGTTGCCGCGGTTCGCCGTCGATCCACCTGAACGACGTGCGCAGCGATTCGTGACGGGCGATGACCGAACGAATCGCTTGTTCCAGCCGATCCGCATCCACCTGCCCGGCCAGTTCCACGACGCCCGGCATGTTGTAGCGCGTGCTCTCCGGCTCCATCTCATGCAGCACGTATAGCCGCCGCTGCGCCGAAGACAGCGGATAATCCTTCCCCGGCTTCGCCGGTTCGATGGCGCTGTATGCCATCTTCGACATCCCCTCGATCTTCCGCGCCTGCTCCTTGATCGTCGGCAGTCGGAATACGTCCTGCAGCGTCAGCTCTACGTTCATCGTCTTCTGGATTTTGGACACCAGCGCGGTTGCCCGCAAG
>NZ_JBGJZP010000063.1:0-514 GCF_042610515.1 Paenibacillus paludis
CTCACTCGTGTTCAGTTTTGAAAGAGCAAGTCTCTTTCGTATGCGTTTGGTGGCGATAGCGGAGGGGTTCCACACGTACCCATCCCGAACACGACCGTTAAGTCCTCCAGCGCCAATGGTACTTGGACCGAAGGGTCCTGGGAGAGTAGGACGCTGCCAAGCGGACAACCAATCCTTTGGTTGATTCAATGTTATGTTATATGGGCTTTTAGCTCAGTTGGTTAGAGCGCACCTCTGATAAGGGTGAGGTCGGTGGTTCGAGTCCACCAAGGCCCACCATATAACATTTAACAGGATAGTACTTTTATGGGGCCATAGCTCAGCTGGGAGAGCGCCTGCCTTGCAAGCAGGAGGTCAGCGGTTCGATCCCGCTTGGCTCCACCAAAATGATTTAAACTCAATACTTCTTTAAACTTGATCCTTGAAAACTGGATACCGAAACGAATTTGCGTTTTAGAACATTCCTTTAAGCTGAACTTGTGTAAACAAGTTTGTATTATAGCGATGCTAGCGA
>NZ_JBGJZP010000007.1:0-422633 GCF_042610515.1 Paenibacillus paludis
TAAGACCCCTTGAAGACGACGAGGTAGATAGGTTGGAGGTGGAAGTGCAGCAATGCATGGAGCTGACCAATACTAATCGGTCGAGGGCTTATCCAACTAGTAAAGACGCAGATTCGTTTCGGATTCAGTTTTCAGGAATTAAGGTTCCTGAAGCATTTACGCTGTAAATGCCCGTTTGGTGGCGATAGCGGAGGGGTTCCACGCGTACCCATCCCGAACACGACCGTTAAGCCCTCCAGCGCCGATGGTACTTGGACCGAAGGGTCCTGGGAGAGTAGGACGCCGCCAAGCACACAAAGCCATTGTTGAGTTTCTCAACAGTGGCTTTTTTGTTNCCCATCCCGAACACGACCGTTAAGCCCTCCAGCGCCGATGGTACTTGGACCGAAGGGTCCTGGGAGAGTAGGACGCCGCCAAGCGGACAACCACACACACTGTGGTATTTTTTTTGCCCTTAATATTTGTATACGGTAGAAGGGCCTTTAGCTCAGCTGGTTAGAGCGCACCCCTGATAAGGGTGAGGTCGGTGGTTCGAGTCCACTAAGGCCCACCATTTTCCCTGATAGCTCAGTTGGTAGAGCACTCGACTGTTAATCGAGTTGTCACAGGTTCGAGTCCTGTTCGGGGAGCCATTATGGAGAGGTGTCCGAGTTTGGCCGAAGGAGCACGATTGGAAATCGTGTAGGCGCCACAAGCGTCTCGAGGGTTCGAATCCCTCTCTCTCCGCCACAAATTTTCAACAAGCATGGCCCGTTGGTCAAGGGGTTAAGACACCTCCCTTTCACGGAGGTAACATGGGTTCGAATCCCATACGGGTCATATCATGGAGGCTTAGCTCAGCTGGGAGAGCATCTGCCTTACAAGCAGAGGGTCGGGGGTTCGATCCCCTCAGCCTCCACCATAACATTTCCCTAAGAAGCTGAAGCTTCGCAATGGATTCCAGGTGTTTTTCTGGGACCGAAAGGGAACAATAACTTTTACTGACGCGGGGTGGAGCAGCCCGGTAGCTCGTCGGGCTCATAACCCGAAGGCCGCAGGTTCAAATCCTGCCCCCGCAACCAATTTGGAACCGTGGTGTAGTTGGCCTAACATGCCTGCCTGTCACGCAGGAGATCGCGGGTTCGAATCCCGTCGGTTCCGCCATTAGTATGGCATCAGGGATCAGAAGTATAAGCTTCGCAAGAATTACTTTGCAATCTCGCAACGAAGTGCAGAGTATCCGCCCTGTTCCGTGTTTTTAGCTAATTATAAATATTGGGGATTAGCCAAGCGGTAAGGCAACGGACTTTGACTCCGTCATGCATAGGTTCAAATCCTATATCCCCAGCCATTTTCATGAGAGCCATTAGCTCAGTTGGTAGAGCACCTGACTTTTAATCAGGGTGTCGAAGGTTCGAGTCCTTCATGGCTCACCATTTCTTTAAAGTGTGCGCGTGTGGCGGAATGGCAGACGCACCAGACTTAGGATCTGGCGTTTTACGACGTGGGGGTTCAAGTCCCTTCACGCGCACCATGTTTTTGCGGACGTGGCTCAGCGGTAGAGCATCGCCTTGCCAAGGCGAGGGTCGCGGGTTCGATTCCCGTCGTCCGCTCCATATAGATTTTGCGCCCTTAGCTCAGCTGGATAGAGCGTTTGACTACGAATCAAAAGGCCGGGAGTTCGAATCTCTCAGGGCGCGCCATTTTTAATATTAACGGGATGTAGCTCAGCTTGGTAGAGCACCTGGTTTGGGACCAGGGGGTCGCATGTTCAAATCGTGTCATCCCGATTGTACACCTATGCGGGTGTAGTTCAATGGTAGAACTTCAGCCTTCCAAGCTGATAGCGTGGGTTCGATTCCCATCACCCGCTTAACAGAATAAACCACAAAAAAAGCCTGCGATATGCAAGGCTTTTTTTGTGCTGTGTGCTCAAGAGTCATGCAGCAGCTACAGTCTAGTGAAATTAGGAAAGTTAGAGTGGGACAATACTATACATAATAAGTTCCAATAAACCGATTATAAGTTATAATTGCCCATTTTTTCATGGGATAGTAATAAAGTTGAAGGGACGTAGTAATGGTGGATTCGAAATTCAATTTAGATGCATTATCGGGCAGTTCTATTTCAAACGATACAGAGATACATAAAGCGTATGGGCACCAAGGTTTTGGGGGCTGGCTCATTTTTTTTCAAATCAGCATTTGGCTGGGATTCATACTAGTGATATTTAAATTTTCAAAGGATTTAGTTTTGGATGAATTTTCATCAATAATGAAAGTAACAGAGAAAAGCTGGGAGTTATCGCCAGAATATGTTTTTTCTCATTGGCTTGCATATTTGCAAAATCCTTTTTTCATTGTGCTGCTGCTCGTCATAATATTTTTGTTTTATTTTAAGAAGAAACAGACCATTCATTGGGTTAGAGGATACCTGATCGTAATATCACTGATTTCGATTGCAAATTGTTGGTTAAGTTATTATTCGGGCAATTATTATATAGGTGAGCCTTTAATTATGGTGACGATCGTTTCTGTAATAAAAAATCTAATCTGGACTGCTTACTTTACTTTATCTGAAAGAGTTGAGAATACATTTGATCAATAGCTAATCGCAAAGGGAAAGCAAACTAATTAATAGTAGCTTGACGAACACGTTGGGAGATAGTTCCTTCGTGTTTTTTTGTCTGCCGGAAAGTGTGTTTCGTGACAGCCAGCGGGTCTGTGAAGCTGGTATATTAGATTTACGATATCGGGCTTCAATGATCAGGAAGTATTAAGGAGCAACTCAAATGAAAGATAAAGTAATTCGAATCTTCAGAATTATTAATGCGATTCAATCTAATCCTGGTATTACGGCGACAGATTTGGCTTTCAGATGTGATGTGAACGTTAGAACGATCTACAGGGATCTTGAGATCATCAGCCATTTTGCGCCCGTTACGAATGAGGGTAGAGGCACCGGCTATAAGTTTCTTGGTAAGTTCTTTCTCTATCCGCTTGATTTTTCCGAGCAGGAAGCGTTGGCATTCTCTCTTTTACCTTCTGTACTCAATGAGGACAAAATCCCTCCGGGTTTCCATACAGCTTATGACAAAGTAATGGGTACACATATGAAGGAGAAATCCAGGCAGAATGGGATTCTGGAGAACATTGCCGACATCATTCAGATGGGCACACCCGCCTATCGTAAAGAAAGCCGGAATTTTCTCCAGCCGATTATAGGGGCGATTGTGGAGCAGCGGCGGATCCGAGCTGTATATCACTCGCAGTCGCGCGATGCGACAACGGAACGTGAGATCGATCCCTATTATTTGATTCCGCGTGATCAGCGCTTTTACCTCATTGGGTATTGCCACCTTAAAAAGGCTATCCGAACCTTCAGAATCAGCCGTTTTCTGGACGTGGAGGTAATGGAGGCGAGCTTCGACAAGGGGAACTTCAATATTAAGAAATATTTGAAAAATACATGGTCCATTGACCGCGGCAATAAAAACATAAAGTTCAAGGTGCGGTTCCAGCCGGAGATTGCGCGCTATATTAAGGAAGAGGAACTGTTTGTTCATCCGCGGATGAGCGATGAGCCGGATGGCAGTCTGCTGTTCGAAGTGACTGTGAACAATGAAAAAGAATTCATGAAGTGGATATTGCAATACGGGCCAAATGCCGAAATTCTGGAGCCGACATCGGCCAGAGTGGAGCTAAAGCACCGGCTGGAGCATTGGATGAGTATTTATAAGGAATAGGAGTAAAGTATCCTCTTGATCCTGATCTAAACACTGTCATTTTTAGGGCAACAAGAAACCCCGAACCTCAAGGTCCGGGGTTTTGCATATGATTTTAATCAGCTAGAGGTACAGGCAATCCCAGACCTTCGGCGATGCGCTGACCGAATTCAGGATCGGCTTTGTAAAAGTGGCCGATCTGGCGGATTTTGATCTCATCAAACTCGACAGGAGTCATGGCACCGACAATATTGCGGACAAGACGCGCACGTTCCTCTTCGCTCAGCAGCCGGTAGAGGTCACCTGCTTGTGTATAATGATCATCGTGATCATAAGGGACACTGTCTGCCTGACCGGAAACGTTGTATGGAGCTGGTTTATGCTGCGGAGATTCCGTTGCTCCGCCGAAGCTGTTAGGTTCATAATAGACAGAGCTGCCGCCGTTGCTGCCAGAGTTCATTGCACCGTCACGCTGATTGTTGTTGACCTCGGCAATAGGCCGGTTGATCGGCAATTGGTTATGATTCGCACCTACCCGGTAGCGGTGGGCATCGGCATAGGCGAATAGGCGGCCTTGCAGCATTTTGTCGGGGGATGCTTCAATGCCCGGAACAAAAGAACCAGGAGAGAAGGTAGCCTGCTCTACTTCTGCGAAATAATTTTCCGGATTGCGGTCCAGGACCATACGGCCAACCTCAATTAATGGATATTCCTTCTGCGACCATACCTTGGTCACATCGAATGGGTCGAAACGGTACGTGTCGGCATCCTCTACAGGCATAATCTGCACATGCAGTCTCCATGCCGGGAAATCTCCTTTATCAATTGCGTTGAACAAATCCTCTGTATGATAATCCGGGTTCTCCCCGGCAATTTGTGCCGCCAGATTTACATCAAGATTTCTTACGCCCTGTTCAGTTTTGAAATGGTATTTCACCCAGACAGCCTTGCCTTCGGCATTCACCCATTTGAAGGTGTGGCTGCCGAACCCGTGCATATGACGGAGTGTAGCCGGGATGCCGCGGTCGGACATAAGAATGGTTACCTGATGCAGGGATTCAGGAGATAGAGACCAGAAATCCCAAACAGCATTCGGATTCTTCAAATGAGTCTGCGGGTGACGTTTCTGGGTATGGATGAAATCCGGGAATTTGATCGCATCGCGAATGAAGAAGACCGGTGTATTGTTGCCGACGAGATCATAATTTCCTTCTTCCGTGTAGAACTTTACTGCAAACCCGCGTGGATCGCGGACCGTGTCGGAAGAGCCCAGCTCTCCGGCAACGGTGGAAAAACGAATGAACATTGGCGTGCGTTTGCCGACTTCGGACAGGAATGCTGCCTTGGTATATTGTGACAAATCCTGAGTGACTTCAAAATATCCATGAGCACCGGCTCCTTTAGCGTGGACAACACGTTCAGGAACACGCTCCCTGTTAAAGTGGGCCAATTTCTCCAGCAGATGAACATCCTGCAGCAAGGTAGGTCCACGGGAGCCTGCGGTCATTGAGTTCTGGTTGTCTCCGACAGGGGCACCCCAGCTTGTTGTAAGTTTGTTATTGCTCTGACTCATGAATACAATCACCTCGTAATAAGATTTGATTTTAGATTTAGTATAAGTTCTATAATAACAAATAAAACGGGAAAAGCAATTCTTTTTTATAATGATTTTAATTAACAATATGCGGAAATGGGTTGAATCATGATAATGGGAAAAGAGGCACGTCCGATGAAGGAAGCTCGAGTTGTAATCACCTAAGTTAATAAGGATGTGGTAAAGGATATTCATGAATGTTGTTGAAAGTAAGGGGAATTCATTGCAGGTATGGGGAGGAAGCGAGATTGGAGAAGCGCAGTATCATACGCTTCATTAATGCAATCATCTTAAAGAAGACCGCATACAAATAACTCCCATCCGCAGCAGCGGACGGGAGCAGGGAAAAGGCAGGATAGGCGGCTAAGGCGTCAGAAAAGTAGTATAGCTAATGATTGACGTTGAAAAATACGCAGCTTAGCCTTTGATATACATTCTGCTGTAATATTCATCCAGCATACGTTTGCTCGCGAATTCAACACGAGTGGTCTCGATACTCTTGCGCATCATTTGTACCCATTTCTCCCGGTTGTCATAGAAGGTAGGGAGCACGCGGTTCAAGAGGGTGTCGTAAAGCGCGTCGCTGTCATGCTTGTCGAGCACTTCGAAATCGGTGGTCTCGAAGCCGTCGCCAATCTGCCAGCCATTCTCGCCGTCAATGCAGGCTTCCGGCCACCAGCCATCCAGAATCGAGCAGTTGAGGACGCCGTTCATAGCCGCTTTCATTCCGGAGGTGCCGCTGGCTTCCAGCGGTCTGCGCGGATTGTTGAGCCAGATGTCGGAGCCGCGGGTCAGCTGTGCCCCAATGGTCATATCGTAGTTTTCCAGGAAAACGACACTTTTCGGATATTTTTTCATCATCGCCACGAGATTGCTGACGATTTTTTTGCCGTTGTCATCCAACGGATGGGCTTTGCCGGAGAAGACGATTTGGATTTTGCCGTCCCTCAGGTAAGGCTCAATGACTTCCGGCTGGGAGAAAATCAGGTCGCTGCGTTTGTAAGGAGCGGCGCGGCGGGAGAAGCCGATAAGCAGATTGTCCGCATTCAGGGCGATGCCGGAGCGTTCCTCGATGAACCCAACCAGCTCATTTTTAATTTCTTTATGCGTGGCCCAAAGATCCCCGTTCTCCTCAAAGGTGCGGGTAATCCGTTCGTCCACCCAGGTAGGGGTATGAATGGCATTAGTAATGCCAATGATCTCCGATCTGCCGGCAACTTCCTTCCACATTTTGTTCGCAGTATCAGCGTGAAGCTGGGCCACTGCATTGGAAATGCGCGACAACCGCAGACCGGCTACGGTCATATTGAAAGGATCTCCACCGATACGTTCCATTTGATCGCGGGTTAAGCCATTGAATGCGCCCATATACTCGAGGCGGTCGAGCGGATGCGTTTCATTGCCTTCCTTGATTGGTGTATGGGTAGTGAACACAACTTCTTCACGGGTAGCTTTCCAGGCTTCCTCAAAGGTACTGCCGCCGGACATTTTTTCACGGATCAGCTCGATGGCGGCCAGTGCCGCATGTCCTTCATTGAAGTGATAGACATCAATCGGAATTTGCAGTGCACGCATCGCTTTAACGCCGCCAATCCCAAGAACGATTTCCTGAGCGATCCGTTCTTCGCCGAACCAGCCGTACAGTTGGCCTGTAATCCAGGCATCGCTGTTCTCGGGAATATCCGTGTCCAGCAGGTACAGCGGGTTGTTGCCAAACTGCTCAGTCTTCCACACTTTACAGACAACATCGATTTTTCTAACTTTAACCGTTACTTTAACCCCTGTATCTTCAAGGAAATCATAAACATAGTTGTGATAGGAGTCATACGGATTGCCGTGGGCATCAATCTTTTGATCCGTGTACCCTTGCTTCCACTTCAGCCCGATTGGAATGATAGGAGCGTTGATATCCTTCGCGCCCTTGATGTAATCTCCGGCCAGGATGCCCAGGCCTCCGGCGTACATTTTGAAATCGGAATGCAGGCCATACTCCATGCTGAAATAAGCAACTGACGGTAATTGGTTCTCGTTCACTTGATAAGCCTCCTAATACGAATTAGATTATAATCTGGTATTGCTGTAGGCTCAATCTAAGGTGCAAACGTTTGCTCAAAATGATGTAGTCTTCCCTGGAAGCGATTGCACACCTATTCTAGCACACTTGCAGTCAAAAAGCATAACGAAGTTTTTGTGAAGAACAAACATAAGGATTCAAGAAAAAACTATATAGATTGAACTTGGGAATTTGAGATAAAGGAAAGGAGCAACGAAGGGAGATTTGGGAACTGTAGGAGCGACAGCAACCGGAAGTCTAAATATTCACCGTAGTTGCGACTGATCCTGTACTCTAACCACAAGTTCAATCTATATAAACAGAAAAGTTTGATAAAGATGGCTTCAGGCCATAAGATAAGGAAGGGACAATAACACCCTTTGAAGTGATTGCTGCTGCTGAAGCGGGCTATATGGATGTGAGAGTGACAGTTCAGCATGGTTCCGGCCGGAAGGATATTCAGGTTCTATACCGAAAGCGGACAAATTATGGCCGCAGCGGCTTAAGATAAGTATAGGTTATAAATCCCGATTGTTCAAAATAACTAATGGTGGTGTAAAGCTTGAGTATAGTGGTGATCGGAAGTTTGAATATGGATATGGTGGTACGCACCAGCCGGGCCCCTGAAGCCGGGGAGACTTTGTTTGGACAAGGCTTCGCCTTGTCACCGGGAGGAAAAGGCGCCAATCAGGCAGTAGCCGCAGCGCGTCTTGGTGCCGAGGTAGCGATGATCGGAAGTGTCGGCCGGGATGCTTTTGGCAGTGAGCTGCTGGAGATTATGCGGCAGGAGCATATTGATGTCCGGCATATTGCCCAGAGTAACTCGCAGGCTACCGGCGTCGCGTCAATTGTGGTCGATGGAGAAGGGGAGAACCGGATTATTGTTGTGCCGGGAGCGAATATTGAACTTGGTCCAGCGGATATTGAGGCGCTTGAGCACGTAATCAGCGGAGCTGAAATGATCGTGATGCAGCTGGAGACGGATCTTCCGATGTGTGAACAGGCGGCTTCCATTGCGCAGCGCCACGGCATTCCGGTCATTCTGAATCCGGCTCCGGCCAGAGAGCTTAGCCAGGAAATGTTGAGAAATGTGACATATCTGACCCCGAACGAAACCGAAGCGGGAATCCTGTCCGGCATTGAAGTAAACAATACGGAGACGGCTGAGCAGGCGGCGCTTATTTTGCTGGGGAAAGGGGTACGGAACGTCATTGTCACTCTGGGTTCCAAGGGGGCGCTGATCGTGAATGAATCCGGCAACGCGCAGCATATTGCCGGATTCCCGGTACAGGCGGTCGATACGGTTGCGGCAGGCGATTCCTTTAACGGGGCGCTGGCTTACCAACTGACCCGCGGTGTGGCCTTGGAAGAAGCGGTGAGGTTCGCCAATGCAGTAGGTGCGCTGGCTGTAGGCAAAGAAGGGGCAATTCCGTCGCTGCCGAAGCTGCCGGAGGTCGAGCAGTTCCTGAAAGAAACAGCTGAACGGTAAGCCGGGGATAGATATAGATCGGATAGATGAGGAGCTGAAGTAAATGAGTGGCACTGTAACGGTTAAGAATGTGACTCTGGGCGAGGGAATGCCCAAGATTTGCGTATCGCTGATCGGAGCAACATTGACCGAACTGAAGGAAGAAGCGGAGGCACTGAAAGCTCTGGCACCGGATGTGCTGGAGTGGCGGAGCGATTTTTTTGCCGGAGTGGACAATATTGAGGCAGTTACGGAAGTACTGGAAATGATCCAGGCTATTCTTCCGGACCTTCCGCTGATCTTCACGTTCCGCAGCGCCAGAGAAGGCGGGGAGCGGCAGATTGCCACGGAGGATTATATCCGGCTGAATAAGGCTGCAGCCGCGAGTGGACTCGTCGATATCATTGATGTGGAGCTGTTCAATGAGGAAGCTGATGTACAGGCGCTTATCGCTGCCGCGCATAACTGCGGGGTGTTTGTGATTGTGTCGAACCATGATTTCCAGGGAACACCTTCTGAGGAGGAGATTGTGTCCCGGCTGCGCAAGGCTCAGGAGCTGGGCGGAGACCTGCCGAAGATCGCCGTTATGCCATGCAGCGCGGCAGATGTGCTGACACTGCTGGCTGCGACAAACCGGATGCAGGAGTTGTATGCGGACCGTCCGATCATTACGATGTCCATGGCCGGAGAGGGCGTAATCAGCCGCCTAGCCGGGGAAATCTTCGGCTCTGCGCTTACCTTCGGCGCGGCCCATAAGCCATCTGCCCCTGGACAGGTTGCGGTTGCCGAGCTGCGGCAGGTGCTGGAGCTGCTGCACCGCAGCCTGTAGAACCGTTCATTTATTGTCCGGCAGCAATAGAAACAATTAGAATGGGGTGTTCTAAGCCAGTGAAACGGCGGGAACACCTTTTTTGGATAGTTAATAGTTAAACATATATATGGTTCACACTATAAATCATCTTCAAGGTGCGGCAGGGTTTGAATCAGCGCCCGGTTATGCCCTACAATGAAGGCAGCCAAGTAGTTAAATCATCCACTTGCGGAACGAAGAAAGGGAGAACTGCCAATGACGGAATCCATCCTGGTCGTGGAGGATGAAGAAAAAATCGCCCGGCTGCTGCAGATTGAGCTGGAATGCGAGGGCTATCGCGTATTGATTGCGGGCAGCGGCCATCAGGCGCTTGAAATCTATCAGGCACAGCAGCCGGACCTCCTTCTGCTTGATGTGATGCTTCCCGGGTTCAGCGGAATTGAGCTGCTGCGCCGTATCCGGGTCAATGATGCGCTTACCCCTGTACTGATGCTGACTGCCAAAAGCTCGGTGGAAGACAAAGTGTCCGGGCTTGACCTTGGGGCAAATGACTATATCACCAAGCCCTTTCAAATTGAGGAGCTTCTGGCGCGTGTCCGCGCTGCGCTGCGGCTTGCGTCTACCCGAAACATTGAGGAGACAGGCAGCTGGCTTAAAGCGGATGATCTTGAGCTGAACGAAACCACGCGTGAAGTTGTTCGGGCTGGCAGAACGATTGACCTCACCCCGAGGGAGTTCGATCTGCTGGTGTTCTTGCTGAAGAACAAGCGCCAGGTGCTGAATAGAGAGCAGATTATGACCGCGGTTTGGGGGTACGATTATTACGGTGATACCAATGTCGTAGATGTGTATATCCGTTATGTCCGTAAAAAACTTACCCAAGGGGATCAGAGCGAGCTTATTCATACCGTCCGGGGCATCGGGTATGTCCTGAAGGACTCCCCATGAAGCTGCGGAGCAAAATTTATCTTTATTCCAGCGTGCTGTTTGCTGTACTCCTTGTCATTATGAACCTCGTCATTTACTTTATGTTCAGCCGGTTGTCGACAGATAATCAGCTGGATCAGGCCGCTGCAGAGACTGCCAAAATCGCTGCCGATATGCGAAGAGTTGGAACCGGTGTGGCTGCCCCGGAGCTGCTTCGGGCGTACGTGCCGATTGAGGGAATGCTCCGGCTGCTGGCTCCGGACGGGAGCGGACCGGCGCCCGTGACTTCGGCGTCGGAACAGGAGATCAGCCGGCTGAAGCCGGTATATTATAAAGACAAGCTTAGTGAAATTATCAAGGTGGATGGCCGTTCCTATGCTTTTGTGACGACTCCGGTCATCTGGATAGACGGGATCGTGATGAATGTCCAAATGACCAAAAGCCTGGAGAGTACGATGAATACGCTCCGCGTGCTGCGGGTTGTGCTGGCGGGGGCAACCGCCTTTGCACTGCTTCCGCTGCTGCTCTCCAGCCGTGTGCTGTCCGGGCTGATTATGCGTCCCATTGTGCAAATGACAGCTACGATGCGGGAGATCAAGAACAGCGGGAAATTCAGCAGACTAACGCTGGAAGATACATCCAGAGATGAGCTGGTTGAAATGGGGCGCACGTTCAACGATATGATCGCTTTGCTGGAGAGTAATTATTTGAAGCAGGAGAAATTCGTGTCCGACGCCTCGCATGAGCTGCGTACACCGCTGACGGTGATTGAAAGCTACGCCAGCCTGCTCAAAAGGCGGGGACTCACCCATCCTGAATTGTTCAATGAATCCGTTGAAGCCATCCATTCCGAGGCGATTCGGATGAAGGAGCTGACCGAGCAGCTGCTGCTGCTGGCGAAGCACCACGAACAATGGGATCTGTCCATGAAGGTTGTTGATCTGAAAGAGCTGGCCAACGCATCGGCTAAAGTCTTCCGCAATGCATATGGCAGAGAAGTCACCGTCAATGCACAGGGGGAGGTTAAAGGGTACAGCGATGAAGCGAAGCTGCGACAGCTGCTGTTCATATTTTTGGACAATGCCCGCAAATACAGCGATGAAGCCATAACCATCACACTTGGAGCCTCCGGGCAGGAGAGCCACATTATCATTACTGACCGGGGCATCGGGATTCCGAGCGGGGAGCTGCCCAGAGTGTTCGACCGCTTCTACAGAGTAGATGAGGCAAGAGGCCGCCAGGGCGGAGGAGCAGGGCTGGGGTTGTCACTCGCTGCGGAAATTGCCGAAGCCATTGGAGCCAAGCTGTCCATGGAGAGTGTGGAAGGCGCCGGAACATCGGTTATGATCCGAATTGCGGCTGAGAGCAGGGGAAGACAATGAAAATAAAGAAACCTGAGAGCAAAAAATTCATATACAAAGCCGTCATTATTATTGCTGCCGTGCTGCTTCTGTCCATTGCTGCGTTTAAAATATTCACAAATGAATCCGCACAGCTGTTGACGAAAGAGCAGGCGAAGCAGGCTGTGCTGAAAGAGTATTCCGGCAGCTTAGAGAACCTGACCCTGCAATCCGGGAACTATGTAGCGGAGCTGAAAACCGGCCAGGGTCTCTATGAGCTGGAGCTGGATGGGGCAACAGGTGAGATTGTTTCCATTGTCCTGCTGGAGCCAGCCGCTTCCGCAGAGGTCCGGCCCACACCATTGCCTTCTTCGGCCCCTCCGGCAGGCGGCAGCGCCCTGCCATCCCCTTCACCGACTGCTCCGCGTGCAGTGTCAGAAGACGAGGCAGTCAAGCTGGCGCTGCAGGAGGTGCCGGGAGAACCGGATGATGTGGATACCGAAATTAACGAATCAGGCGCCTTTTATCTGGTGGAAGTTAATACAACGGATGGGCGTGAAGCGGTGGTCCAGGTGGACGCGATCTCCGGAAACATTATGTCCGTGGCTTGGGAAGAACCGGATGAGGATCATCCTTAAGCAGAATTCTCATCAATTTCTAATGTTACTGCCGCCTTTCTCTCATTTGGGCTGTGTATATTGAATACATGAGCAGCACAGATTGAACATGAGGAGGCGGCAATAAATGATGAAGATGAAATTATGGAGCAGTGTAGCGGCGGCAGCCATTCTGTTCGGGGGTGCATACAGCATCAGCGAGGTTCAGGGTGCTTCCGCAGGATCAACTGCTTCACAAAGTCAAAGCAAGACACTGATTGGCGTGGACAAGGCAGAGGCGTATGCGCTGAAGTCAGCACAGGGCCGAGTAGAGAGCATTGATCTGAAGGAGAGAATCAGCGGTTCGTATTACGAGGTTGAGATCCGTCATAACAACCAGGAAATTGACGTTCGGGTTGATGCCTACACAGGTAAAATCTTAAGCGTGCGCAAAGAAACCGATGACGATGACGATGATGACAACTACGCAGCAGCCACATCACAAAGCGGAACGATGATCAGCGCAGCTAAAGCGGCAGAAGCGGCCTCCGCCTCCGCAAAGGGTACAGTTACTGAAATTGACCTTGATGGGGACAATGGAAGTTTCGTATATGAAGTGGAGATCAGAAACGGCAAAGTGACGACCGAAGTGGGAGTCGATGCCTATACTGCGAAGGTTCTGTATACGGATGTAGATTCTGATGACGATGAGGATTGAATCCATGAATATGCAGAGGAATTAACACTTTATAAAAGCGGGGCAGCCGGATATCGGCTGCCCCGCGTTTATAGATCATACAACTGCTGTATCACTCCGGGCAAGCGGAGTGGAAGACTACTGCGTTGTACCTGTATAGACGTGCACAGCATCTCTCAGGAACTCGGCCAGACCCGGACGGCGCTTGTCATAATAGGCGGTAAAGCGTTCGTCATCCACATACATTTGTGCTACGTGGGCGTGAGCTTCTTTAGTATAAGTGTCCCAGTAGAAGGTGAGCCACTGGCGGTGCAGCTCAGCGGCTTGCTGCGCCAGCTCGCTGGCGGAATCGCCTTCCTCCATCGCCTGCTCAAGGGCTGCGAACATGTCTGCTTCAAGCTGCTGGATGGCGGCATACTGCTCTTCGGTCATATTTTTCAGCTTGCGGTTAGACTTCTCTACAGCTTCCTCCCCGTATTTGCTGCGGGCTTCCTGTCCGTACGTACGCTCATTATCGTCAATCAGCTTTTGCTTAAAGCCTGCAAATTTCTCTTCATTGCTCATGGTTATTCTCCCTTCACTTTGGGCCAGTGTTTTTTCGACGTTTGCGATTAATTGATCCAATTGCTCTCTCCGCTGAAGCAGCTGGTCATGGTGCTCCCGCAGTGCCCGGGTGCCGTCAAAGGACGGTGCGGTCACGATTTCTTTGATTCCTTCGAGGCTTAAGCCCAGTTCCCGGTAAAAAAGAATCTGCTGCAGCCGGTCGACCTCGGCCTGGCCGTAGATGCGGTATCCCGAGGAGTTGATTCTCGCCGGCTTGAGAATGCCAACCTCATCGTAATAGCGCAATGTCCGCGTACTGATGCCCGCCAAAGCTCCCAGCTTCTGCACCGTGTATTCCATAGTGGCTGTACCTCCCATAACTTGTTTCAGCGTAGTATTATTGGACCCAATTGCACACTTGTAAGCTGTGGTTTGCTGCTTACAAGATCACTCTACACCTTCACGCAACGGCAATGTCAAACACTCTTTTGTGGGGAATATCGCTCAAAAAAACAGCAGCTCCCTATAGTATGTCCACTAAGGAAACTGCTGTTAACCTTGTATTACACATGAAGCCGGATTATTTCTTGCCGACCTGTGCCGTGAAATATTCCCGCAGCTCTGCCAGCTTCCGGGGATCCGCCAGCGCATCTTCACCCGGGAAGTAATGTTCGGCGACCAGTTCCCAGGTGGGAACGATTTTTTGGGAGATCATTGCCTTGATGGCGATCTTGACCGTCTTGCGTTCTCTGGCGTTGGAGAAGGTGTCCTTGTAATGCTGGGACCGCTCAAAATCCAGGTCGTTAAAGACAGCGCGGAAAATCTCCGCGGTCATCTTGGCATCGTCCAGCGCCCGGTGAGCGGAACCGGAAGGCTCAAGCTCGAACAGGGTCATCGCACCTTCGACGCTGATATCATTGCTAAGGCCGCGGGCACGAAGCACGCCCTTCAAGAGATCAAAATAGGTTGCAGCCATCCAGTAGGAATCATCCATTTTGTGCATCCGGATGTCCTGAATGATCCGCTTCATATCCTCGCCGCCCCAGGTCAGAAGCAGCACTCCGTCACTGCTCTGATCCAGCCAGGCTCTAAAGGCGGTAATGACCTTGGGGAAACGGTCGGCGACGTCGATATCCTCTTGGGGAATGCCGGTTTTTTTCTTAATGAACGAATTCAGGGTGGAGAAGTATATAGGTTTAATTAAGGCTGAGAACTCATCCTTAACTTGCAATGAAGCGTCTAACCGGACGGCTCCAATCTCAATGACCTCCATAGGATGCTCGCTGGCAAATTTGCGGCCGTTGAATTCGATGTCCAGAATAATATAATCCACAGGTAATGCCTCCGTTTCAGTGACTGGCGCCTTACAAGCTGAAGAATGCGCCGACCCTTCTATTTTAGCAAAAAAAGCGGAGGAATGGGAAATAAGACGGGGAATTGCCGTCCGGGGTGTGCGGCTAAGGCTGTTTTTGTATTGAAGAGTGATGAGGAGCCGCGGTAAACGTGAAGAAGGATAAGGGAGAAGGTTGGAAGAATAAGTAAGCATGATGGCGTGAATTGGGAAATTGCAATTGATATATTTTTGGGGGAGGGCAATGATGAATACTCATGAAAAAGTTAAACAGTGGGAGAACGGAGAAGGGGTTGCTTTATTTCAAGGCTTAGGACTTGCAGAAGATGCGGAAATTTTGGACTACGGTTGTGGCTTCGGACACTACACCTTTGCTGCATCAAGAGCTCTAAATGGCCGGGGGACGGTTTATGCTGTTGATATTAATAAAGAATGCATGAAGGCTGTGGGTAAGGTATCCAGTGAAGAGCATTTAAATAACATTCAAGTTTTGACGGGGAATAAGGACCACACTTTGAATTTTGAGGACAGGTCTTTGGATATGATCATGTATTACGATATTTTACACGGCAACGGAACTCACCGGTTTACCTTGTACGAGGAAGCGAAGAGAACGTTAAAGCCGGATGGGATTTTATCTATTTTGCCTTTTCATTTATCTAATTTCCGAGATCAGGAAGGAAAAAAGAAAACGTACAACTATAAAAAAATCATAGATGAAGTTCTTGAGTTTGGTTTTTCTGTGCAGCAAGACCAGACGAAGATGGGCATTCATTTCGAAAAGTATCATAGTTCCTATTATATAGATAAAGGCTGTGTGGAGTTTGAGGCTTTGGAGAGAGCGGAAATACTCAATTTTAGAAAGAACAGCTGAATGCACTGAACAATTTGCTTCAGGGAAGAAAATCTTAAGTTGGAGCAGTACTTCGGTTCCTGGTGTTGATTTGTACATTGAACACTGATAGGCAGTATAGTTTAGCTATAATTGTTTTTCCCTAGCCATGGAATCTACTAGAGAGATATGCTAAGCAATAGGACATTTTTCCAGGGAGGGATATATCATGGACAGTAATACTTATTATATTTCTGAAGAAAACACTTTTATCATTGACTGTAAGGATGTAATTTTAAGAGAATTCAAAGTTTCTGATTTAGATAAGTTTCATTCACTTACATGGCAGCCTGAAATACATGAATACTTGCCAGGTTGGAACGTATCAAAAGAGCAAAGAGAAGATTGGTTAATAAATTACGAAATTCCAGAGAACAAGCAGTTTCTACATGCTGTATCGGAAGGTGGAGACATTGGTGAACTCCGTCTTCGCTTGGGAATTATATTGAAAGAGACGGGAGAGCTTATCGGCTGGTGCTGTACGGGATTAAAGGATGAATTACCGCCCCCAAACCGAGAGATCATGTATGCCATATCAAAAGATCATAGAGGTAAAGGTTATACAACCCAAGCTGCACAAGGGATAGTCAAGTATTTATTTGAGAATACGAACGTCGAGGTGCTTAATGCTATTGCTCTTTTAATTAACTTGCCATCGAGTAGAGTCATACAAAAATGCGGGTTTGACTTTCAAGGTGTTATCGGGATTGATAACGATAGATTTAATTATTATAAACTTGATAAAAAGGATTGGACAATCAAACGCTAAAAGTCGAACGCAGAACTAGAATGATGTTCATTCAATGGCACAGGAGGCAGACGATGAGCGGAAACGGATATAGATTTGTAATTGACGAGGCTACGTTTCAACTGCAGGAGGCCTACTCTTTTGATTGGCTGACGGCAATGGGGCGGGTGTTCCGCGTGTTTGATGAGCAGGATTCCGGAAATATCAGCTTTGGGGTTGAGCAAGACGGATACAAGTATTTTGTGAAGTTCGCCGGAGTGAAAACGATGGAATTTCATGGTGATCCTGCGGAAGCGGTTGAAAGATTGATTCAGGCGGTTCCTCTCTATGAGGAGCTGCGGCATCCGTCGCTAATCCAGTTGTTATCTCATGGTCCTGTGGAAACGGGATATGCAGTGGTTTTTGAATGGACGGAAGGCGAGTGCCTGCATTCACATTGGGCTTTTGGCGGAGCGGCCAAGTATAGTGATCCCAAATCGCCTTTTTACCGCTATAGGGCCTTGTCCACGGAGAAACGGCTGGATTCTCTGGAGGTCATCTTTGGCTTTCATGAATACATAGAGTCTAAAGGATATGTGGCTGTAGATTTTTATGACGGAAGCATTCTCTATGATTTCACTAAGGACCGTACAGCAATTTGCGATATTGATTTCTATCAACCTAAGCCCTTCTTCAACGGCATGGGAGAGCAGCTATGGGGCTCCAAACGGTTCAAATCACCGGAAGAGTACCTTCTGGATGCCCCAATCGACGAAATCACCAATGTATATAATATGGGGGCTACTGCTTTTGTACTGCTGGGTGGAGAAAGTGACCGTTCCAGGGATAAATGGGAAGCGGGACCGGAACTGTACAAGGTTGCGCTGCGGGCTGTAGATCCAGAGCGGGCTCAGCGTTACCGGAGTGTCTCGGAGTTCAAGGCGGAATGGGATAAGGCGAGGAAGGAAGCAGACGATGGATAATAAATCCACTGCAAAACAAAAAGTTTGTTCGATAGTAAAGGCAATTATTATTGGAGTTATTCTGGGGTTAGCAGCAAAACTTGTGGATAATCCGAATATAAACCCGATATTTGACAATCTCGGAGGACGTCTTGGTATATGGGTATTTGTTGCAACACTTTTATCCGTTTTCAGTTATTCTCCCAAATTAGCGGCTGTTAATATATTTGCCTTTTTTGGGTCGATGCTTACCGTTTATTATCTTTACACAACGATTGTGCTGCATTTTTTTCCAGAAAGAGAAATTGTTTTTTGGGGGTTATGCGCGGTGGTATCTCCTGTTTGTGCTTATGTTATGTGGTATGCACGCGGGAGCGGATTGTTTTCTAATCTTATTTCGGCCCTTCCAATTACAGTATTACTGTCAGAAGGGTTTGAATTACGTAACGCTTACTTGCCCGTTCACCATCATTTCTATTTAATTCCATGGCTTATGGGGATATATCTAATAATGATAGTTGTTTTGTTACTTAGCATTCCGAAAAACAAAATTCAAATTTTGTCCATTCTGCCTATAGCCCTTATTTTGTCTTTTATCATGATCTATTTTAATGTTTTTGGCCGGATATTTGGTGGAATGAACGGTGTATTGTAGGGCCGGATTTCGCCGGGTACGAATAGTGGCAGAAAGAAGGATTACAGTGCTTGAAAAAAAAGGCTTAGGATACAAGGAACTGAACGCAATGGCCAAGCAGATCTGTGAACTGGAAGAGAAGCTGCTGAACACCGAGGTGCGCACTTCGCCGGATGAATTGTCGCGACTGCTGGCAGACGATTTTTTTGAATTTGGAAGCTCCGGGAAGGTATGGCATAAGCGGGACTTGATGGACGAAGAAGGAGCGGGCGAGGTCCGAATGACCCTGAGCGGGTTCGAACTTCATCCGTTATCCGGGGAGGCTGTGCTGGCCACCTACCGGATCATGAACGAAGAGACGGGTGGAGAGACACTGCGCAGTTCAATCTGGAAATTCAGGGATGGGCGGTGGCAGATGTTTTTTCATCAAGGAACTCCGGTGAGAGGATAGGGTTAATCAGGCTGTGGGGTTCCCCAACGGAGACCCTCTGTTTATAGGTTATCCATGCTTAGTCCCGGATCACATGCCCCTGCCCAAGGGTGACTTCCACAAACCCGGCCATCTGCCGGGCTTGATAGTGGATCGGCTTGCCGCTGCCCATGATGATGATATTGCGGATGTCGGCGGTGCCTTCCGAAGGGAGGGCAAAGGCCTTGATATAGGCGAATTCCCCGGCTAAAGTCGTGTGGATGGCCCCTATCAGGCGGTCCTTTTCACTTCTGCCCATCAGGTTCATGATGATGGAGCCGCGGCTGTTCAGCTTGGAACGGGCCAGGGCGAAGAACTCACCGGAGACCAGATGCCGGGGAGTGCCGTCAGCGGTGAAAGCATCCAGAAGAAGGAAGTCATAGCGGCGTTCCGGCTCGCCCTCCAGAATGCGCCGTCCGTCCCCGACAATGACATTGTCCTGGCTGTAGCCAAAATGCTGCCGGCTCAGCTTCACAACCTCCGCATTCACTTCGGCCACTTTAAAGCGCTTCTCCGCAAAATAACCGGCAATCGTTCCGATCCCATGTCCAATCAGGAATACATCTTCGAAATAAGGTTCGCCAGCCTCCATTAGATGGATCATCGCGCGCGGATATTCAAAGACCACCCGCCGGGGGTGGTCCAGATCAAGGGCGCCCTGAATGGCGTCTCCCGAAAACTGCAGTACGCGGAATCTGCCTCTCTCACCATATAATTCTGTCGTTTCGTACACCTGGATTTCGGGGTTGTTCTTTGACTTCAGGAACTCTGGATGCAAGGTATCATTCTCCTTAAACAAGTGAAATGCGTTTATATTCGTTCGGCGTAACACCGACAACTTTCTTGAACAGCTTGTTGAAATAAGCAGGGTCGGGATAGCCGACCTCGGTGCCGATCTCGTGCACCTTCAGATCCGGCGCATTCTTCAGCAGCTGCTTCGCTTTGCGGATGCGGGTTTCAATTACATAGTCGGTCAGTGTCAGCCCGGTCTCCTGCTTGAACAGCTTGCTTAAATAGCTTGGCGTCAAAAATACCATACCGGCCAGCATGTTCAAATCGGCATGCTGATTATAATGGGCCGCTACCCAGCGCTTGACCGTTTCAACGGCCGTACCGGACATCTCCAGCCGGTGCTTGCGGATTTCGTTCAGCGCGACCGAGAAGGAGGAGGTGAAGAGTTCCTCAATTTCAGCAAAGGCCATGCAGGCTTCGATTTGCTCTTCCAGCCGCTGGCTGCAGTCTTTTCGGTAGACCGCCTCAAATTCCTGCAGCTCCTTGCGGGCAGTATCTTCAACCTGCCGGCAGGCGCGCAGGATCAAGTCGGGATAAGCCTGCTGCAGCTCCAGCACAGAGAATAGCTTGTGCAGCCCTTCCAGCACCCCTGCCACATTTAGAATCTGCAGCTCATGGATCAGCGGCTCCCGGAATGGAGGGAAGGGATCACAGACAGCCTGCACCGGTGCCTGGAGCTCTTTAATCGTAACATAATGCAGCGGCAGCGGACTATAAATCCCTGCATCGCAGGCCAGCTTGGCTTCAAGATAGGCTGTTCTAAATTTGCCGGGATCATCATAGGAGCGGCTGGCCCCCGCATGGAGACACTGGCCCTTGCTTGCAATGCCGATAATCTCTCCGATTTCGTGTGATTCTTCAGGGTTGAGCGGCTGCGCGGAATAACAGATCCATGCCTGCAGCCCTTTCTGCACTTCCAGCGTATCGAGGAGAAACGCCTTCTCTTGCCGCAGACTGTCTGCAATTCCGCAGACTTTTTCCCGGGAGCTTCCTTTAAGGACATAGACTGTGAAATAAGGCTGGGGCAAGGTAAGGCCGCTTAAAAGAACGGCAGAGGGCTCTTCGATATGCAGCAGGGAGTGCAGCAGGCCGGTGCGCTGGCATTCTTCTTTTTCCCGCAACAGCTTCTGCTCCTTCTCCAGACTATACAGCACTTCGAAGAGCTGTTCTTTGTTGATAGGTTTGAGCAGATAATCTACCGCTGAACTGCGGATGGCTTCCCGGGCATAATTAAATTCAACGAATCCGCTCATCAGCAGGCTGCGAATCCCGGGGTGGTTCGCTTTAAGCTGCCGGATCAGCTCCAGCCCGTCGATTTGCGGCATACGGATATCGGTTATAACAACGTCAAGGTGGAGCGAGGGGAGCGCATCAAGCAAATGTTTGCCGTCCGGATAAATGCCGGCGACAACGAAGGTGCTGCTCTCTTTGCTGATCATTCGTGCCAGACCTTCGCGAATCAGAACTTCATCATCTACAATCGCAATACGCAGCAAGCCGAGTCCCCCTTGTTGGAATGATATTATTCTTCGCTGTGATCGTCTGAAAGATCCTCGATTCGTAAGGTCACACGGGTTCCTGTGCCAAGTTCACTCTGCACGTGTAATCCGAAGGAGCCGCCGTAATGCAGACGGATGCGCTCATTCACATTTCGCAGACCGATTCCGAACATTTCACCGTCTGCCCCGCCCATCAGACTGTTATTCAAAGCGCGCAGGGTATCCTCATCCATACCTATTCCGTCATCCTCGACGCAAAATACAGTTTTACCGTCCTCCTCCCAAGCCGTAATGTTCAGTGTGCCCGGCCCCTCCTTAGGTTCAAGCCCGTGAAAAACGGCATTCTCGACAATCGGCTGGAAGACCAGCTTGATCACCGGCAGCGGCAGGAATTCCTCCGGCACATGGATATTGAGCCGGAATTTATCCGGAAAGCGGATTTGCAGCAGATGCAAATAATTACGCACATGATCCAGCTCATGCCGGATCGTAACGGTTTCTTCACTGCGGACAATGCCGTAACGCATCTGCAGCCCAAGCAGATAGGTGAGCTTCGCGACGCGGGGGTCATCACTGCTCTCCGCCAGCATGCGGATGGATTCCAGCGTATTGTAAATAAAATGCGGGTTAATCTGGTTCTGCAGCGCCCGCATATCTGCCTTTTGTTTGCGTTTCTCCGTAAGGGAGACCTCCTGAAGCAGATCCTTGACCCGGATAATCATCCGGTTGAAGTGGCTGCCGAGCATCCCGATTTCGTCATTATATTTCGGATGCAGCCAGACATCCAGATTGCCGTGCTGCACCTGCTTCATCAGACGGACCATCGACTTCAGCGGTTTGGTCAGTGCATAGGAAATAAAAGTGGCAACGACGAGCGCGAAGGCAATAATCGACAGAGTAGTGAAAATCAGCCGGTTGCGGTTCTTCTCCACCGGGGAGAGGATACGGTCCAGCGGAATGGAGACAATGGTCGTCCAACCGGTCTTCTGGGATACCCTGTACACTGCAAGAACATCAAGGCCATCCAAAGTGATTTGAAAGTGGCCATTGGGAGTGGTAACTTTCTGCAGCAGCATCTGTGCATGTTCCCGTTGTTTCGGGGTCTCTTGGCCGTCCATATGCTCACCGTCGTACATTAATTCGCCCTTGTCGTCCACGATCAGCGTATTGCCCTGGGTGACGGCGTTTACAGGATCAACGATCCCCTTGAAGAGGTTGTTGATATCAATGTCGAAGACAAGGATTCCGATATTTTTGAGCGTGCTGACCGAAGTAATGGTGCGCAAAACGCTGAACACCTCTTTGTGGTCACCGGAGTTTACACGGATCGTATGCCTGCCTTGGACTACCGGAGCTACACCGGCCCCCTCGGTGAGGCTTTGCCACTGCGCCAGCCGTTCCGCCGGGAACAATTCATTGATGCCGGGAGCCCTGTCAAAAAATACGGAACCGTATTTGTCCACTAAGTATACGGCAATAATCTGTTCTTTCGTATGGTTCAAATAGCTCAGGAACATCGACATGCTGGTGTTCTTTTCCCAATCGGTATTACGCTGCTCCAGGTAGAACTGAACATCGGTATTGTACAGCGGCAGCGCCGTGTACCGCTTGAGATCGGCAACATACCGGTCTATGGTATCCGAAGCGCTGTCTGCCATCTGTCCGGCACTCTTTGTGGAGCTCGACAGCACCGAGTTGAAGGTGGAGCGTGAAGAAAGATAGCTGACGTAAGTGATTGGCAGGGAGATCAGAAAAATAAATACGACAATCAGCTTTCGCTCCATTGGCAGGTTGGCCAGGAACAGCCATATGCTGCGCACAATTCTCCGGATGTAAGAGACCACTATGGTTATTCCTTTCCGTACCCCCTATTTGACGGCGCCGCTGGTTACCCCCTCAAAGATATAACGCTGCAGGAAGAAGTAAAGAATGACTGTCGGCAGCAGGATAAGCAGAATGGCTGCACAGATCAAATTCCAATCGGCTGTATTGACCCCCTGAAAACGCATGAGGACGGTGGTAACGACGCCGAGGCTTTGTTTTGGCATATATAGATAGGGGATGTACATGTCATTGTAGATGCTGATCGTCTTCAAAATAATCAGTGTTGCCGTCGCCGGTGACAGCAGCGGGAAGATGATCGAACGGTAGATTTTGAACAGGGATGCACCCTCAACCATTGCATTCTCATCGAGATCAACGGGGATGTTGCGGATGAACTGTAAATACAGGATGATCTGAATGACGTCTGCTCCGATATAGAGGACGATCGGAGCACCCAAGGTGTTGTAGAGGCCCATACTTTTGATGATGCCAAAGGTCGCTACCTGAGTAGTAATGCTTGGAATGATGGTCGCCACAAGATAAGCGCCGAATACAATCGGCTTCAACTTGAAAGAGAACCGCCCCAGTACATATGCCACCATTGTCCCAAACAGAATGTTCAGGGTCAATGTAATAATGATAATAATCAGCACGTTGCCGAAGCCGCTGAGCAGTCCGCCGCGCTGAAACACAGTCACGAAGTTATCGAAGTTGAAGAAACTGCGCGGCAGAGCCATGGAACTGCTGCTGTTAAATTCTTCGGTTGATTTGAAGGCGTTGACCACCACGACATAAGGCGGAAAGAGTACGACGAATACGCCGATAAGCAGCGTGAAGTATTTAAAAATGTCTTTTAGGCTAAGTTTGGAATGTTCCATGGCTACTTATCTCCTCCCCGGTTAAGAACCAATTGCTGCAGTAAGAGCACGACAACGACAATGAAGATCAGGATAACGCTCATCGCTGAGGCCAGGCCGTAGTTATTAAAAGCAAAGGCGGTATCCACTACCCGCTGAACATAGGTCTGGCTGGCACCCGCCGGGCCGCCCTTCGTCAGTACGAACGGCAGATCGAACACTTCCAGCGCGCCGGTTACGGTCAGGAATAAATTCAATTGAATGACGGGCTTCATATTCGGCAGTGTAATTCTCCACAACGTCTGAAACGAGCCTGCACCATCTATTTTGGCCGCTTCATAAATGTCTTTCGGAATCGCCTGCAGCGAGGCAATGTAAATGACCATATTGTAGCCCATGAACCGCCAAAAACCAGTGGAAGCGAGCGAGTAGTTCACCAGTCCTTCAGTACCGAGCCAACTGGTCTGTCCTAGTCCGGTGAGGCCGATGCTGTTCAGGAACATATTGAGTGAACCATTGGTAGTATCAAACACATAGCCGAACATGAAGGCCACGGCTACACCGTTCATGATATAAGGCAGGAAGAGCATAATCCGGAACCCGTTTTTACCCCGCAGCTTGCTGTTCAGCACAACGGCGAAATAAATGGCGACAATATTCTGGACTATCCCCATCGCAAAGTAGGCAAAGTTATGGGTGAACACCTTGAAAATATCAGGATTGCCAAAAACCTCGCGGTAATTGTCCAGACCGACCCAAGGCTTCTCAGGGCTGTACCCGTCCCAGTTGGTAAAGCTGTAATAGACCAGTTTAATGGCCGGATAATAAGTGAATGTCGCCAGCAGGAGCAGTGGAATCAGCAGGAAGGATACAATGATAATGAGCTTTTGTTTGTTATAGGATAATGTTCCGAACATCGCTTAACCTTCTTTCTGAATAGCGCTTTGGTCAATGACGACAAAATGGATTATCCGGAGAAAGCGATAATCCATTTTGCGCCGGGGGATTGCTAGGTTCTAACGTTACTGGTCTTGCTTAAGATTAATAGCCGAGGTCTTTTTTTGCTTTGGCCCAGGATTTGTTCCATTTGTCGAAGACGGATTGCGGGTCCTTGGCCAGGACGAACTCCTGTGCCATAGCCGGCAGATCGAGCTGCGCCTTGTTAGTAATCTCTGTTACCTTGGCATCATCCACTGTACCCTCTTGCAGGGTTACGCCAGTCGCCTGGAATTCCTTCAGTTGAGTCAGCTTGGATTCTTTGCCTTTCAGCGGGGAGATAAATCCGGCAAAATCCTCATAACCGGAATCCTCGATCATCCATTTCACGAACGCTTTGGCAGCATCCAGATTTTTGCTGTCCTTGGCCACAGCGTAGAAGAAGTCAGGGCTGAGCGGTGCAGTAAGGGTGCCCGAGTTATCATAAGGAAGAGGGAAGAAACCTACATTGTCAGAAGTAGTGCCGGCGCCGATGACTTGATTGATGACCCAATTGCCCAGGAAGTACATGGCGAATTTCCCTGAGGCAATGTCCTTCTTCGATTGTTCCCAGTTGGTGGAGTTGATGTCTTTTTCCAGATAGCCCTTTTCGTTCAGATCTCTAAGCAGATTGAGTGATTTTCCGTAGCCGTTGTCCATAGTGAAAGGTGTTTCGGAGGTCAGCTTTTCGTTCGGGAAATCCGGGTTGCCTGCAATCACGCGGGGAACAGAGTACACCCAATCGTTAAGCGGCCATTTGTCCTTGAAGTTGGAAGCGAGCGGAACGACACCTTTGGCTTTAAGCTTTTCGCAGGCAGCGAGGAATTCATCCCAAGTCTTCGGAACCTCGGTGATGCCTGCATCGGCGAAGGCTTTTTTATTGTAAACAATCCCAGTGGTGGAGTTACCTGTGGTAATTCCGTAAAGCTTGCCTTCATAGGATTTGAAATCTTTAAAGGTGATCTGATCATTCAGGCCGAGATCGTCCAGGGAAGCAAAATATTTCGGAAGATCGGAGTTGGGAATGGAAGGAATGAACATCACATCGGGAAGCTCACCACTGGCCATTCTGACCTTGGCTTGCTGGTTGTAGTCTGTTTGGGAAGCTTCGAACTCGACCTTTATGTTCGGATACTTCTCGTTAAAGCGTTTAACATATTCGTCATACTCTTTGCCGATCATATCGGTTCTGTTGGTCAGGAAGGTAATCTTTCCGCTAATGTCGGAACCGCTTCCAGCCGCTGGCTCAGTAGTTGCTTCACTGCCGGAATTCTCTGGTGCTTTGGTTGCAGCCGGCTCATCTGTGGCTTTAGCTGCGTTGTTATTATTGTTCGATCCGCAGCCTGTCAGAGATAAAGAGAAAGTCATGGTGATAACAAAAAATAACGAAAATAACTTGTTTCTCATTACGTTGTCCCCTTTTCGTTTTGATGTTAGCGTTTACATTATCATTATAGCGTCATTGATTCCAGCATTAAATGTATTCAATTATTATTTATTGTCTTTATTTGTTTTCTTTCTGGGTTTATAATTACTTTGTTGCTAACAATAAGATAACAAAATATAATGAAACAAATGAATTTTGCTGAAATAGGGAGGACTTATGAAATCATATCATCTTGAATTGACAAACTGGGAATTTAGAGCCTGCGGTGATGAAACGTGGCTTCCGGCGGTTGTGCCGGGAACGGTGCACACGGATTTGCTCCGCAATGGACTTATTTCGCAGCCCTTTTATGGAAAGAACGAGCATGAGCTGCAATGGATCGACAAGAAGGACTGGGAGTACAGAAGCAAGCTGCGGCTGGAAGAAGAATGGCAGAGCCTGGCCATTACGGAATTGGTCTTTGCGGGCTTGGACACCTATGCCGATGTTTTTGTGAATAATGTGCATGCGCTTTCAGCAGACAACATGTTCCGGGCCTGGACTGTAAATGTCAAAGGGCTGCTGGTGGCCGGTGACAATGAAATTCTCGTGAAATTCCGTTCCGTAGTTAAGGAAGACCTGCCGAAGCTGGCGCAGCTGGGGTATGATCTGCCGGCGCCCAATGATCAATCAGAGCTGGGCGGACTGCAAGAGCAGCGGATTAGCGTATTTGCCCGCAAAGCTCCGTATCATTATGGCTGGGACTGGGGCCCGAGATTTCTTACCAGCGGAATCTGGCGGGAAGCGGTGCTGCAAGGCCGGGATGCCGCAGCCATTACGGATCTCTATATCCGCCAGAATGAAGTTAAGCGGGAAGAGGCGCGGCTTACAGCTGTCGTGGAGATTGAAGCTCCGCAAGCTTGCGAGGGAATGCTGCGGATCACGACTGCTAATGGACAGGAATGGATGCAAGCGGTTTCTGTTCCTTCCGGCAAGCACACTGTGGAGATGGATATTGTCGTTGACCAGCCGGAGTTATGGTGGTGCAATGGGCTGGGCACGCCTCATTTAACTACCTTCCAGGCAGAACTGCTGGATAGCGCTACGGTATTGTCCAGTGCAGAAGTAACTACCGGGCTGCGGGAAATCAAGCTGATCCGCAAACCTGATGCGAAGGGCGCTTCATTCCAGTTTGAGCTGAACGGCGTCCCGGTATTCGCAAAGGGCTCCAACCATATTCCGAACGACAGCTTCACCACGGAAATAACGGAGGAACGTTACCGGCACGAGATTGCCACAGCGGTAGAGTCGAACATGAACATGCTGCGGGTGTGGGGCGGCGGAGTCTATGAGGAGGAAGTTTTTTACCGGCTGTGCGATGAGTATGGGCTGCTGGTCTGGCAGGATTTCATGTTCGCCTGCAGCATGTACCCGGGAGATGAGCCTTTTCTTGAGAATGTACGGAAGGAAGCAGAATACAACGTGCGCAGATTGCGCAATCATCCCTGCATCGCCCTATGGTGCGGCAATAATGAGATTGACTCCGCCTGGTCGCAGTATGAGGATAACATGGGCTGGGGCTGGAAAGAAGGCTACAGCGCTGAGATCCGCGAAACGCTCTGGGGTTATTATGAAGAAATCTTCCACCGCATTCTGCCGGAAGCGGTAGCGGCTTATCATCCGGGTGCTGATTACTGGCCATCCTCTCCGCTTCGTGAACTTACTGCTGATCAAGATCAGCATGCGACGCGGATCATGGGTGAGGGCGATATTCATTACTGGGGTGTATGGCACGGGATTGAGCCTTTTGAGAACTATAACGTCAAGGTAGGCCGCTTCATGAGCGAATACGGCTTCCAGTCCTTCCCTGAGCTGAAATCGGTGCTGAGCTACGCGGAGGAAGAGGATATGGAGCTGGAATCGGAAGTGATGCTGGCTCACCAGAAGAACGGGCGGGGCAACCTGATCATTAAAGAGTATATGGACATCTACCTGCCGCAGCCGAAGGACTTCAGGTCATTCCTGTATATGAGTCAGATTCTTCAGGCAGAGGCGATGAGAATTGCTATTGAAAGCCACAGAAGAAACAAACCGTATTGCATGGGAACGTTGTACTGGCAGATGAACGACTGCTGGCCGGTGGCTTCCTGGGCTGGCATGGATTATTACGGCCGCTGGAAGGCACTGCAATATACGGTGCGCAAAAGCTTCCAGGAACTTCTGCTCTCTATTGAAGAGATGGATGGGGAGAACCTGCAAGTGCATGCCGTTTCAGATCTTCAAAAGGCACTGGTTGGTGAACTGGTACTCCGGCTGTATGATTTCAGCGGCTCGCTATTGCGTGAATGGACACAGCCGGTCCAACTGGAGGCCGATTCGGCGGCGGTGGTCTTCGCGGTGCCGACTGCGGAACTGCTGCAGGGCAACGATCCGAAGCATGTGGTATTGGTGGCTTCTCTGCTGGCGGACGGCTCCCTACTGGAGCGTAAGGAGCATTACTTCGCTGCGGCCAAGGACAGCAAGCTGAACCGGCCGGTTCTTACGGTGACCGAGATTCCGGGCAGCCTGGACTTTACGGTCAGCAGCGACGTGCTGGCCAGAGGGGTATACCTGACGGCAGAAGAGGAAGGTATCTTCTCGGATAACTTCTTTGATCTGCTTCCGGGTGAGCCGAAGACCGTGCAGTTTATGCTGCGGGGCAATGGAGATCGGGAATTCATTCCCGCAGCGCCAAAGGGGCTTGAGATTCATTCGATGGCTGACTATGTGAAGGAAGATTACCTGGGGTAAAAAACAGTAGAGAGAAGGAACCGGACCATGGCAATTTGGGTACAGGAAGACAAGGGGATATTTCATTTACAGAGCAAGGGTATGAGTTATATTATCGGCATCTTCAATAACTATCCGATGCATGTCTATTGGGGTAAAAAACTGCGCCATGACGGCAATCTGGGTGGACTGCCGCATCTCGGGGCGGGTACCGGCCTGGACCGGCTTCCGCAGGAATATCCGCAGTACGGCACGGGCGATTACCGCGTGCCGGCTTATCAGGCCAAGCTTACGGACGGCACGCGGATTACTGAGCTGCAGTACACCGGATACCGTGTACTGCAGGGCAAGCCAACGCTCGCCGGACTTCCTTCCGTGTATGTGGAGTCCCCTGAAGAAGCAGATACGCTGGAAATTACGCTGCGAGATGATTACTCGTCGCTGAACGTTATTTTACGCTATACCGTATATCGTGACACGGATGTGATTGCCCGCTCGGTAGAATTTGTTAATGACGGCCAGGCGCCGCTTGACCTGCTGCGCGCGCTGAGCGCTTCCGTCGATTTCCCGGAGGACGGCCAGTTTGATCTGATCTATCTTTCCGGCGGCTGGTCGCGGGAAGCGAATCTGACCCGCAGACGACTGGAGCAGGGCACTACCGCACTCCAGTCCCGCCGAGGAATGAGCAGCCATCAGCACAATCCGTTTGCCGCGCTGGCCAAGCCGGGTACAGACGAGCACCAGGGCGAGGTATACGGCTTCTCGCTGGTCTACAGCGGCGGGTTTGCGGCTGAAGCGGAGGTGGATGCCTTTGGTTCGACCCGTCTCTGCATTGGGCTGAACCCTTTTGACTTCTCCTGGCATCTGGCTGCGGGAGAAAGCTTCCAGACTCCTGAAGTTGTTATGGTCTACTCGAATGAAGGCCTTGGGGGCATGTCGCGGATTTATCACCGCCTGTACCGCACCCGTCTGGTAAGGGGGATGTACCGCGACAAGGAGCGGCCGATTCTGGTGAACAACTGGGAGGCAACCTATTTCAATTTCAATGCCGACAAGCTGGTGGAGATCGCCGCCGAAGGCTCGAAGCTGGGCATCGAGCTGTTTGTGCTCGATGACGGCTGGTTCGGCAAGCGCGATTCCGACAACTCCTCGCTTGGCGACTGGACCGAGGACCTGCGTAAGCTGCCGGGCGGACTGGCTGATGTGGCGAAGCGGGTCAACGACCTTGGTATGCAGTTCGGCCTGTGGGTGGAGCCGGAAATGATCTCGCCGGACAGCGAGCTGTACCGTGAGCATCCGGACTGGTGCCTTCATGTGCCGGGACGCCGCCGCACCGAAGCCCGCTGGCAGCTGGTGCTGGACTTCACCCGTGCGGAGGTCCGGGAGTACATCTACGATGCGCTGAGCAAGATCTTCTCCACCGTGCCGGTTGCTTATGTCAAATGGGACATGAACCGCAACCTGACGGAGATCGGCTCGGCTTGCCTGCCGGCTGAGCGCCAGGGGGAAACTGCCCACCGCTATGTGCTGGGCCTGTATGAGCTGATCGAGCGCCTGACGGCGGACTTCCCGCATATTCTCTTCGAGAGCTGCTCCAGCGGCGGCGGCCGCTTCGATCCGGGTCTGCTCTACTATATGCCGCAGACCTGGACCAGCGACGACACTGACGCCGCGGAACGCTTGAAGATCCAGTACGGCACCAGCCTGGTGTATCCGGTCAGTGCGATGGGCGCGCATGTCTCGGCGGTGCCGAATCACCAGGTTGGACGCGTCACGCCGCTGTCCTTCCGCGGGGATGTCGCCATGTCCGGGAACTTCGGCTATGAGCTTGACCTGACGAAGTTCACGGACGAGGAGAAGGAGCTGGTGAAAGAGCAGGTAGCGAATTATAAAGAAATTCGCGGCCTGGTGCAGCGGGGCAATCTGTACCGGCTGCAGAGCCCGTTCGAGGGCAACGAGACGGCCTGGATGTTCGTCTCGGACGATCAGCGCGAGGCGCTGGTCTATTACTTCCGGGTAATGGCTGTGCCTTACCCGCCGCGCCGCAGCCTCCTGCTCAGCGGCCTGAACCCCGACTATAACTACACGCTTACAGACAGCGGTGAAGTATACGGCGGTGACCGGCTGATGCAGGCCGGGCTGGCGCTGCCGGACATCCAGCAGGACTATGTGAGCGGATGTTTCCACTTAAAGGCGCAAGCATAATTAGCATTTAGGAGAACAGGAGAAGCCAGGGGGACTTGGCTTCTTTTGTTTTGTTTGGGGAACCACTGAGAGGTGAAAGTGCGTCTGAATTCGGCACATTTTACTGAACGTTGACCCGCTGAAAAGTGCTAATTGTTCGTGTTTAATGTAACTTTCATGTGAGTTATTGCTTTTTTGTTGCCGAAAATGCGATATTTATGTATAATAACAATTGCTATCGAAGGAATTGTACGATATTCTGTTTTCAAAGGTGGTTTCATGGCAGAACTGGAAAACAGCGAGCAGAAGAAGAAAATGTGCCAGATCTACAATGAGGTCTCTAAGGATTTGTTTGGTTTCGGGACGACCCTGCTCCGCGTTACTGTTGATCAGCGGGTCATTACCTTTCACGCCAAGCACCGCAGATCTCCCCGGTCGACCGCCCTGGAGGGCGAGGCGCCTGAACTTAAGCAGGAAGTAGATTTTCGGATGTCACTGCTGTTTAAGAAGAGATTTAAGGAAAGACTTGAAGCAGAGATGGGACTAACGATTGAGGTTCTGCTGAGGGATTACGACGCACCGACGGGGTGGGCCTTTACGAATATGATATTGGCCGGAGAATGACAGATTCAATATGATATCCGCGGATTTTCGTTTTTGATCTATCTTAAGCGAAGACCGTCCTTCTATTACGGGTAGCTCTTTGCTTTGTTTATACAAAGAAAAGTGTTCTTGTTCCTACAAGAATGCTTTTCTTTTTTTTATGAAAAAATAAGGGGAATCAAGATTTTACTACCAGCAGGAGGTGCTGCCAAACCGTTTTCCGCCAGAAGCTCACTGGAATGAAGAGAACTGAAATTGCCGCAACTATAGGATGAAGACTGGATTTGTACAGCATATTACACTTGGGAGGTTATTTACTAATGAAAAAAATAATGAATGCGGGTCTTGCCCTTACACTGACTGCTGTGCTTGCTGCTTGCGGCAACAATACCTCGACGAACAACACAGGAACAAATAACGCAGCTGCACCCGAAGCGGCACAATCGGGCGAGCCTACGGAACTGGTTGTCTCCACCTGGGGCTTTTCAGAAGATTTCTTCAAGGAATCGGTCTATGCGCCGTTTGAGAAAGAGCACAATGTGAAAATTGTGGTGGAAATCGGCAACAACGCCGAGCGTCTGAACAAAATCCGTCAAGGCAGCTCCGATGTGGATGTCATTTATCTGTCGGACTATTATGCGCAGCAGGCAATTAATGAAGGGTTGTTCGAAACGATCGACAGCAGCAAGATTCCGAATCTCCAGAACCTTTATGATATCGCCAAAGCCCCGCTGGGTGCAGAATATGGTCCTGCGTATACGATCGGACGCCTGGGAATTGCCTATAATCCGGCACTGGTTAAAGGTGACGTAACCGGCTGGAGCGATCTGTGGACGAAGTTTGATAAAAACCTGGCGATGCCGGCAATTACAGCTACAGCAGGTCCAATGGTTGTAGATGCGGCATCTCTTGCGGCGGGCAATGCGGACTTCAACGAGGATACAGCATTCACGAAGCTGAAGGAGCTGGACAGTAATGTTGTTAAATACTACGGCCAGACTTCCGAGTATGTGAACATGTTCGGCCAGGAGGAAATTGCCGGCGGTCCGATTATGGAAATGTACTTCAAGGATCTGCAGGCTGCTGTGCCAGACGCCAAATTTATCGCACCGTCTGAAGGTGCTTATGCTGTAATGAATACAGTCAACGTTGTCAAAGGCAGCAACAATAAAGAGCTTGCCGAAGAATTCATCAACTGGCAGCTGAGCGATGAAGTGCAGGCGGCATCCGCCAAAGCAAAGGTCGATTCCCCTGTCAATATGAACGTAATGCTGACACCTGAAGAAGCTGTGGGCGTAACGTACGGACCGGATGTCATCGGCAAGCTGCGCAAGCTGGATATGTCCTTCGTGAACGAGCACATTACAGAGTGGACGGACCGCTTCAACCGTGAGATTGGCGGCTAAGGATGACGGGGCGTAAAAAAGTCATTCTGGACGTAGATACAGGGGTGGATGACGCGCTGGCGATTATGCTGGCGGTGACGAGCGGACAGCTCGACATTCTTGGCATCACCACGGTCAGCGGCAACGTCTCACTGGATCAGGCAACCCTGAACACCTGCAAAATTCTCCAGCTGCTCGGCGTGTCCGGGCAGATTCCGGTATATCGCGGAGCGGACAAGCCGCTGGCCCGCGAAGCGATTTTTGAGCACCGTGTGCACGGTGCGGATGGCATCGGCGGTGCATTGGGTGATATGCCGGTAACAAAGCAGGCCGAAGCAGAGCCTGCGGAGGACTTCATCATCCGCCAGGTGCTGGCGCAGCCTGGCGAAATCACGCTGATCATGACCGCGCCGCTGACCAATCTGGCGCGCGCGCTGCAGAAATGCCCGGAGCTTACACAGCATGCCGCCGAGGTAATCGTCATGGGCGGCGTGGTGCAGGGCTTCGGCAATATCACGCCGACGGCAGAATACAACATGTACGTCGATCCGGAGGCCGCGAAGCAGGTACTGGCTGCCGGGTTCCCCCGGCTGACGCTGGTCGGGCTGGATGTGACCCGCCGTGCGCTGCTTAGCGCGGAGGACATTGCGAAGCTGCGCATTCCGGCAATCCGCGATTATGTGGAGCAGAGCACCTCCGGCTACCGGAAGCGTTATTATGAGCGCAACGGTGTGCAGGCCTGTGCCCTGCATGATCCGCTGGCGGTTGGCGTGGCACTGAACCGCGGGTTCGTCACCGTGCACGATTATTATGTGGACGTGGAGACCCGCAGCGAGCTGTGCGACGGCCAGACCGTCTGTGATTTCCAGAACCGGCTGGGCAAGCCGGTAAATGCCGCTGTCTGCCTGGAGGTAGACGCGGCTGCTTTTCTGGAGTGTTTCATTGATAGCTTGAACCAAGAGCCGAAGAAGGACGGGAGTCATTAGAAAATGAAGAACAAAAGAGCAATGTATCTGCTGCTGCCGGGCCTCTTGTTCCTGGCGGCCTTCATGCTGGTCCCGATCACGCTGACCATTGCCTCCACTTTCGTGCAGGATGGGAAGCTGACGCTGGAAGGGTATCTGCATTTTTTCCGCGACGGGTACTTTAACCGCATCCTGCTGACTACGCTCCGGGTAAGTGTCGTGACCACGCTGGTCTGCATGCTGCTCGGGTATCCGGCGGCTTATTATATTTCGCGGGCAAGCGCACGGAAGAAGAGCCTTCTGCTGGCGCTGTCGATCTTCCCGCTGCTGACCAGTCCCGTTGTGCGTTCCTTCAGCTGGATGATTATTCTCGGCAAAAAGGGGCTGATCAACTCCTTCCTGGTCAACACCGGGCTGATCGAAAAGCCCCTGGATATTCTCTATACGCCTACGGCAATGATGATCGGGCTGGTGCATTTATTCCTGCCGCTGATCATCATCACACTGCTGGGGGTTATGGAGAATCTGGATCATGAGCTGGTCCGGGCGGCGCGCAGTCTGGGCGCTTCCCCGTTTGCGGCGTTCCGCAAAATCACCTTCCCGCTGACAGTGCCGGGGCTGATCATCGGCGGAATTCTCGTCTTCGTCGGCAGTCTGACGGCCTATACCACGCCGGCGCTGCTCGGGGGTAAGGAACGGGTAGTCTCCACCTTCCTGTACCAGAATGCCATGACGCTGAATGACTGGCAGTCGGCCTCGGTTATTGCCGTAATTATGATCGTCATTACATTTGTGGTCGTGGGGCTGATGAACGTCTGGGCCAACCGATTAAATCCGAAGGGGTGAGAACATGAAGGAAGGAAACCGCGCGCTGTCGCTGTATACGCTGTTGGTCTTTATTTTTCTGCTGGGTCCGCTCATCATCATTTCCGTTACTTCCTTTGAGCCGGGCACAGTCCTGAAATTCCCCCCTGAGGGCTTTTCATTGAAGTGGTACAAAAATATCTTCGAGGTCAGCGCGTTCATGGAGACCTTCAAGACCTCGATTGTAATCTCGCTGCTCGGCAATCTGCTGGCGCTTCTCCTGGGTGTGCCTGCAGCCTACGCGCTGAGCAGATACCGGTTCCGCGGGCGGGATACGCTGAATGCGATTTTTCTGTCCCCCGTCCTGATTCCCGGCATTGTTCTGGGCTTCACGCTGCTGCGCTACCTGATTGTAGTGTATGGTCTGCCGATTGTGGCCGGACTGTTAATCGGACATACGGTAATCATGCTGCCTTTTATTATCCGGGTGATTGCCTCGAGTCTGGAGAATTTCGATTTCGCTGTGGAAGAAGCGGCGCAGAGCCTGGGAGCTTCCAGATTGTACACGTTCTTTAAAGTGGTCCTGCCCAATATCCGTTCCGGTATTCTGGCGGCCATTCTGATCGCTTTTCTGGAATCCTTCAACAATGTGGACATTTCCGTGTTCATGACCGGCCCGGGGATCAGTACCCTGCCGATTCAAATGCTGACCTATGTGCAAAATTACTTCGATCCCACGATTGCCGCGATTTCAGTCATTCTGATGGTGCTGACGGCGGCGCTGATGTTCGTCATTGAGCGTCTGATGGGATTCGCTTATTTTACCAAACGATAAACGGAGGCATAACGCAATGTCACTATTAAGTCTTGATCATGTATCGGTTGCGTATGACAACCGTTTGATCCTGGAGGATTTCAATCTGTCGCTGGCCAAGGGGCAGCTTCTCTCGCTGCTCGGCCCAAGCGGCTGCGGCAAAACGACCACACTGCGGCTGATCGCCGGTTTTCTGAACGCGGAATCAGGAGCATTTATGTTCGGCGGGAAGGACTATACCAAGATCCCCGTGGAAAAGCGGAATTTCGGTTTTGTGTTTCAGAGCTACGCGCTGTTCCCGCATCTGTCAGTTTATGACAATGTGGCGTTCGGCCTCCGGCTGCGGAAGCTGAAGGAAGCGGAGGTTAAGAAGCGGGTTACCCGGATGCTGGAAATTGTCAGTCTGGGCGGCTTTGAGAAAAGACTGCCCGCTGCCCTTTCCGGCGGACAACGCCAACGGGTAGCGATTGCCAGAGCGCTGGTCATCGAGCCGGACCTGCTGCTGTTCGACGAGCCGCTCAGTAATCTTGATGCCAATCTGCGGGTGAATATGCGGGTGGAAATCCGCCGCATCCAGCAGGAGCTGGGCATTACGACCGTCTATGTCTCCCATGACCAGGAGGAATGCTTCTCCATCTCCGATCAGGTAGCCGTGATGAATAATGGCAAGATCGAGCAGCTCGACAAGCCATCGGCGATCTTCAAATACCCGGCCAGTGAATTTGTGGCCCGGTTTATCGGGTTCGGAAACTTCATTTCCTTTGAGGGCAGGAATGACGAGGGAACGGATATCGAGCTCAGCCGGGGAGCGCTGAAGTTCCTGGCGGCCAAACGGCCGGGCGGGGAAGGCAATACCGGATTGCTTGGTGCCATCCGCCCTGATGATTTGCAATTGCTCGGCACTGCGCCTGATCCAAACACCGCCGGCAACACACTGCCTGGCACGGTGCAGATCAGCACGTATCTCGGCCGCAGCTATCAATACCAGGTGGAGACGGAGCTGGGTGTATTCACCGTTAATCAGGAAATGGAGCAGCCTTTCATTCAAGGACAGCAGGTTACGGTTTATTTTCCAAAAGAGAAGCTGGTGCTGGTGCAGTAGCGCTTCATAAGGAGCATACATGATGATTACAGATCAACTTATACTGAACGCTAAAGTGTACAACAGTTACTATAAACGGTTCGAGACGGCGAATGTCGCCGTGAAGGAGGGGCGTTTCCTCTATGTGGGGGCGCTCGGCGCGGAGACGTTCACAGCCGGGGAAGTCATTCAGGCGGAAGGCCGGTATATGGTGCCAGGCCTGATTGATATCCATCTGCATATCGAGAGCACGATGATTACGCCGGAGACCTTCTCCTACGGTATTCTGCAGCATGGGGTAACAACAATTGTTCCAGAACCGCATGAAATGGCCAATGTATTCGGCGTAGAAGGTGTACATGAGATGATCCGGGCCAGCCGGGACTGTCAGGTGGACATGTTCTATGCGATTCCAAGCTCGGTGCCGGCGACTCCGCTGGAGACAACGGGCGGCTCGATTGAAATTGCCGATATCGACGAGCTGATGGAGACGGAGCAGATGATCTGTCTGGGCGAAGTGATGAATTATGTTGATGTCATCCGCGACCCTGATTGCAAAAGCAACCGCATCATCCAGCATGTCCGCAGCCGTTATCCCGGTCTTGTCATCGAGGGGCATACGCCGAAGCTGCTGGACCTTGATCTGCACCGCCTGATCTATGCCGGGATTGATTCAGATCACACCCACCAGAGCATCGAAGGGCTTACCGCACGGATTGCAGCCGGGATGTTCATCGAGATTCAGGAGAAATCGATGACCCCCGATGTGATGGAGTATCTGATCAGCCATGCGGTCAGCGAGCATTTCTGCTTCGTGACCGATGATGTGATGACCGATTCCCTGGTGCAGACCGGGCACCTTGATCATCTGGTACGTAAAGCCATCGCCATGGGCATGGCCCCGGAGGATGCAGTCTATGCTGCTACCTTCACCCCGGCCCGGCGGATGAAGATGGCTGACCGCGGCGTGATCGCCCCGAACAAAGCCGCCGATTATGTACTGCTGTCGGATCTGGCCAGCTTCGCTATTGATAAGGTCTACAAACGGGGCGTCCAGGTCTACGACCGCATGCAGCCGCTGCCTCAGGTGGAGCGGGGGCCGCGGTTCCCGGCCCATTTCTACCGCAGCGTGCAGTTGGCTCCATTGGCTGCAAGCGACTTCGCGGTGTCATCAGAGCTGGCGGACGGCTGCTATGGCTGCCGGGTGATGATGGTCAACAACGTGTCCACGTTTACCGAAGAGAAGCACGCTGCGGCCGAGGTTAAGGGCGGCCAGCTGCAGTGGCAGGAAAGCGGCTATGGCCTGATCGCCACCTTTGAGCGCTATGGCAAAAACGGCAACCGCGCCTACGGCCTGATCGGCGGCGACACGATTAAACGCGGCGCCATTGCGACTACGTATTCGCATGACAATCACAATCTGCTCGTCGTAGGTCATAACCCTGAGGACATGATCCTGGCGGCGAATACAGTAATAGCTGCACAAGGCGGCTTCTGCGTCGTATGTGATGGTGAAGTGCTCGCATTGCTGGAGCTGCCGGTTGGCGGTATCCTGACCGAAGCACCGCTTGCAGAGACGGCTGAGCGCGTGCTCGCGCTGCGGACGGCAATGGAATCGCTGGGTTATAATCATTACAACCCGATTATGTCGATCAGCACCCATTCGCTCCCTGTCAGTCCTGCACTTAAAATCACGGATCACGGCCTGATTGATGTCGGCGCCGGACGGGTGGTACCGCTGCTGTATCCGCTTGGAGAAGAGTAGCCGCTGCTAGATGCAGCGGTAAAGTCATTGAGACGGGGTATCCCAGCAGGGGATGCCCCGTCTTCTTGTGAATACTGAATCTGACGTCTGTATGCTGCAACGAGGCATCTCTGCTGATATAGCTCCTAGCTCATAATAGCTCAAAATCGGCGGCTGCTCACCAGCACCAGGTAGCGTCAAGCTCACAGAAGTACATAATTGCATTTACTGCAATTAAAAAGAGCTGCAGCGGTCTATTTTCAGCGATAATTGCATTTCGTACACTTAAAAAGGACAGTAAGCTTACTTTTCCTGGTATCGGCGATATTTAACTGTACAAAGTGCAATTATATTTTGATTAACGCTGATATGCGCCTTTTTAGTTGCACGAAGTGCAGTTAGGATGTGGCAAGGCTCTAATTCTTCTATGGAGCAACAGCCGTACCAGCTCAACAAGCAACCTTTCAGGCAGAAACGCGGACTCAGCAAAAATGGTTTTAGCCTAAGCATATGCTGGCTACTCGCACCGGCTTTTTCCCATAAGATTCGGCTTTTGCGATTGACTTGCGTATGACACGACCCTATGATGATTAATAATATAAAATATAAGCGGAACTGGAAGAGGAGAGAGCGAACAGCATGGCTATGGAAATTGAACGCAAGTTTCTGCTGCCGGAATATCCGGAGCGGCTTATAGAGGACGGACAGCTTACGGTACTCACCCGGCACAGCATAGATCAGACCTATCTCGCGATCGAAGACGGGCAGGAACTGCGGGTGCGCAAAATTACCGATTTGGATTCAGGAGAGGTTACCTTTACACATACCTTCAAGGATGGCAAGGGGATCAGCCGCCAGGAGATTGAATATTACATCTCGGAAGGAATCTATAATCAGATGATTGATGCGGTCAAGGCTATTCCGCTGGTCAAAACCCGGATTACCGGCGTATGGAACGGTACTACGGTGGAAATTGATCTCTACACCCAGTTGGAGCTTACGGTGCTTGAGGTTGAATTTGATTCGCTGGAGGAAGCGGAAAGCTTCGCCGCCCCGGACTGGTTCGGTGAGGATGTGAGCGTAGAGAAGAAGTACAGCAACAAGACCGTCTGGAAGCAGCTGCAGAATAAATAGTGCAGCCGGTTCAGCCCTGATTTTTTATCGCAAAAGTTGACACATAAATAACGGACTTTAACGCTTAAACGTGTTACTATATAGGTTAAATAAAGAGGGGTTCAGGAGGATGAGACAGGTATGGAGTATATAAGCACAAGAGGAAATGTGGAAGCCAGAGGCTTTATTGATACGGTTCTGATGGGGCTTGCGGATGATGGAGGGCTGATGGTCCCTTTTAAGATCCCGGTGATTTCCCCGGAAACGCTGGAAGAGTGGAGAAGCCTCAGCTTCCAGGAGCTGTTCCTGGAGATTTTCTCCTACTATACCAACGACGAAATTCCCTATGAGGATCTAAAAGAAATGGTATACACCAGCTACGGAAATTTCCGTGCGCCGGAGGTTACGCCACTACGCAAGATTAACGATTCGCTACATGTGCTGGAGCTGTTTCATGGTCCTACGTTTGCTTTCAAGGATGTGGCGCTGCAGTTTATGGGTGAGCTGTATTCCTATATCTCCAAGGTGCGGGGCGAGATCATCCATATCCTCGGTGCAACCTCGGGCGATACCGGAGCGGCAGCCATTCAGGGCGTTCGCGGCAAGGAAGGGATCAAGATCTGCATCCTGCATCCGCATGGCAAAGTAAGCAAAGTACAGGAGCTGCAAATGACGACGGTGGATGACAGCAATGTGCTGAACCTGTCCGTGGAGGGCAACTTCGACGATTGCCAGAAGGTAATTAAGGAGCTGTTCGCGGATCTGGATTTCAAAGGGCGTTATCATCTGCGGGCGATTAACTCCATTAACTTTGTACGTATCCTGGCCCAGACCGTTTATTATTTCTATGCCTATCTGCAAATTGAAGGCAGCGACGAGAAGAAGATCAATATCAGCGTGCCTTCTGGCAACTTCGGCAACATCTTTTCAGGCTATTTGGCTAAAAAGATGGGCCTGCCGATCAACAAGCTGATTATCGCCACCAACGAAAATAACATTCTCGAACGGTTCGTACTGACCGGCGAATACAAGCCAGGCAGTTTTACGGGCACTTACAGCCCGTCGATGGACATCCAGGTGGCGAGCAATTTTGAACGCTATCTGTATTATCTGTTGGACGAGGATACAGTGAAGCTGTCTGCATATATGTCACAGCTGCAAACAGACGGCAAAATTACGGTGGACGGCGAGCTGTTCGACCAGGTGCAGGCTGATTTTGCCGCGCTTGGGGTCAAGAACCAGCAATGCCTCGATACCATCGGCAAATACGAGCAGGAATACGGCTATTTGCTGGATCCGCATACAGCCTGCGGCATCGCGGCTTATGAGGCCTTCAGCGGTCCAGGCGAAACGGCCATTACCTTCGCAACGGCGCATCCGGCCAAATTCGACGAGGCGATTGCCCTGACCGGTATCAAGCAGGACTTCCCAGCGCAGATTTCGGCCTTGTTCGAGAAGCCGCAGCATATGACGGTAGTCGAGCATGACAAGGCGGAGATTGTGCGGCAGCTGCAGGCTTTTTACGGATAAACAAGCCAGCTGCTGGCTGAACTAGACACCTTTGATTCATAGAACGCCAAGAGCCCCTTTCTTCACCAGAAGAAGGGGGCTCTTGGCGTTCTTAAAATATAAGAAATTATCTGCTTCACGCTATAAATTATCCTTCTATTTCTCGCTGAAACGGATACCGTCCTATTGAGGACGGTGAAGCCGTTTCCACTTGGCGAAGTACACATAAGGCTGTGATCTGCTCATGCTGTGTTTAACGTTATACGCCACGCACCGCTGCCAACTGCTGTTCCCTGGCTTTCTCGCAGAAATCAGCGACTTTGTAGGAGACGTAATAGGCCAGCATTTTTTCCGAATCGGAGAAATCGGTATCCAGCAGTCTCGCGATATGATCCAATTTATATCTGAGTGTATTCCGGTGAACATACAGCTCGTCGGAAGCGAGCTGCATGTTCCGGTTGTTTTTGAGATAAACAAAGAAGGTATGGTACAGGGTGGACTGATGGGCGGCATCGTATTCCTGCAGCTTGAGCAGCTCCGGATGACGGTACACTTGCTCCTCGCCAGACATCACCTCGGCAGAAAGCAGCTCATAGAGCTGGACATCGGCATAGTAGGTCAACTGCTGCCCGGGGCAGAGAATCCGGCCGATGCGGATTGCGCTTAAGGCTTGCAGATAGTGCATTCTGCACTGGGTCAGACTGGAGAACATGCTGCTGAGACCTATGGTGATGCCAGTCTGGTCCAGAAATTGCTGCAGCTGCCTGCTGCGGGCAAGCTCTTTGGAAAGGTTTCCGTCATGGATCATCACGATCCGGCCCTCATAATAGCTGCATGGACTGCCGGGGAAAAGCTGTTGTAAACGCTCTCTTAAATAATCGTCATAACGGCCCGATCCCTCATAGCGGGTTAGATCGAACAGCAGCACAAGCAGTTGTGTGCCGAACTTTAGGCCTGCCGATAACATCCGGTCCCGGATAGTGCCGGGGTCCTGAGGCTGCTGATCCAGCAGTCCGCAGATGAAATCCTCTACCTTTATATTTTTGGCGTTGCGGTAGTAGCTGCTCTTGCCCATTTCTTCTGCAAGAATGGTGGCGGCAATCGCCAGCAGTTCGGGATCTCTGGGCCGGAAAGGGCTCTTGCAGCCGAGCAGCAGCACGTTGCCGACTTGCTTGCCGCCTACTTTTATTTTGGAGATCAGCTTGGTATTGGCAGTCTCCTCACAGGTAACTTCATACGCAGCATCCGTTTGTTTGCCCCGCCTTACACTTTCCATTCGGTTCACAGCCGCAATGAAGTCATAAGAGCAGTAGCCCTTGCGGATATTCTCGTTCCACAGATAATCGTCGATATCCTCCTGGCCGGAGTGGGCCACAATCTTGAAGCTTGCGTCAAACACAATCACGGGATTTCCCAGCAGCCCTGCGGCTGTGTTCACAATTGCCGAAAGGCCTGCGCCAGAAATGTATGCTGTGAACAAAGATGCGGTATAGTGCTCAACTTCGATTGTTTCACGCTGCAGCTCATTTAAGGTAACATCCATTGGTATCGCCCCCTAATAATCATAGTGCAATTTGCACTATAAAGAAGTGATTTTTGGCGCTTGTAAATATATTCACAAAGTATCTGGAGCCTTACACTATAGGTGGAGGTGCTAAGCAGATGAAATATGAGAAACTGTTTGCAGCAGGAAAAATAGGACGTCTTACCCTGAAGAACCGGATTGTAATGCCGGCGATGGGCACGTCACTGGCAGCGGCCAGCGGCGAAGCCTCGGACGAAATGATTGCCTTCTATGAAGAACGTGCCGCCGGCGGCTGCGGCCTGATTATTACAGAGATTACGCGGGTGGACAACGAAACGGGTGTGGGAACCCCCAACCAGCTGAATGCAAGTGATCTGTTGTTCGTTCCGCGGCTGGAGAAGCTGGCCAGAGCCGTACACCGCCATGACAGCAAAATCTTCCTCCAGCTGCAGCATCCCGGACGGCAGAATCACGGGCGGCTGATCGGCGGCAAGCAGATTGTGGCGCCTAGCGCAGTCATGTCATCAGCCATTGGTGAAATGCCCCGGGAGCTGACTACTGAAGAGGTTGAAGGGCTGGTGCGCAAATTCGTATTCGGCGCGGTTATCGCCCAGACTGCAGGGATCGACGGTGTGGAAATCCATGGTGCCCACGGGTATCTGATCGGGCAGTTTCTAAGCCCGCTGACCAACCTGCGGACCGACAAATACGGCGGTTCACTGGAAGGCAGAATGATGTTCCTGAGTGAGATCGTTCAAGGAATCAAGCAGACCTGCGGGGCCGGATTCCCGGTATCCGTGCGGATCGACGGGGATGAATTTGTGCCTGGGGGCATTACGCTGGAAGAAGCGCTGCTCACAGCGAAACATCTGGAACAGCTCGGTGTGGACTGCATAAATGTAAGCGCTGGCACCTATGAGTCGTCAAATACGATCATTGAGCCGATCTCCTATCCGCAAGGGTGGAAAAAACATCTTGCTGCGGCCATGAAGCAGGCCGTTCAGATTCCGGTGATCGCTTGTGATGTAATCCGCAAACCGGAGTTTGCCGAGAGCCTGCTCCAGGAAGGAAATACGGATTTCGTGGCGCTCGGCAGAGCCCAGCTGGCCGATCCGGAGTGGGGGAACAAGGCGGCAGAAGGCCGCGAAGCCGAGATCAGAACCTGCATCTCCTGCCTGTACTGTATCCAGGAAGTAATGGAGTGCAAGGTCATTAAGTGCGCCGTCAATGCGCGGGTAGGGCGGGAGCTTGAATTCGCCGAGCCGCCGCGGGATGGCGGCGGCAAGGTTGTGGCCGTGATAGGCGGCGGTCCGGCAGGCATGGAGGCTGCGCGGATTCTGGCGCTGCGGGAGTTCAAGCCGGTGCTGTTCGAAGCACGGGATGTGCTGGGAGGCAGCGTGGAGCTGGGCAGCCGCCCGCCGCTTAAGGAGAAGCTGAACTGGTTCATCGACAATATGCAGCATCAGCTGGAGCAGCTGAATGTGGATGTCCGGCTTTCAACGAAGCCTACGCTGGAGCAGCTGAAGTCGCTGAATCCGTATGCGGTATTTATCGCTGCCGGGGCACAGCCGATTGTGCCTGCTATTCCGGGAGTGGATAAGGCAGCGGTCTGCACGGTTGTCGACGTGTTAAGCGGAGCTGCTGTAATCAAGAACAAGCGGGCGGTAGTAATCGGCTCGGGCATGACCGGACTGGAGACGGCGGAATATCTGGCCAGCCTCGGCAATCAGGTCACGGTAGTGGAAATGCAGCCGCGGGTTGGCCCGGATGCATATCTTCCGAACCTGATCGACATTGTTACCCGGCTGAAAAAGAGCGGCGTGGAGCTGCTGGCTTCGACGAAGCTGGTAGAAGTGCGGGACGGGGCCATTGTGCTGGAGAACAGCGCCACGGGTGAAACCTCAGTGAGGGAAGCAGATGCCGTAGTGCTGTCCATTGGAGTTGCACCTGAGCGTTCATTCACGGAAGAGCTCAAGCTGGCCCTGCCGAAGGTGAAGATAATTGGCGATGCCGGCAAGCCCGGCAGAATCGGGCAGGCGATTCAGTCCGGCTTCGAGACAGCATTTGTACTGAATTGATACTAAATAAAGGAGGATTCAATGATGGGGAGTTTTGTGAAAAGTTTTGCGGATATCAAGAAGTATGGAGGCAGACCGACTACCTTCTATGATGCAGAGATGCTTACGGTGTATTGGGAGACGAAACCGGAGATTATCGAACGCCTGCTGCCGAAGCCGCTGAAGCCTGCCAGCCGTCCGCTCGTCAATGCGTTTGTGGCCGACTATCCGGCAACGAACTTCTGCCCGCCTTACCGTGAAGCCGGATTGTTCGTGCTGGCTGACTATAACGGACAGCTGGGCAACTACTGTCTGTCCATGCCGATTACAAGCGATATCGGTATGGCGATGGGCCGCGAGGTCTGCGGCCTGCCTAAGAAGATGGCCGATATCCGCATGAACAGCTCGGAACGTACCTTCGAAGGGGCGATCAGCCGGAATGGCGTTGACTTTTTCAACATAAAGGCCACTATGGAGGACCGCTTCAATGACGGCAAGGCCGGAGGGATTCTGGAGGAGTATTACGGCAAGGACATTCCTTTATACAACATCAAGTATGCCAATGCGGTTGACGGAAGCGGCTTTGATCTGATGCCTACGCTGGTGACCCAGCGGCTGGTCAGTGACGTTAAGGTGTATAAGGCTGCCGAAGCTTCGATTACCTTCCAGGAGTCTGAGCATGATCCATGGAGCGAGCTTGAAGTCGTGAACATGCTGGGAGCGGTCTATACCGTCAGTACGAATGTGCTGGAAAAAGGCAAAGTGCTGGAACAGCTCAATCCGATGGAGTTCCTGCCCTATTGCTATCTCCGCTGGGACTGGTGGGAGAACAAGCTGCAGCCGGAACATACCCCATCGTCCATATAAGTCGAGAACACATCATTATCAGAACAGGCTTACAAAACTATTAGGAGGGTTTACGATGAACAATCTTTTTGACTTAACGGGGAAAACGGCAATCGTGTCGGGCGCATCCAGCGGAATCGGTGTGGAGTTTGCGGAAATGCTCGCGGATCAAGGGGCTGATGTGGCGATATTGGCCAGAAGATATGACAAGCTGAAAGCGGTGGCTGAGAAGATCACGGCGAAGTATCCGGAACGCCGGATTATCCCGATCGAATGTGATGTAACCAAAGAAAACCAGATTATTGCTGCGGTTCAAAAGGTGATGGCCGAGTTCGGCAAAATTGATATCCTGCTGAACAACGCCGGTATCGTCGATTCCGTGCCGATTGAAGCGCTGGAGGAGGAGGCCTGGGACCGTGTGCTTGATACCGATCTGAAGGGCGTGTTCCTGATGTCCAAACATGTTATCCGCCATATGAAGGAACGGAAATACGGCCGGATTGTCAATACCGCCTCCATGCTGGGGCTTACCGCTTCGGCGTCCATCCCTACCCATTCCTATAACGCGGCTAAGGGCGGAGTGATTCACCTGACCCGGGGTGTGGCAGCAACGTATGCGAAGCACGGAATTACTGTCAATGCGATTGGACCGAGCTTGTTCAAGAGTGAAATGACGGAGAATACGCTCTTTTCGGAGCAGGCTTTGAAAATGTACAACGCCGTATGCCCGATGGGCCGTCCCGGAAATCCCGGTGAGCTGAATGGAGCTGTGCTGTATTTTGCCTCGGATGCTTGCAGCTACACTACCGGGCAAACGTTGTTCGTTGACGGAGGCTGGACGATTATATAATTTAAAAGTGTTGTGAGGAGAAGCGCCTGCATTTATGCAGGTGCTTTTTTTCACATAGTGATCCTATCAGAATTTGTCGGAAATTACCCGTTAAAAGTGGACATGACCACCCTGACAGTGAGAAAATAGCATATAGAGATTAGTGAGAACAAAAAAAGGACGGGATCATCATGACAATTCGATTCGGGGTCGTAGGCACCAACTGGATTACAGACCGCTTTGTTCAGGCCGGACTGGAAAATGAGGAATTTCTCCTTACAGCCGTACATTCCCGCACAGAAGAGAAGGGCCGCGCTTTTGCCGCCAAATATGCGGGAGCTGCCATTTACACAGATCTGGAGGAGATGGTCTCCAGCGGCGAAGTGGACGCCATATATATCGCCAGTCCCAATTCCATGCATGCCGAACAGGCGCTGGTGTGCATGAACCATGGCAAGCATGTGATATGTGAGAAACCGGCCGCTTCCAACAGCACAGAGCTGCGGGCGATGATTGAAGCTGCGAACAGCAATGATGTGCTGCTGATGGAGGCAATGAAATCAACCTTCATGCCGAATTTCGGCGTTATTAGAGACAACCTTTACAAGCTGGGTCAAGTGCGGCGGTATTTCGCCAGTTATTGTCAATATTCGTCGAGATATGATGCATACCGGCAGGGAACGGTGCTGAATGCTTTTAATCCGGAATATTCGAACGGCTCGCTTATGGATCTGGGCATTTATTGCCTGTATCCGCTGGTGGCATTGTTTGGCAAGCCTGATTCGATTAAGGCTACGGGCATTATGCTCTCTTCCGGAGTGGACGGGGAGGGGAGTATGGTTATGCGCTATGCCGATATGGATGCGGTTGTCATGCATTCCAAGATTACCGATTCCTATTTGCCTGCCGAGATTCAGGGGGAGAACGGAACGATGGTGATCGACAAGATCAACCAGCCCTATCAGGTCAAGATTCATTACCGCGACGGTACGGTCGAGGAGCTTACGCTGCCGCAGGTATTCGAACCGATGTATTATGAGGTGCAGGAATTCATCCATCTGCTGAGGAATGGACACCGCGAGAGCAACACCAACAGCCATGCCAATTCGCTCGCGGTTGCGGAGGTAATGGAGGAAGCCAGAGCACAGATCGGCCTCCGCTACGCCTCGGATCTATAGTTGAAACCGCTGGGATTACAGAGGGAAAAGGGGAGCAGAACTTGAAGACTTTCAAAAAGGTGTACATCGAGATTACAAGCGTCTGCAACCTGGCCTGCAGCTTCTGTCCGCCCACGGAGCGGCAGAAGAATTTCATGAAGCTCGACACCTTTAATAAGATTCTGGACGAGATCAAGCCACATAGCAGTCATATCTATCTTCATGTCAAAGGCGAGCCGCTGCTGCATCCGAAGATCGGCGAGCTGCTGGACGCTGCCCACGCCAAAGGCTTCAAGGTCAACATTACGACCAACGGCACGCTGATCCATAAGGCGGGGCCGAAGATTCTCGGCAAGCCGGCGCTTAGGCAGATGAACTTCTCGCTGCACAGCTTCGACGGACATGCTGGCTCAGAGAACCGCGAGGGCTATCTCCGGGAGATCATTTCGTTCGTGCGCGAGGTTTCTGCGCAGGGTGTGATTATCTCCTTCCGGCTATGGAATTTGACGGAGGATAACCTGACCAATCTGGAACGAAGCCGCAACCGCGAGACATTGGCCTTGCTGGAGGAGGCGTTTCAGCTGGATTTCAAGATTGAGGAGAAGGTTATGCCGGGCACTGGCGTCAAAATCGCCCCGCGCATCTATCTCAACCAGGACCATGAGTTCAGATGGCCTGCCCTGCACGAGCCGGAGGACGACGGCAAAGGCTTCTGCCATGCGCTGCGCAGCCAGGCGGCGGTGCTGGTCGACGGCACGGTCGTGCCGTGCTGTCTTGATGGCGAGGGTGTCATCAACCTCGGCAACATCCATGAGAAGCCCTTCTCCGAGATTGTCGAGGGCGAGCGGGCGAACAACCTGTTCTACGGCTTCTCCCGCAGGGAAGCCGTAGAGGAGCTGTGCCGCAAATGCGGGTACCGGCAGCGGTTTGGAACTTAAGCTTTTGTAGTTGCTGTATCCAAAAAAGAGAACCGGGACTTTCCGGTTCTCTTTTTTGGATGGAACAAAGACGTTTAACTTATATCTGCTAGTCCCTAATGATCACATCTGCCTGTATAAGTGTTTTTTCATAACTCGTGCCTGGATTGAGGATTCTCCACAGCAGCTGATCTACAGCTCTTGTGCCAAGCAGCTCCTTATTGACATTAACGGTCGCCAGGAATGGTATGGAAGGGTGCGTATTATCAAAACCGGTAAACACCAAAGCGTCGGGTATAGCCATGCCCATAAATTCGAACGTCTCCATGGCGAACAAGGCGTAAATATCGTTTGCGCATACAAAGACCTCGGGCAGTCCGTGTTCGGTAATGGCAGCCGCGAAGGTTTCCCTGAAGTTATCAATTTCGGGTCCGTTAAGTGAAGGGATCTGCTTAAGTTCGATATCGTTATCTTCGAGTGCTGCCCGAAAGACAAGGAATCGTTCATAAAAACTATGGGCATCACGTATGTTTCCAAGGAATTGATAGTCCCGGTAGCCCTTATTAATGACAAAGTTCATCATTTCTTTCATGGATGACGGATTATCGGTAAAGATGGAATCGCAATGAAAGCTGGGGTCGGAGTGATCCACCATCATGACCGGAATGCCCAGACTACGAATCTCTACCAGAATAGGTGTTGAAATGGAACCTACCGTAATCACACCCATGATCGCTTCAGGGTTAAGAAGAGAAAACATCGAGTCGTCTTTAGGTTCCGTTAATGTTAATACGTTAATGCCCCTCTGATTCAATCTGGAAGAGATACCGCTAAATACCGGTCCCCAATACAAAGATTTCGGGTTCTGGTAGCGGATGTTTGGAAATAAAATCAGAACTGTGCCGGACCATTTGCGGGCATCCAGATCGACCAGCTCGCCTGGAGTTTGCGCAGACTTAGAGTCTTTAAAGTAACCAAGCTGTCCGGCGGCCTTGAATATCGTATCTCTCGTCTGTGAACTGACTCCGGGTTTGCCGGATAATGCCCTTGATACTGCAAATTTCGACAGCCCCGTAAAATCAGCTATGGATTGGATAGTTACTTTACGTCGCATACAAATCATCCTACTTTAATCAGATTATTTTATAATTCCCGAAGACAATTACATTACAATTTTACATGAAGAATGAGTGGCTAACACTTGTTTTTTTGAATTTGGTTATTTGCTTCCTTTGGGATGGTTTTGTTATTTTGTTTTAGGGCTATATTTTTGTTTGGGGTTTTTGATTATTGTTATTTTTGTTATGCAAAAGATAACATTATTATTGACAATGTACAAGTTAATGACTTATTTACGATATAACTTGTCCTATTTCATGGAAAAAGTGAGATTAAGTATAAAAAATGATTGACCGTTTTCTTGGGTGGTGGTAATATTTGTTATGTTAAGAAAAACAAAATACAATAACAAATAAAGGCGGTGTTCCAAACAAACGAAGGGAATTGTGCTTCTGTTATTTTTTTATGCAGTCGTGTAAGCGCTTTATCCAGAAGGGGACAGCACTGACGTATTCATATCATTAACGGGAGGTTTGACGAATGAGAAAGATAAAGGGGTATTCAGTTTTATTATTATGTTTTGTTTTTTTACTTACAGCCTGCAGTGGCGGGAACAATGCTGCCAACAATACAAAAGTAAATGCGACTACTGAGCCTGCAGCTACAGAAGCGGCGGTAGAAGCAACAGCAGAAGCAACGGCAGCACCGGTTGACATGGGCGGACGTGTAATTAAGGTAGCGGCTTGGTGGGATCTGAAGCCTGCGGGTAATTCAGCTTCCGAGAAGGAACGTCTTGCTAAAATTGCTGAAGTAGAGAAAAAGTATAACTGCAAGTTCGAATTTGTAAACGTTCCCTTCCAAGAGTTCATGCCTAAATTCACGGCTACCGCACTTACGGGTGAACCCTTTGCCGATATCGTCATTATGGAGTACAACTCGGCATGGCCTGCAATCCTCAAGGGACAGCTGCTGAAAGTTAGCGAATATACTACAGCCGCTTCCAATATCAACAATGAAGCTAATCTATTGGTTAAGGCACCTCAAATCGCAAACGAGGACTATGCCTTCGCTGAACCCGGCGTCGGTGGTGCGGGCATCCATTACAACCGCGATTTGTTCAAAAAACTGGGGCTTCCCGATTTGCAGGAGCTTTATGCCAGTGGACAATGGAATTGGGATAAATTCATCGAAGTCGCCAAACAAGCCACTAAGGATACGAATAATGACGGTAAAATCGACACTTATGGATTCTCGGGCTGGGCTATCGATATCCTGCGTAACTTCTCCGCAGCTAATGGTGGAAAGCTTGTGGACGAAGCCACAAGTACACAAGGTCTGACTGATCCCAAAGTCATTGAAACCGCTGAATTTATAAACCGTTTGTACAACGTTGAAAACGTTGTCAAAGTCAAAGGATCAGACAAAGTTGGCTATGACGAATTCAATACCTTCAAAGATGGCGATGTAGCGATGTTCCCGGCTCCGATTTGGAATTTGGGAGATTTGACTTTCGATTTCGGTGTTGTTCCGTTCCCGAATGGACCCTCAGGATCTCCTGAACTTACCTATGCTGATAACGGCAAGAATGCATTTTTCATTCCTAAAGGTGTAAAAGATCCACAGGCTGTCTACCAGGCTTTCGAAGATACCTATGATATTACTCAAACCGGAGATTTTCCGAGCCAAGAGTGGCTGGAAAGCATCTACACTCATGAAGAAGATGTAGCTATGATGCATGAGCATATCAACAACACAGGCCAGATTCTTTTGGAAACCGCTTACCCGGAATTCCCGACCACCAATTTCATGAAGGACATTATTGTAAACAATCAATCGGTTACAGCAACAGCCGAGAAATATAAGCCAGAGGCGGAGGCTTCCATTGCCAAGCTAGGCAAGTAACAGAAGCGGTTCGTATCGTCATAAGAACAGGGGGATGTCTTGGCGACTCCCCCTGTTGTATGAATATAAGATTTCACCATAGCACGTAAGCTCTCCCGTAAAAGGGTGATAACCGCTTGCGCTTGTAAGGAGGACTTCTGGTGATAAGTAAAATGCGTCAATCCAAAATGGCCAAGAATATAACGCTTGCTGCAATGGCATTATTGATCACGCTTCCGGCAGGCTTAAATGTACAGGTAGATGCAAGTGCGCAAGCAACGTCCGCAGTGGAGCAAGTACCCAATGAAACAACGGCTACAGTGGAGACAGCGGCTTTTAATGAGCATAAATACGTATCCTACTTAACCGGACATGAGGGGGCTCCCAGACCTGATCAAGAAATTGTACTGGAGGCAGCTAATTATAGTCATGTTGAGGGCAACGGCTTCGAGAAGCTACCGGATTACGAAGGCATGGCAGGCCAATCTCTATTAACGGGGGAATCCGGCAGGGTCGAATGGAATGTTCAAGTCGCGGAAGAGGGCTTCTATAATTTATCCATGCTGTATTATCCCGTTGAAGGGAAAAGCTCAGCGATTGAGCGCGCCTTATATATTGACGGCAAGCTCCCTTTTCGGGAAGCAGCTTTCTTGCAGTTTGACCGTATTTGGGTTGACCAATTGGATCAGCTGGTTCAAGACAATCAGGGTAATGATCTGAGGCCTAGACAGATTGAGAAACCGGGCTGGAGCGAGAAAGCGTTCCAAGACTCTAACGGTTATGAGAATGAGCCCTTTTTATTTTATTTCTCTAAAGGCTCACACACGTTAACTTTGGAATCTTCCAGAGAGCCTGTCGTTCTTAAGCAGTTGAAGCTGTTTAAGCAAGCGGAGCCGCTGCCTTATAAGGAAGTAAAGAAGCAATTGGATGCCGATGGTGTTCAGGCCTCCAGCGGTCAGCTCCTGAGGATCGAGGGAGAGGATGCGGCTGCCAAATCATCGCCAACCTTGTACCCGCTTAGCGAGCGTTCCAGTGCCGCGGTTCATCCTTACAGTTCTTCCAAGATCAAGATCAATACCATAGGCGGGCTGAATTGGCGAATACCCGGCCAGTGGATTGAATGGGAAATTGATGTCCCTGAGACCGGATTATATAAAATGGCCTTTAAGACACAGCAGAATTATGTCAGGGGGATTTATTCCACCCGGAGGCTGACCATAGACGGAATAGTGCCGTTTGAGGAAATGGCAAAGGTTCCTTTTCGATATAAAAGCTCCTACCGGTTGGACATTATGGGTGGGGACGAACCCTATTTATACAAGCTGGAAAAGGGCAAACATGTTGTGAGGCTTGAGGTAAGCCTTGGCGAGTTCGCCCCTTTAATTCGCGAGGTAGAGGACAGCCTGTACAATCTCAATTCCATGTACCGCAAGATCCTGATGATTACGGGAACCAAGCCGGATGAATACCGTGATTACCAGCTGGATAAAAAAGTGCCTGACATGCTTGAGGTGTTTGGTGCCGAACGGGACCGATTAACGGGGATTGCCAAGCAATTGGTCCAGTTGTCAGGACAATCGAGTGATCAGGAAGCGCTGCTCAAAACAATGGCACAGCAGTTGGGCGAATTAATTGATGATCCGGACACCATTCCAAGAAGACTGGCCGCATATAAGACGAATACCGGAGGACTTGGAACATGGGTACAGACAGCAAGAGAGCAGCCGCTTGAAGTAGATGCACTTTACTTAGCTTCTCCCGATAAGAAGTTTCCCAAGAAAGGGATGGGTTTTGGCTCGAAGTTTAAGCATGAGACCGCTACCTTCTTCGCTTCCTTCTTTACCGATTACAACCAAATCGGAAATGTGTCGGAAGAGGATGACCAGAAATCAGTAACCGTCTGGATCGGAAGCGGACGGGATCAGGCGAATACGATGAAGGCCATGATTGATGAGACATTCACATCCGCCACGGGCATTAATGTCAACCTGAAGCTCGTCAACATGACGACATTGCTTCCGGCTACCTTAGCCGGGCAAGGACCCGATGTAGCGATGCAGATCGGCAATGATCTACCTGTTAACTTTGCAATGCGCAATGCGGCGGCAGATCTGACACAGTTTGCAGACTTTGATGAAGTGAGCAGCCGTTTCCGGGAAAGCGCAGTTGTACCTTACAGATATGATAGCGGAGTGTATGCCTTACCTGAGACCCAGACCTTTAATATGCTCTTCTACCGGAAGGACATTTTGGAGGAGCTTCATCTGCAAGTGCCTCAGACTTGGGATGAGGTATCCACTTTACTTGCTGTGCTCAGTAAGAACCATATGCAGTTTGGACTGCCGGTTGTGGTTCAATCCGCAGTCCAAGGGCAGAACATCCCGCCTAACTCGATGTACGCCGCGCTCTTATTTCAGAATGGCGGACAATTTTACCGGGATGGCGGACAGGAGTCAGATCTCGATTCGCGGACCGGGATGGAAACGTTCAAGCAGTGGACGGAGTTTTACACCGATTACAAGCTTGAGCGTGAATATGACTTTGCCAATCGCTTCCGCACAGGAGAAATGCCTTTCGGCATAGCCGATTACACACTATATAACCAGCTTTCTGTATTTGCTCCGGAGATTCGGGGGATGTGGGGCTTCGTGCCGATCCCGGGAACCGTGCAAACAGATGGCACCTTGGACCGGACGGTATCCAGCGGGGGAAGTGCTGTCGTGATGATGGATAAGGCCAAAGACAAAGAGGCATCTTGGGAATTTATGAAATGGTGGACGAGTGAAGAGACGCAAACGGTGTTCGGACGTGAGATGGAAGGGTTAATGGGGGCGGCAGCCCGTTATCCGACCGCTAACATCAAAGCGTTGGACAGCTTGCCTTGGCCCGTTGCCGATTATGATAATTTGAAAGCCCAGTTCGAGTGGGCCGAAGGTGTTCCTGAAGTTCCGGGCGGGTATTTCACGGGCAGACATTTATTCAACGCTTTCTACAAAACGGTAGTCGGCGGCGTGGAAGCACGGGAATCCATTATGGACTATGTCCAATATATTCAGGACGAGATCACCACCAAACGGAAAGAGTTTGGTCTATAGCGGTAAGGAGGAGGGTCAAGCGTGCAAAATTGGTGGAGCCTGAAGTGGCGGGAAATGAGAGCCAATAAGCATTCGTATATTTTGATGGCGCCGTATATGATATTGTTCGCCGTATTTACGGTCTTGCCTGTCTTGGTCTCGATCGTGCTTAGCTTCACATACTTCAATATGTTGGAGTTTCCGAAGTTTATAGGCTGGCAGAACTATACCCGCTTATTTCTGGAAGATGATGTCTTTCTGATTGCCCTCAAAAACACACTGTTATTCGCAGTGATCACAGGGCCGATTAGTTATATCGCCTGTTTTGTTTTTGCCTGGATCATTAATGAGCTGTCTCCAAAGCTTAGAGCTGTAATGACGCTCGTCTTTTATGCGCCTTCCATTTCGGGAAATGTCTATTTCATTTGGCTCATGATCTTCTCCGGAGACCGGTATGGAATCATGAACGGATTATTACTGAAGTTTGGCTTTATCCTGGAGCCGATCCAATGGCTCAAAACGGAAGGCTACATTATGCCTATCATCATCCTTGTTCAATTATGGCTCAGTCTCGGAACAGGGTTCCTCACGTTCATTGCAGGCCTGCAGACTGTTGATGGAACGTTATATGAAGCGGGAGCTGTGGACGGGATCAAAAATCGCTGGCAGGAGCTGTGGTACATCACCTTGCCTTCCATGCGCCCGCAATTGATGTTCGGTGCCGTTATCCAGATAACGACCGCGTTTGCCGTAGCTGATGTTTCGATTGCGCTGGCAGGGTTCCCGAGCGTGAACTATGCAGCGGAAACCATCGTCACACATTTGATTGATTTTGGCACAACCCGATTTGAAATGGGCTACGCTTCAGCTATTGCTACCGTGTTGTTCTTGATCATGGTTGGATCGAACCTAATTGTTCAAAAACTGCTTAGAAAGGTGGGTGAATAGAGGCATGAATATCCCCTTTCAAATGAATGCAAAACAACGGTTAAGCCGGTCGATCCGAATGCCGAAAAAGCGGGTGAACCGTTCAGCATGGGGCACTTTATCTTTATTCGCCCTGCTCACCGTATTTGGAGCATTTATGATTCTACCGCTTGTATACGCTATTAATAATGCGTTCAAGCCGCTGGATGAAATCTTTATCTTCCCGCCGACGTTATTTGTCCGCCATCCAACGATGAACAACTTTATAGATCTGTTTAATCTGCTCGGAAATTCCTGGGTTCCGTTCTCGCGGTATATTTTCAATACGGTATTTATTACCGGCACGGGTATTGTCGGTCACGTATTGCTGGCCTCGGCAGCGGCGTACCCTCTCGCTAAACATCATTTTCCCGGCAAAAAGATATTGTTCAGCATCGTTGTCTTGTCGCTTATGTTTACGCCGGCAGTAACCGCGATGCCAAACTATATGATCATGTCCTGGCTCGGGTTGATTGATACTTACTGGGCAGTCATTATTCCGGCGTTTGCTTATTCACTGGGTTTATATTTAATGAAGCAATTTATGGAACAGATTCCGGATGTGCTGCTGGAAGCCGCTAAGATAGACGGGGCAAGCGAATACCGCATTTTTTGGTCCATCGTTATGCCTAACGTAAAGCCGGCTTGGCTGACGCTCATCATTCTATTATTCCAAATTCTATGGGGCAGTGACGGGAACGGGTTCATTTACAGTGAACAGCTGAAGTCGCTTCATTTTGCGGCGGGCCAAGTGGTGGCCGGGGGAATTGCCCGTTCCGGTGCAGCGGCGGCGGTAGCTCTTATTTTAATGAGCGTACCCATTACGCTGTTTGTTTTTTCGCAGAGCCGGATTATAGAGACGATGGCTACTTCGGGAATGAAGGACTAAGGGGGGAAGACAGTTGATAGCAAAAAAATGGCTGCCCGCGGTTATGGCAGCATCCCTGCTGTTATGTTATGCAGCTCCTGCGCCGGCGTCTGCTGAATCTACGCCCTATGAGAGCTACAACTATAATTACTGGGAAGAAGCGGTACCTGCTCCTGCTGCTTATGTACCTGATCGTACCCTATCCGGAAAGGAACTCGGTGTGGGCGATTTTCTGGATCCCGGCGATATGGTCGTTGCGGCAAGCGGACTGATCTATATTGCTGATAGCGGGAACGGACGGATTATTTGTCTGGATAGCGACTGGAAGGTCAATAAGGTCATTAGCGGCTTCGATAACAAGGGTAAAGCGGAAAAATTCAAGAATCCAAGCGGATTATATGTTAATCAGGAAGGTAATCTGTTTATTGCCGATACGGATAACGGGCGCATTGTTGTTCTGTCCCCGGAAGGGGACTTGCTACGAATGATAGAGCAGCCGAAGTCCGATATTTTACCGGCTGACTTCAAGTTTATTCCTGTTAAAGTGACCGTAGACCAGGCGGAACGTGTCTATGTCATCGCTAAAGGGATATTCGAAGGGATTATGCAGTTTGATAAAAACGGCGACTTTATCGGTTATGTCGGTACGAACAAGGTGAAGCGTGACTATACCGAATATTTATGGCGGTTACTCTCCACCAAGGCGCAGAAAGCGCAGATGGCACTATTTGTGCCTACAGAGTTTTCCAATATTGATGTTGATTCTAAAGGGTTTCTGTATGCCACGAATATTGATCCGGGCTCGAAGGAACCGATAAAACGTCTGAATCCATCTGGTGAGGATGTGCTGAAGCGATTCGGATACTTTGATGTTAAAGGTGATATCAGGTTCCGCAACTCTATAGGACCTTCTAAGTTCACGGATATTAAAGTTCTTGCCAACGGGATGTACAGTGCTCTTGATGCTAACCAGGGCAAAGTGTTCACGTACAACGATGAAGGTGACCTTCTCTATGTGTACGGCGGTAAAGGCAACCAGGTCGGAACCTTCAAAATACCGGCAGCCATAGAATTCTCTGGCGGGAACCAGCTCGTACTTGACCGCGGCAAAGGAAACATAGTCATCTTCAAGCCAACCCGGTTTGGCACAAGCGTCAATCAAGCGGTAGGGTATCACTATAATGGCGAGGATACCCGGGCTGTCCCGGTGTGGAAGGAAGTTCTGAAGCTGAATTCCAACTATGATATTGCTTATATCGGCATTGGCAAATCATTGCTGATGGACAAAAGCAATAAAGAGGCGCTGAAATATTTCAAGCTCGGAATGGACCGCGACGGTTATTCTGTAGCCTTCAAACGGTACCGCAGGGAAGTCATGCAGGAGCACTTCGGAACATTTCTAACCGTGATAATGATCCTGGTGTCAGGATGGCTTGCTTTCAGGCTCTTTCGCTTCTGGAGAAGAAAGCGGCTGTCAGGAAGATCCCGGCAGGCTTCGCAAAACCTTAAGGAGGGTAAAGCCCATGAGGCAGGATTTCATTAAATTCCCGCTGCACCTCATTGTGCATCCGTTTGATAGCTTTTGGGATATGAAGTATGAAGGAAAAGGTAAAATCCGGGTAACGTTGACGATTTTACTGCTTGTAGTTATTTCGATGGTTTTAAAAAATCAGTTCGCAGGATTCCTTGTCAATTATAATGATCCGCGTCATCTGAATAGTATCATACAATTATTAACGATTGTATTTCCCTTCTTTCTGTGGTGCTTATCAAACTGGGCAATCACAACTTTAATGGATGGGGAAGGGAAATTCAAAGAAATTATGATGGCCACAGGTTATGCGCTTGTCCCCATCGTGATCATTTATACGCCGATGATTATTGCAAGCCGGTTTATGGCGGAGGAAGAAACGGCTTTTTATTATTTGATGATGTCGATCTCCTCCATATGGTTTGTAGCTCTTTTATTCGTTGGTATTATGACCGTCCATCAATATACCGTGCTCAAAACAGTGGTAACGATGCTGCTCACGGTTGTTGTCATGGGAATTGTCATATTTCTGGGGACGCTCGTATTAAGTATGCTCCAGCAAATCATCGAGTTCTTCGTTAACATTTATCGGGAATTAACTTTCCGTACGTAAAGGAGGCCGCACCTGTGAAAAATCGTAAAATGCTGGTTGCGGTACTCGCCTGTGCCGCAGCTATTCTAATTCTTGCCGGTTCTGCCCTGTTCTTCACATCCCGCGGAGTAAAGGCTGTTGAAGCCTCCTCCTATATGGAAGTAACTGCTGAACTGGAAGCCGGAAGCGAGCTAACTGCACTGCCTGATTCGTCCAAGGGTGTACCGGGAATGCAACTGGTAGCCGACGATACGGAGCTGTCTTTATACTACAATCCTGAAACCACGGAAGTAGCGGTTAAGGATAAACGCCAAGGTCATATCTGGTACAGCAATCCTGTCAACCGCGAAGAGGATGCTCTGGCTTCGGGGTTCGAGAAAGAGCTGCTGTCATCGCAGTTAACAGTGTTGTTCCGTGATGCTGTAGGCACACTAGAATCCTATACGAACTTTGCCCAGAGCATCGGCAGCAAACAGTTTACTGCCGAAAGCATTAAGAATGGACTTCGTATTGTGTATACGATTGGAGATACGTCGATCGGAATCGACGCACTGCCTAAGTATATAAGCAAGACGAGAATGGAAGAAAAGGTTCTGTCCAAGCTCGATAAGCCCACGGCAAAATACGTAGGGCTCCGCTACTACCCGAAAGAGGGCGACCCGGAGGTGCTGGAGCGCATAGATGCACAAGTCTCCAAACCGCTGGTGCTGAGCAAAATGACAGCGGCCTTTACCAAGTCCGGTTATTCTGCAGAAGACCTGGCGTTCGATAATCAGGAGAATGGAGCGGGGGACGGGGCCGGAACGACCAAGCCGAATTTTATTGTTCCGCTGGAATACCGGTTAGACGGGGGATCTCTGGTTGTATCCGTCCCTGTAAACCAAGTTAAGGAAAGCGGGGACTATCAGATTCGCAGCCTTGAGGTGCTCAATATGTTCGGTGCTGCCGATCAGCAGACCGATGGCTATATGCTCGTTCCTGACGGTTCCGGCAGCCTGATCCATTTGAATAATGGAAAAGTGAAGGAAGAGCAGTATGTACAGCGTGTGTATGGCCCCGACCCGAATGATAACAGCTATAGACGCGGGCAAGTCAGTGAGAATGCCAGAATGCCGGTGTTTGGATTAAAGGCTGGTGATGCTGCCTGGTTCGCCGTGATCGAAAAAGGGGACGCCATAGCCAGCATAGCCGCCGATATCAGCGGCAAGAAGAACTCGTACAATTTCATTCACAGCAGCTACACCTTGCGGGGTGAGGATGAGCTTGAGCTGTACACCGGATCTACCATTCAGGAAATACAGCTCCTGAATGAGGAAATTTACAAAGGCGATATTCAAGTTCGCTACAGCTTCCTGAACAATGACGAGGCCAGCTATTCAGGAATGGCTGAGCTGTACCGGAATAAGCTGGTGACGGAGAAATCACTGCAGCCTTTAGAGGAGGGACAGGGTATTCCTTTTTATCTGGATATGCTGGGGGCTGTCGACAAACAAAAGTCATTTCTTGGCGTACCTTACCGGTCCGAGGTGGCAATGACCTCCTTTGAGCAGGCTGCGCAGATTGCCGATCAATTGAAGCAGGACGGCATTGACCGGCTGCTTATGCGCTATACCGGCTGGTCTTCCAAAGGTGTAAACCATGCTACACCCAATAAGCTGAAGACTGAAGATGTGCTGGGAAGCAAGTCGGAGCTCCTTACATTAACGGAAAAGTTGGAGCAATCAGGCGGGACGTTATTCCCCGATGTGGCCTTCCAGCAGATTTACCATGATGATAGCGGCTTTACACCTTCCTCCGACGCATCCAGATTCGTGACAAGGGAAGAGGCAGAGCTCTATCCATACAATCGGGCATACAACGGGATGGATATGACGCTCGGAAGCTACTATTTATTGTCCCCTGCCAAGCTGCCTTATTACGTTGACGAGTTTATGAACAAGTATAAATCCTTCGGGATGAAAGGCGTATCTCTGCGGGATCTCGGCAATGTACTCAGCTCGGATTTCCGGGTTAGCCGTGTTATACAGCGGGAAACGGCCAAACAAATCGTGGAAGAGCAGCTCAGTAAACTCGACCAGAATATCGATCAAACCATGATCGCAGGGGGGAATGCCTACGCATGGCCTTACTCCGATCATCTGATCAATGTACCGTCATCCTCCAGCGGATTCTTGCTGACCGATGAAGAGATCCCTTTCTATGAAATGGTTGTTCATGGCTTTATCAACTATGCAGGGACTCCGGTTAATCTGAGTGATGAGCAGGATCTCAAGCAGCAGATGCTCCGCTCAATTGAGCTGGGTGCAGCACCCTATTTCTCGTGGTCCTATGAACCCTCCTCCAAGCTGAAGTTCACTCATTTTGACAGCAAGTATGCAACCTATTACAAAGATTGGTACGATCAGGCGGTTTCGATGTACAAGGAAGTCAATAAAGTACTCTCCCCCGTACAGAATGCGCAAATCGTGAACCATATACGCCATCAGGAGGGTGTTGTGGAGGTGCAGTACAGTAATGGTATTTCGATTTATGTGAATCACACAGATAAGGATGTCACCGTCCATGGGTTCGCAATCGGAGCCGGACAATATGGGATAGAAGGTGAGCAGTCATGAGAGGAAGTAAGCTCAGCTTAAATCACAAGCGCTCTTTTCTGGGAATAGCCTTTATTGCGCCATGGCTGCTTGGGTTCGTGTTCATGTTCGCAACTCCGCTCATTCAGTCCATCAAATTCAGCTTCAGTAAATTAACTGTAGATCCATCAGGCTTCTCCTTAGATTGGGTAGGCTGGTCCAACTTCAACAATGCTTTGTTCGTAGATGCAACCTTTAACCGGGTATTAACCGAATCTGTCAGGGATATGGTGCTTAACGTTCCGATGATCCTGTTCTTCAGCCTTTTCTCGGCAACGCTGCTGAATCAGAAGTTTCGGGGGAGAATTCTGGCCCGGGCCATATTTTTTCTGCCGGTCATTCTGGCCTCTAACGCGATATCGGCGGCAGAAGCGTCCGGACTGATCAATCTGGTTGGTGATGCGACGGCTGTCAACGAATTGGGCCAATCGGGCTCACAGTACAATGTCATGTCGATGGTTATGATTCTGAGTGATATCGGGTTGCCGCTGTCGTTCGTGGATTATATTGTAGACGCGATCCTGCGGATCTATGAGATTATTACGAGTTCGGGCGTACAAATTCTGATCTTTCTGGCCGCGCTGCAGTCTGTTCCCGGGGCGATGTATGAGGTGGCGAAGATTGAAGGGGCAACCGCCTATGAATCCTTTTGGAAAATCACATTCCCGCTAGTGAGCCCGCTCATCTTGACCAACGTTATTTATACCATTATCGACTCCTTCTCGGGTAGCAGCGTGACCCAAATGATATTCTCAACCGCATTCACCACACAAAACTTCGGTCTCAGTGCGGCGATGTCCTGGATCTATACGCTGATTATCAGCCTCGTCCTGGTTATCGTTGGTTACGTACTGTCTAAAAGAGTGCATTACAACTGATTAATAGCAAAGGAGGGTACGGCTATGCAATCTCCTCAACCCGTTCACAGAGAAGCGAATCACTATAGAGTTCAGAAGGTCAGAGGTAAGGCAGTTGATATTTTGTATGCATTGTTCCGGTACGCACTTGTCATCGGGATTTCATTTATTATTATTTACCCGCTGCTTATGAAATTCTCCATCGCCTTCAAGGATAAAGCAGATATTTATAATCCGACGATTTATATGATACCGGTCCACTTTACGCTGGATAACATCAAGATGGCGATGCAGATTCTGGATTATTTTCCGCTGCTGGGGAATACCTTGCTCTTCGTCGTAGTGACAACGCTGCTGACTACGGCTTCCTGCGCCTTGGCGGGTTATGGCTTTGCCCGGTTCAACTTTCCGGGAAGCAACATCCTGTTTGCGCTCGTCATTCTAACCTTGCTTGTACCTACCAGCACACTGATGGTGCCTATGTACCTGCATTTTAGAAGCTTTGATATTCTGGGGATTATTCATCTGATCACAGGCAAAGAAGGCATCAACCTGCTCAATACGTATTGGCCTTCCATTATTACATCAGCGACAGCGATTGGATTAAAAGCAGGCTTGTTCATCTATATTTTCCGCCAATTCTTCAAAGGAATGCCGAAAGAAATTGAAGAAGCCGCTTTGATTGACGGCGCGGGAGGCGTTAAAACATTCCTGCGAATCATGCTGCCTAATGCAGTCTCCCCGATGATCACAGTCATTTTGTTCTGCTTTGTCTGGCAGTATAACGATACCTTCTTTACCTCCCTCTTCATGAGTGAAGTGGCGCTTATGCCTACGAAGGTCAGCTCGCTGGCGGCTCAGGCCAATGCCTTGCTTCCGGGGTTGCTTGGGATAGGTGCAGGCGGCTCTAGTATTAAGGCAGATCCAAACCATGTGGCCATGATTATTGATACCGGCATCTTGCTGGCCATTATCCCGCTGATCTTGCTGTATATGGTGGTGCAGCGTTATTTCGTAGAAAGCGTTGAGCGCAGCGGTATTATTGGTTAACAGAATACGTTGCTTCATGGAGAAATGAAATGCTGGAGACCCGCGTAATGTGCCTCCAGCATTTTTTATTAGGAAGGGAGCCGGATAATGAAGCCTAAACGTTTGTTCGTCATGATTTGTATGTTGCTGCTTGCCGTAACAGTGACGGCTCTACCTGCGCATGCAGAAACCAAAGAAAAGAGGAGTGCCATGCAAGCTTACGTCGAAGCCATCGGACCGGGCTGGAATCTAGGAAATACCTTCGAAGCTACGGGTGAGGAAACTTCATGGGGAAACCCGAGTACAACCCAGGCATTTATTAAGCAAATTGCTGCTGAAGGCTACAAAAGCATCCGCATCCCGATTACCTGGAAGCACCGGATGGGCGGCGCTCCTGATTATGTGATCCAGAAAGAGTTTATGGCACGGATTCAAGAAATCGTCGACTGGTCGCTGGCTGCGGATCTTCATGTCATCATTAACCTTCATCACGATACGGGCTGGGTCCTGAACATGGAGACGGAGCATGATGATGTGGTTGCCAGATTCAATGCGGCCTGGACGCAGATTGCGGGGCATTTCAAGGATTATCCGGACACGCTGATGTTTGAGAGCCTGAATGAGCCGCGCTTTTCCGAGGATTGGAGCAAGGACACCCCTGAATATTTTACGATGCTGGATGAACTGAATGTTTCTTTTCATGCTATCGTTCGTCATTCCGGCGGGAATAACAATAAGCGTCCGCTCGTACTTTCTACTCTTACGGCTGCTCCAACCCAGGCCAGACTGGATGAGTTAGCCAAAACCATTACGAAATTAAACGACGATAGGCTGATTGCGACATTCCACTACTATGGATATTATGCGTTCAGCGTGAACCTTGGAGGTTCGACCACATTCGATAACACGGCCAGGGAGGATCTGATTCAGGCTTTCGACCGGGCTTACGACACCTTCACCGCCAAAGGGATTCCTGTTATCGTGGGGGAGTTTGGCCTGCTTGGGTTCGATAAATCGCTGGATACTGTTCAGCATGGCGAAATTTTGAAGTTTTTTGAATACATCACCTACTATGCCCGGGAAAAAAAGATGCCGCTGATGCTGTGGGATAACGGCCAGCATTTCGATAGGCGCACCCTCAAGTGGGTGGATGAGGAGCTTCATCAGGTGATGAAGCAGGGCTGGAAGGGCCGCTCCTCCAACGCGGAAACGGATTCGGTCTATATTCTTAAAGATTCGGAAGTTAAGGATCTGGTCATTCCCCTGAATTTGAACGGGAATACCTTCACCGCTCTGCTCAATCAGGAAAATGCGTTAGTGAAAGGTACGGATTATGAGCTTGACGGAGAAAACTTAATCCTCAAATCTGCATTGCTGCAAAAGCTTGTCACGAAGAAGTATGGAATAAATGCGACCTTAACCGCTACGTTCAGTGCAGGTGCCGACTGGAAAATAAATATTATTTATTATGACACGCCCAGCCTGATTAGTGCGCAAGCCCCGGAGGGGATATTCACGATCCCGACCTGGTTCAACGGGGGCAGCCTGGCGACATTGGAAGCCGTCTATACGGCTGGCGGCAATGCCGGTCCCAATGATTGGACTCCCTTCAAGGAGTACAAACGTACCTTCTATCCAGACTATACCACTGGAGAGATCAAGTTCACGGACGAATTCTGGAAGGAGGTGAAGGATGGAGAAGTGCAGCTGAAGCTGCATTTCTGGAGCGGCGCAGTGATCCCGTATACGATTACAAAAGCAAACGGGAAGATCGTAGGAGTATCCGCAGAGGAAGCGAAGGAGAAAGCAGCGGTAGAACAAGCGGTAGAACAAGTAGCTGAAACACCGGCAGATACACAGACAGACTCTGGCGATTCAGCAGCAACAGCCGTTTCAGCACAGCTCTCCGGCGATGACTCCTCATCAGATGAAGGAAATCATATCCTAAGCATCTCGGTAGCGGTAGCCTCACTCATGGTTTTGGCAGGTGCGGGGGTGTACTGGTGGAGAGCAAAGAGGGATAAGAAACATTAATGGGATGTCGCTATATAGAATGAACTTAATAACTACACAAAAGGGCCAAAGTAACGGAGGGGAATTTTGGAACTGTAGGAGCGATAGCGACCGCCTGAAAGCTTTCCGTAGGAAAGCTCTCTTCGGAAGCATAACCAGTCACCGGATTTCCACCGCATATAGCGGTCAAATCAAGAAATTCTTACGACAACAGCGGCCGGAAGTCCAAATATTCACCGCAGTTACGTCCTCGCCCAAAATGGGGGAATCTTAAATTGGAGACCACTTGAACATTTGGATACAGCACAAACAAGTCTTCTTGCCAGGTTTTACTCTGGCAGGTTAGAATACGATTATCCTGCAGAGCCAGTAAAAATAAACGATACGACAAGCAGCAGGCCTCTCTTTGGAAGCTTGCTGTTTGTTGTATCGGCAAATTCTTCGGGGGAATTTGAAGGGTGGTCCGAAATGGCGAATACCATAACAAGATCAGACGCAGTGGCGGATCAGGAGATTAGGTGTTCAAACGGCTTATTTTCCGTAGTGATATCCGTACTTGCACTGAGTGGATCGCGGATTGCAAGAACATCGGATGAGAAGGATTTCATTATATGGCTGGCCGAGCATGATCAATCTGTACTGGGAAGTGGTACCTGCGGCTTTACAATCTCGGAAATGCCATGGTCAAGAGACCGGATGCAACTGGAGAAGAGCTTTTTAGACACAACCATTGAGGGGGCCATCCGCTGCTTGGGATGGAGCATGCTCGATTATACGCCCAATGTAACCATGCTCGAACCTGCACTTAATCAGTTTAGGACGCTTGTAAACGAATTGCAGGAGACGGAAATCGATTTTGCTGTTGGCCAGTTGTGGCGGGAGGAGCAAGAAGCGGAACGGACCCTTCCGGGTGAATATCCTGTATGTGGTCAACATCATGTTCTTTTATGCTGGCATGGGTGTGTTATTTGTCATGAGAACGCCGGAATACTTCCTGCCGATTCTGATTCAAATGGCCGGTAGCAGGGCTATGGTATAGAGAGGGTTGTTCAATTACATAGGGAGGCACACACATGCTGAAATCATTGCAAGCGATTGAATCGTACCGTGAAGGGGAAGAGTTGCCCGCAAAGGCATTTCCCTGGCTGAAATATATTGTTCAGGCTGAGCAAACCATTGTCAATCTGGAGCGGGTGGAATCGCTGCGCGAACTGGATGAGCAGAATCCTGTGCTGGATTATGTGGAGCGGAGCTTACGCCTGCTGGATAGCCTGCCTTTGTCCTACTGGATCAAGGAACTGGCCGAGGAGACACTGGTCTGGTCGGAGACGGCAAAAGGCGGAACTTCCCGCCAGCGCAGGATGTGGCAGCTGGAGGGCATTAATTGTTTCGTACATAATATTGGCTCGGCACAGCTGTACTGGCGGTATGCCGGGGGAGATCCGGCAACAGAGCATAAAGCGCAAGCGGGCCAGCTCACGGCGGCAGGGGTAGCAGATGCGGAGAAGACGATGATCGTACACCGGCTGATCGAGACTCACGGACTGATCGGGCAGCAGATTCGCGGTGAGGTTCCGCCGTCCGCTAACCGTCCGCTGTCAGCCATGGTGGAGGAAGGGCTTCTGACTGCAGATGAGCTGGAACGGCTGCTGTTCGCGCTGAACCATTGCATCATTTCCGCCGTTTCCCCCGAGCTGTGGCAGGAGGTGCGCGCGGAGGTTATGGAGCTGATTGCGGCAATCGCATCAGGCGCTCTGGATGTCCCGCTGCCGATGAAGGAACGGCTGGAGCGGATGCGATCGGGGCCGATTGCCAAAGGGGAGGATTTCGGCAGCGAATGGAGCAGGCTGGAGTCTGAAGGATTTCGGCCTTCCTTGCTGGAACCGCTGCAGCCCCTTACCTTCTGGTATGTGGAGTCGGCACTCCAGACCTTCTCGCTGGAGCAATTCCTGAAAGTGATAGCTTTGACCGCCTGCGGTGCCGAGCTTTCCGGTCTGAATCATATCAGCTTTGAGGCTGTCATGAATTCGCTCCATTATGACTATAAAGGCGTGAAGAAGATCAATGTGTACAAGAAGCGGATTATTGAGAAGTATTTGTCGGAATTAACCTGGCAGGATATCACGAGCGGAACCATGTCTTCCGGTAATCCGCATCTTGCCCACCGGCTCCGTAGGCAGGCTCACTTGCCGGATACGGTGTTCTTTGATTTTGAATTCTCACCCGCTGCGGAGAAGCTGATCGAATTCTGTATGGAAGCCGAGAAATCAGCCTTGTATGAACGGGCGGTACTGCTGCTGTTCGATCTGTTCGATCTGCGCCGCGATGCCTTTGACCGGTTCCATAACGAGGACAGCTATTTGAGCCAGATGAATGATACAGGTGATTATAAAGCAGTGATTCTGGAGTATGTCACCGGCAGCAAAGTGCTGGATATCGGACCCGGCGGAGGTGTGCTGCTGGATTTGATTGAAGCGCGTATGCCGGATGTCATTCCGGTCGGCATTGATATTTCCAGCAATGTGATTGAAGCGCTGCGGCAGCGCAAGCAGCGGGAAGGGCACCGCTGGGAGGTACTGCAGGGCGATGCGCTGAACCTGAAGGATTTCGTGGACACTGGCAGCGTAGACACCGTCATTTTCTCATCAATACTGCATGAGCTGTATTCGTATGTGCCGCTGGATGGCGTCAAATTCAATCACGGGACAGTGGCCGCAGCTCTGCGCAGCGCCTTTGATGTGCTGTCGGCCGGCGGTGTGATCATCATCCGTGACGGAATTATGAGCGAACCGGAGAGTGATCAGCGCCGCGTACGGTTTCTGGAGGAGGACGGGATGGCCTGGCTTGCACGTTATGCTAAGGATTTTGCCGGACGCCAAATTCAGTATTCGGTGACCGGTGAACAAGAGGTGCTGATGCCTGTGAATGATGCCATGGAATTTCTGTATACCTACACTTGGGGAGAAGAAGCGTATATCCATGAGGTCCAGGAACAGTTCGGTTATTTCACTCCCAGCCAGTATGCCGATTTTATCAAACACAGTCTGGGCGAAAGGGCGAAGGTTGAAGTGTTCCGGCACTATTTGCAGGAGGGTTATACGGAGGCGCTGCAGGGCAGGGTGGTCGTTATGGACGAAAGCGGTCAAGAGGTGGCGTTGCCGGACAGTACCTGCTTTATTGTGATCCGGAAAGCATAAGTGCATTGATCTCAGGAAGGCTGAAGCAGCGTGTGCAGCGTGTAGGAATGATGCGGGACGAATTGCCTCGCAGTGATGATCTAACTTTACAGATGATGTATTCAGATAGTATTATAATCAGCGTATTGTTGTGATGATCATGACCGGTGAAGGAGACTGTGTATATGGGCAAGCAGAACCAAGCGCAAATTGCATACGACAGCATTCTTCGGGATATCAAAGAGAACCAGCTAACCCAAGGCCAGCCCATTATAGAAGAAGAATACGCCAAGAAGCTGGATATGAGCCGGACTCCGGTAAGAGAAGCGATCAGACTATTGTCCGTCGAAGGATTTGTGACCGTGTACCCTCGAAAAGGTGCGTATGTCAGTGTACTGACAGCAGAAGATGTGAAGGAATGTTACGAAATGATGGAAGCCGTTGAGGGGATGATCGCTTATCTGGCTGCACAACAGCCTTCTACTGAGCATGTTAACCAGCTTACGGAACTGATCGGCAGAATGAATGAGCAAAAAAGTCTGTCTAACTTCCATCAGTGGAAGGAATATGACATCGAATTTCACCGGACCCTGCACCGCATGTGCCCTAATAAGCTACTCATTTATCATGTGGAAAAGCTGTTCCACAAAACCTACCAAATTCAGACCCGGTTTGTGGCGGGAGTCAATTTGGAGAAGGCGACAGAGGAGCATCAATTCATACTCGATGCAATCATCGCTAAAGATTCCGAGAAAGCCAGGCATTATACACAGCAGAATTGGAACAGAGCCAGAAATGAACTGGTGAACTACGGATACAACGATAAGCTGTAGGTATCCTGAAAGGTTCATTTTGCAGCTTACAACACATTGGTATCGTATGGACAAGCCATTTGTTGCGCCCTCGATGGGCGTAAACGAGTGGTTTTTTTGTTGTGTGTCATGTTATATTACATTTAATTCGATAAAAATATCTTTTCATCCCCCTAATGTAACTTTTGTTGACAAGGAACATCCTTGTACGTATTATTGTATACAATAACAAAAACAATTTGTTCACAAAAGATTAAGGGGGATTTCCATGACGATTGATATCAGCCGCTTGCCCATCATTGACGACCATTGTCATCCATTCATGCCGACCAGAGAGAAGAAGAGCTTCGATAATTGCTTCACCCTCTCATTGATCCCCCCCAAGAGCCGTGACACCCGAAACACTCTGTTATTCAAAATTGTCCGTAAAGAGATGATCCAGCTGCTTGGGCTTGATCCCCGCGTGACGGATGACGAACTGATCCTGCAGCGTAATCAGCGTTATCAAGCCAATCCCAAAGAATATGTAGACATGCTTTTCAAGGATGTAGGATTGGAATCACTGCTGGTGGACTACGGTTTCCCGGTTATGGGGTCGCGGTTGGCCCAGGATGAGCTTGACTGGTTCCATCAGACCTCGTCGTCCATTCCGACCCGCCGCATTCACCGGGTGGAAGCTACCTATCACCGGCTGTTCGAGGAGAAGGTACCCTTCGGGGAATTGGAAGAGACCTACATCCGGGAGCTGCGGGATGAGGTGGAGAATCAGGGGACTATTGCTTTTAAGACCGTAATTGCCTACCATACCGGACTAAAAATAAACAAGATCAGCAAGAGCCAGGCCGCAGCCAGCTACAGCCGGTTCCTGGAATCACCGGACAATACTGAAGCTGAAAAAGATGTCCGTGACTATCTCGTATTGCTCGCGTTCGAGCTGTGCATGGAATATGACATTCCAATTCAGATGCATTCGGGAGCAGGTGATGCCCCGCTGCTGGATGTGAAGCTCGCAAGTCCGCTGCTGATGCACAGTATTGTCAGCGATCCGCACTATCAGGCTGTAAAGATTATTTTCATTCATACCGCATATCCGTTTGTTGAAGAAGCCGGTTACCTGGTCAATCAGTATCATAATGTGTATCTCGACTTGTCCTCCATGATCCCCTTCAGCAGCATAGGCGTGCAGCCGAAGCTGCGGCAAATCTTTGAAATGGCTCCTTTTACGAAAGTGATGTACGGCTCCGACGGTTTCACGATTCCCGAAGTTAGCTGGCTGGGTGGCCGGATGATCAAGAAAGAGCTGGGTAAAATGCTAACGGATCTGGTGACAGATGGAATTATTGATGAAGAATATGCTTATACTGCGGCTAGCCTGGTTCTCTCGGAAAATGCACGCAATCTGTATATCCGCAACTGGGGCGAAAGATCAAACGGCTAAACCAAGGGAATATACCATCATCTGAACGATAAGGGGATATGTGCGATGCGGAAATGGTTCTATGGAAAAGCTGCGGCAGGTATACTGACACTTCTGATTACGGCGACAGCCTGCAGTTCGGGTAAGGATGCTCCAGCGGCGGCAGCCACGGACAAGCCTTCCGGCGGCAAGCTGGTGGTCACCTCTTTCGGCGGAGCGATTGAAGAAACCCAGCGTGCCTATATCAAACAATTTGAAGAGGAGTACAATGCCGAGGTTGAAGTTGTAACGTTGTATTCGGCAGATGCGCTGGCCAAGATTCGTGCGGAGAAGAACAATCAAACCATTGATGTGGTGCTGTTCTCAGGCGGACAGGAGCAGATTGCAGCCAAAGAGGATCTGATTATGAAGCTCGACCCGGAGCAGATGGAGAACCTGGACCAGCTGTACCCGGAAGCGCGCAGTGCTGAAGGCTATGGACCTACCTTCGGCTATGAAGCTCTTGGCATGATTTATAACCGTGATGCAATCCCAACTCCTCCAGCCTCGTGGAATGATCTGTGGAAGGAAGAATATAAAGGACAAGTCGGTTTGGTTGATATCTCCAACACCTACGGCAATCAGTTCCTGGTAGCCCTCGCCAAGATGAACGGCGGCGGAGAAGATAATATTCAGCCCGGACTGGATGCAATCAAGACTTTGCTGCCCAATGCCGCGGCAATTGTGAAATCCAGTCCCGAAGTCGGCAATTTGTTCGCCCAGGATGAGGCGGTTATAGCTCCGTTCGATTCCGGTTATGCCTATACGTTTGGCAAACAGGGAATTCCCATTAACTTTGCGATTCCCAAGGAAGGAGCCGTCGGCATCTATATTACTGCCCAAGTGGTGAAAGGCAGCCCGAACCCTGAGCTTGCCCGGAAATATATAGACTTCCTGCTGCGTCCGGAGATTCAGAAGCTGACTGCTGAGGGTGGCGGCTATTCCCCGACCAATAGCAAGACAGAGTTGTCCGATGATCTGAAAGGCATTCTTCCGAATGGCGAAGATACGTTTAACGGCCTGATTCATCTTGATTTGGCGCAGGTGAACAACAACAAGGCAGATTGGATGGAGAAGTGGAGCAAATTGATTTCACAGTAGCACTGCATCATTACTATTTGAAGGGAGCTGCAATGCCATGCTGAAACGCATTCCCCCTTACTGGATTCTGCTGGCTCCCGGGCTGATAATTTTCCTGCTGGTGTTTGTCCTCCCGCTTGCCCGGCTGCTGATGCTCAGCTTTTATCAAACGGACTCATCCGGAGCCATGGAAGCGGCGTTCGTCTGGCAGCAATACGGAAGATTCTTCACAGATCCGTTTTATCTGCAAATGCTCTGGCGTTCGGTGTACATCGGCGTTGCCGTAAGCTTCATCTGTCTGATTCTGGGATACTGCCTCGCGTATGGGGTATCCCGGGCTCAGCCCAAACACCGTTTCCTGCTGCTCATCTTAATCGCGCTCCCTCTGTTGACAAGCGCTGTGATCCGCAACTTCGGCTGGATTATTATTCTGGGCCGCAAAGGAATTCTGAATCAATTCCTGCTCGGAATAGGGTTGATCCAGGAGCCGCTTGAGCTACTGTATACTCCTGCGGGTGTGATTATTGCTTTGGTGCATGTCATGCTTCCTTATATGGTGCTCGTTCTTTACTCGGTGCTGGAAGGCATGGACCGCAATCTCGAAAGTGCGGCCGCCAATCTGGGTGCGTCGAAAACAAAGGTATTCTGGTTCGTCACCCTGCCGCTCTCCAAACAGGGGATTATTGCTGGAACATTGCTTGTTTTCTCAATTACATTAAGCTTTTTCGTCACTCCGTCCCTGATCGGGGGGGCCAAGGTGAAGCTGATGGCTACAGAAATCTACAACCAGACAATTAACCTGCTTAACTGGCCTTATGCTTCTGCTATGGGCGTCATTTTACTGCTGACCATGCTTGGGGTAACCAGTCTCTACAGACGGATGCTTAGCGGCAGGAAGCCGGGAGGAGTCGTTTGATATGAGAAGGAAATTTCCGCTCCTTACTATAGTAAATACTCTAATCTATCTATTTATTATGGCACCGCTGCTTGTCATCCTCATTTCATCATTTAATTCCGGTGAGTTTCTGGTATTTCCTCCCAAGGGCTTCTCCCTGCGATGGTATGAAGAGGTGCTGACAGGCGGGAGGTACACCGGGCCCTTCCTGACCAGTATTAAGCTGGCTGTTTTGACTACGCTGTTTGCGCTGCCGCTTGGGACGATGATTGCCTACGCCATACAGCGGTTTGAATTTCGGCTGAAGAATGCGCTTCAGGGGCTGTTTCTGTCCCCTCTGGTCATTCCGACACTGCTGTTCGGCATCGGCCTGCTGATTTTCTTCAGCTATCTGGGCATACGGATGTTCTTCCTGAGACTGCTGCTCGCCCATATCATCTTAATTATTCCTTATGTCGTGCGGACCATGCTGGCCGGATTCTCGCGGATGGAACGGTCGGTGGAAGAGGCTTCAATCATTCTCGGCGCTTCGCCGCTGAAAACCTTCTTCCTGGTGACACTTCCTTTCGCCAGACCCTCGCTGCTCGCCAGTGCGTTCCTCAGTCTGGTACTTTCCTTTGATGAACTGGTTATCGCCTTATTCCTTACGGGTCCAGGCATCAACACGCTGCCGATGACCATTTATTCAGACATTCAGTTCAATCTGTCACCTTCGCTGGCTGCGGTATCGTCCATTATTATTACAGGCACGATTCTGATTGGGCTGCTGGGGGTCGGCATAATGCGGTGGGGCAAAAAAACATAGCGGGGAGGCACATCATGAGCCAACTGATCATCGAAAATCTCGTAAAAAATTACGGGCAAAAACCCGTAGTCAACAATCTGAATGTTACTGTAGAGAGCGGTGAGATGCTGTCGCTTCTCGGACCGAGCGGGTGCGGGAAAACGACAACCCTGCGCATGATTGCAGGCATGCATGATCCGACCTCGGGCTCTATCCGGCTGGATGGCAGGGAACTCACAAACATTGCTCCGCATAAAAGGAACATTGGACTCGTCTTCCAGAATTATGCCCTTTTCCCTCACTTAAGCGTTTTTGAAAATGTAGCTTTTGGACTGAAACGTCACGGTGTGCCAAAATCGGAAATCAGGGAACGCGTGGAGGCGGCTCTGCATTCCGTGCGGCTGAACGATTTTGCAGAACGGTTCCCCGCGCAAATGTCCGGCGGACAGCAGCAGCGGGTTGCGCTGGCCCGGACTCTTGTGCTTAAACCGCCGCTCGTATTGTTCGATGAGCCGCTCAGTAACCTAGATGCCAAGCTGCGTCAGGCGCTGGGAATTGAAATCCGCGTGCTGCAGCGGGAGTATGGTTTTACCGGGATCTTTGTTACTCATGACCAGGAGGAAGCGATGGTCATTTCTGACCGTATTGCCGTAATGAACGGTGGGAATATCGTGCAGACCGGAACGCCGCAGCAGATTTATATGCACCCTGCCGACCCGTTCGTGGCCGATTTTGTGGGAGAATCGAACTTGTTTCCGATCAACAATGTCATGGAATCAGAAGGCATGTGGCGTTTCGAACTGACGAAGGGAAACCCCATTTCTGCGGAGAAAACCGGGAACGGGAGCGCTCCGACATATGTTATGGTCCGGCCGGAGGCTGTTTCTGTGCGGCGTCAAAGCCCGGAACCCCACCCGGTACCCGGGCATGGGCTTAATACGCTGACGGGTGAAGTGGCCTTTATCAACTACTCCGGTTCTTCCTATCTGATCGGAGTTGTAATCAAGTCGCTGGACCAGCAATTTATTATCCGGCTGCAGAACACGAGAAGAGAGCTAGATCTGCGGGTAGGCGAAGAAGCAGTGGTTGAGTGGCCGGTTCACGAAACGCTTACCTTCTGATATGTCAGGAAGGGAGCCGCATACCGCATGGTTCTGTAACCCTTCAACGAGGCTCATTCATCTCACGGATACAGCTGCGACTGCCCGGCCCCCTGTACTGCCCCTTTGCGGAACTCTGAAGGCGAACATTTCATCGCCTTGCGGAACACCTTAATGAAATAGCTGACATTATCGAATCCGACATCCATGGCGATGTCGGATATTTTGCGGTCGCTTTGCTGCAGCAGATCTGCGGCCTGGCGGATCCGGTAGGAATTAATGTAATCCACCGGCGTCTTGCGGGTCATTGCCTTGAAGAAGCGGCAGAACTGACCTTCGCTCATGGGTATAAGCTCGGACAAATCACGGGTTCGTATAGGTTCCTGGTAGTTGTCCTGGATGTAGAGGATGACCTTCTTCAGCCGGTTGATCTTGGTTGTATCCGCACCCTCCGACTGGGTATGGTTCACGGAGCGGCCCTCGATCGCGATCTGCGAGAGCATGATAAGCAAAGTCCCTTTCATAAAGGACTCAAATCCGGGCATTTTATTAGCATATGCCTCCATCAAACGTTCGAGATGGTGGAGCAATTCCTGCTGCCAGGCAATCTCCGGTGTAAGATGTCTGGGGAAGCTTTGGCGTTTCTCCTGCAGCGGCAGAATCACTGTATGCTGAATGGCATCATACTGGGCGCTGGCGAGCAGATCAGGGTGAAAGACAAGTGCACAGAACCTGCAAGGGCCTTCCTTCAGCACGTAGGCGGCATGAATATCGCCGGATTCGATGAATACGGCCTCACCGGCCCGGAGAGGGAAATAATCGGTATCGACCTGAAACAGAATCTCGCCTTCCAGCAGCATAAAGAACTCTGCCTCCTCATGCCAGTGCGTATCCAGGACATGGGTTCCGGCCGGAAGCTCGATCCAATAGGCGGCTAGCGGGAACATAACATCACCATGCACACGGTCTTCTTTAAGCAAACGTTGTGATGTGCGGTCCATAATTGGACTCCTTTCGGTAAAAACATCAGAATAGTGTTATAAATAAGCTATATTATATTAGTTTTGTATTTTTATTATCGTTATAATGCAACTATAAACACCAAATTGAAGGGTGGCAAGTCACACATGAAATTTACAGACGGCCTCTGGCTGGTTCGCGACGGAATCAACATCAACGGCGCAGTACAAAACTATGTAGTGGAAAAAACTTCTGAGGGTTTGACGGCAATTACCCAAACCACTCCAATTACAGGACGCGCAGCAACCCTTAACTCCACGCTGCTGACCGTAAAATTCCATTCTCCGCTTCCGGGTGTGGTAGGCGTGAAGATCATTCATAATGACGGCGTAATTGACCGCGGTCCCGCTTTCGAATTGACCAAGGGAACTGGCGACCACGTACAGATTGAAGAAACTGATTCGGAAACCGTGCTGATCAGCGGCGGGCTGCGCGTAGTCATCCGCAAGGGCGAGCAATGGGCAGTGGATTTCTACCGCGGCGACGAGCGCATTACAGGCAGCGGTTACAAATCCATGGCTTACATCACAGATCAGGACGGCAACACCTTCATGCGTGAAGAGCTGGATATCGGCGTAGGTGAATTCGTCTATGGTCTGGGTGAGCGCTTCACTGCTTTTGTCAAAAACGGACAGGTTGTTGATATCTGGAACAAAGACGGCGGTACAAGCTCCGAGCAGGCGTACAAGAACATTCCGTTCTATGTAACAAGCAAAGGCTACGGCGTATTTGTGAATCAGCCTGAGCTGGTTTCGTATGAAATCGGTTCGGAAAAAGTAAAAAAGGCCCAATTCAGCGTAGCCGGCGAAAGCCTGGAATACTTCGTTATCGAGGGACCTACGATCAAAGAGGTCATCAGCAAATATACTTCCCTAACCGGCAAGCCAGCGCTTCCTCCGGCATGGACCTTCGGCCTGTGGCTGACAACTTCGTTCACTACCGACTATGATGAAGCAACAGTTAACTCCTTCGTAGAAGGCATGGCTGAGCGTGATCTTCCGCTGCATGTCTTCCACTTCGACTGCTTCTGGATGCGTGAATACCAATGGACCGATTTCCAGTGGGACTCCCGTGTATTCCCGGACCCGGTTGGCATGCTGAAACGCCTGAAGGAAAAAGGCCTGAAAATCTGCGTCTGGATCAACTCTTATATCGGTCAACGTTCACCGCTGTTTGAAGAAGGCAAAAAGAACGGCTATCTGATCAAAAAAGCAAACGGCGATGTCTACCAGACTGACCTGTGGCAAGCAGGCATGGGGCTTGTGGACTTCACGAACCCTGCAGCTTGTGAGTGGTATGCCGGATACCTGCGCGACCTGGTGGATATGGGCGTAGACAGCTTCAAGACGGACTTCGGCGAACGGATTCCGACGGATGTTGTGTACTTCGACGGCTCCGACCCGCAGAAAATGCATAACTACTACACTCAGCTGTACAACAAGGTCGTCTTCGATGTATTGGAAGAGAAGCTTGGCAAAAATGAAGCGGCAGTATTCGCACGTTCGGCAACCGCCGGCGGGCAGCAGTTTCCGGTTCACTGGGGCGGCGACTGCTACGCAGATTATGAATCAATGGCAGAAAGCCTTCGCGGCGGCTTGTCCCTCGGTCTGTCCGGCTTCGGCTTCTGGAGTCATGATATCGGCGGCTTCGAGAACACGGCTCCGGCGCATGTCTTCAAACGCTGGCTGGCGTTTGGCCTCCTGTCCAGCCACAGCCGTCTGCACGGCAGCACCTCGTACCGTGTGCCTTGGGCTTACGACGATGAAGCTGTTGATGTTACCCGCTTCTTCACCAAGCTCAAATGCAGCTTGATGCCTTACCTGTATGATGTGGCCGGTCAGGCGCATGAAGAAGGCTGGGCTTCGATGCGGGCGATGGTGATGGAATTCCCGGAAGATCCGACTTGCGAAGTGCTGGATCGTCAATACATGCTGGGTGATTCCCTGCTGGTGGCTCCAATCTTCCAGGAGAACGGCGAAGTGAAATATTATCTGCCTGCTGGACGCTGGACACACCTGCTTAACGGTGAAACTGTGCAGGGCGGATCATGGCGCAAGGAAACACATGATTTCTTCAGTCTGCCGCTGTTCGTCCGTCAGAACTCGCTGCTTGCAACAGGCAGTGTAGATACCCGTCCGGATTATGATTTTGCCGATGGTGTGAAATTCGGATTGTACTCGCTGGAAGACGGAGCGGCAACGACTGCAACCGTCCGTGATATCAAGGGCGCTCCTGAGCTGACCGTGAAGGCTGAACGCAAAGGCAATACTGTAACGGTAGCTGCTGAAGGCAGCGGCAAAGCATTCACGCTGGCAGTGAAGGATCTGGGTACTATCGCTTCCGTAGAAGGTGCAGACCAAGCGGATGAGACTACAGTGAAGGTAAACGCCGGAAGCAAATCCGTATCGTTCACCATTACACTGAAATAGGTTTATACAGCATATAATTTAAGCTCTCTGATGACAGGGGACCTCCGTCCCCGATTTCATCAGAGAGCTTTTTGGATGCTGAGGGTTACGTGATCAATGATGTGAAGGATAGGTTAAATGCTGTGAAGATAGGTTGAATGCTGTGAACACACGGTAATTAATTTAAGAGGATCTAAGATATGCTTAAATAATGGAGGATTACATATGACAAGGATAATAGAAGACAATGGAGTGTACAGCCAGCCGGACTACTCTTCAGCAACAGCATTATCGAGCGCGGCCAACTATATCATGAACTCGCCGGAGCCGTTCACCCATACCTTCCGGACATACATCCGTTTGCGGGAGAATGGCAGCCTGACGCTTAAATTCTGGCACAGTAACAGCGTGGATTCGACTTGGGATCTGGGGCAGGATGCAAACGGAAGCGAGCCGGGCGGAGAATGGAGCATTGAAGCGGCATACGTCTCAGACGGAGGAAGCGTTCCGGATGGAACGGTAACCGCCGGGACTTCGGTACCGCTAACCTTTGCGGGCAGCCGCACGAAGCAGGTTGAAGCTGGAGAAACCTTCTGGAGCGATGAAGCGAGCCTGGAACTGCCGGAGGGACATTATTTGGCGTTCACCTGGACGATTAAGACATCATCCCCCGGCAAAACGCTGCCCTACAACGTGGAGGGAATTCTGGTCTCAGCCTATGACGGGCCGGGGAATCTGGCCGGGCAGGAATCGGCAGCGGCGTTTAGCTTGTCGGACAAGCTGCTGGTGCTGCCAAGCTATATCGGCTACAAGAAACAAGTGGAGAAGAAGCTGGTGTTCCTGGGTGATTCAATCACGCAGGGGGTACGGACAGAGAAGGATCAATACAGCTATTGGGCTGCGCGGATTGCCGAGGGGCTGGGAACGGATTACGGGCTGTGGAATATCGGCTCCGGCTGGGGACGGGCTTATGATGTAGCCGCAGATGGCCCGTGGATAAACAAAGCAAAGCAGGGGGATGAGGTGCTAATCGTGCTCGGGGTCAATGATCTTGATATCGGCCAGCGTTCGGCAGAAGAGCTGCTCAGGGATTTAAGTGATATTATCGCCAAGATCAAAGAGGCGAATGGAGGGGCAGAGATTATTCTGAGCACCGTGCCGCCGTTCAACTTTGCGGAAGAGCGGGAGCAGGCGTGGCGTAAGGTCAATATGGCGATCCTTACGAATCCGCCTGCAGGTGTCAGCCGCGTGTTTGACATCGCCTCCGTGCTGGCTATGCCGGCCCCGGCTGAGCACAGAATCAGAGCGGAGTACATGAGCGGCGAATATGACCCGCATCCGAACGGCACCGCCGGGAAGGCCGTTGCTGAAGCCTTTTTGGCATGGTATTAAAGCGTGGAGCGGAGTAATCGCTCAGCGTTGTCCGTAAACGTAGACGTAAGATAGTTACTACGGGTGATGGGTGCAGCTGACGGGTGGCCGCTGCTGGGCATACAGGCAGCGGCTCGAAGGCAGGCCGCTGCTGGGCATACAGGCAGCGGCTCGAAGGCGGGCCGCCGCCGGGACTACAGGCAGCGGCTCGAAGGCAAGCCCGCTGCCGGGCATACAGGCAGCGACTCGAAGGCAGGCCGCCGCCGAGACTGCAGGCGGCGACTCGAAGGCAGGCCGCTGCCGAGACTGCAGGCAGCGGCTCGAAGGCAGACCGCTGCGGGGACTGCAGGCAGCGGCTCGAAGGCAGACCGCTGCGGGGACTGCAGGCAGCGGCTCGAAGGCGGGCCTCCGCCGGTGAGTATGGCCGCATACAGCAGGCGGCGCTGCGGCCTGGGTGCGGATTGCATATATTGCGGGAATAGTGCCCGCTATTTCTTTGACTATGAGGTCAACTCATAGTGGAGCGGGAATTTCTCCCGCTAAATTTGCTGATTCAAAGTATTTCAGGAAACTCGCTCAAGTTACCGGTAAATTTTTCCTCTAATGCTCCCGAAAGGGGCATTTCGAGCAAAATAGCGGGAGGATTCTCCGCTAAGTGTATCGTATTGCCGGTTTCCTTGGGTACCGTCATCCATGGTCTCCGAATCTCACTTGGAAATCACTTGGACCTGACTGGGAACTCACTGAAATCTCATTGGAGTCTCGCGGCAATCTTACGAGATCTCACATAGATACCCAGGGGTTCTTCCCAGTTTGCATATTCCCGTTAAAGCGCTGAGTACCGACACCAACCGTATGGACAGTCAGCATCCGGAATCGGGCGAAATTCCCGGATAATGGTAGCTACAAAGAGCTACAAAGAGCTACAAAGAGCTACAAAGAGCTACAAAGAGCTACAAAGAGCTACAAAGAGCTACAAAGAGCTACGAAGAGCTACAAAGAGCTGCTAAGAGCTATTAAGCTACTAAAGAGCTAACTAAAGAGCTACAAAGAGCTACAAAGAGCTACAAAGAGCTATTAAGCTACTAAAGAGCTAACTAAAGAGCTACAAAAAGCTACTAAGAGCTGCTACGGCAGCTCCCGCAATCTTAAATATTTTTCTGGATACGGTAGTCCTTCGGTGAGCTGCCGACCTGCTTCTTGAATACCTTGCTGAAATATTTTACATCATGGAAACCGACCATTTCCGAGATTTGCGACAGCTTCAGGTTGGGATTCTGCAGCAGCAGCTTGGCCTTCTCAATGCGGACATTGCCGATATAGTCGGAGAAGTTGATGCCATATTCCTGTTTGAATTTGCGGGAGACATATTCACGGCTAACGTAGAATTTGCCGGCTACCTCCTGCAGGGAGAGGTCGGATGCATAATTCTGCTCGACGTACCGGACGATGTCTGACATCGGATTGCTCTCTTTGACCTGTCTGGCCGAAAGCTCCTGCGACAGGCGCTGCATCAGGGCAAAGGACCAATCGCGCCAGGCAAACAGGGAGAAAGAATATCCGTTGGTATAAGGAGCCGGGTTCAACTGGTCGGCATGCTCCAGCTCTGCCAGAGCGGTGTCTGCCCGTACGCCCAAAGCGTCACGCACCAGCCGGGTACGAAACAGCAGGACATCGGCCTTCCAGGCATTTAGCATTTCGGGAGTAACGACGCCTCCGCGGCTTAGTTCATGGGTCCAATGCTGCGCCGCGTCTGACAGCGCTTCGTTGTTTCCGCTGATCACAGCCAATTTCCAATCCTCCTGAACATGGGCGAAAATGACGGGGGATCCGTGGCTGGCGCTCCCATCCCCGGATGGACTAACGGTCTGGCCATGTGCATCGGTTGAAGAAGGGAAATGGCAATAATCCTCATGACTTAACAAATTCCGCCGGAGCAATGCTTCGGCGGCTTCTGTGCGTTGCATCGGCAGCCGGTGCGGCAGGCTTCCTGTATTGCTGATGCCAAAGTGCATCCGGAACTGCAGGGTACGGTAAATACCCTGATTGATCCGGCTGATCAGCTCCACTACAGATTCCTGCACATCCCACAGAATGATTGCGATCTCCGGAGGGCCGCCCCAATAGCGAAAGGCGATGCCCTTGCTTTGCGGGTGCAGGAATTCATTGCAGATGTTCACAATGGCGTAATAGAGCAGCTCGCTGTCACCGCCGAACCGTTTCAGCAGCGGATTGTTCCCGCTGTCTGTCTGTACGAGGATCAGCCGGGAGGATTCGGCATTCCCCGGAATAACCCCCTCGCTTACCAGTCTGCGCAGCGATGCTTCGGAATTGATGGGAACGTCTATCAGTGCCGAGAGCAGTTTCTCCCCGTAAATCGGTTTGATCTCGTTCAGCCGGATGCTCTGCTGCTGCCGCTGGCTGCGTTCCTCTTCCTCGGACCGCCAGGCGGCTACCGCCTTGAAGACCGCGGTATTGATCGCTTCAGCTTCAATCGGCTTGAGGATATAATCAATGCCGCCGTTGCGGACAGTCTGGCGTACGAAGTCAAAATCATTATGCCCGCTGACCACAATGAATTTGGTGTTTCCGGCGAATTCATTGACCCAGGTCATCAGCTCAACTCCGTTGCCCGATTCCATCATCATATCCATGATAACTAGAGCCGGTTTCGCCTCACGAATGACTTCAATCGCTTCATTGCCGTTTCCCGCCTCCAGAATCTCATCAATGTGATGAGCGTCCCAGTCAACCAGGAGCCTTACCGCTTTTCTGACTCTTGCTTCATCATCTACTATAAGTGCCTTCATATCCGTTCACTCTCCACTAGAATTTCAATTTCCAGTCTGACTATTACTCCGCCTGTCTCCAGATTGTCCACGGTCAGGATTGCGTCATCCCCGCATACCAGCCGCAGCCGCGCCAGCACGTTCCCCAGGCCGATGCCTGCGCCGGGAGCATCACGTTTGCTGTCATTGCTTTTCAGTGTGGCGACGTCCAGTGAACCGGGCTGCTGAAGCTCCTTGCGGAGCATTTCCAGCCGGGCCGGCGGGATGGAGTGGCCGTTGTTCTGAATATTAATTTCCATCCGCCCGGACTCCAGCTTCGCTGCTGTGATCTCAATGAATCCGTCACTGCGGGACAGATTAAAGCCGTGTTTGAAATAATTCTCCACAATCGGCTGCAGAATCATCTTCGGCATCAGGGCATGGAGCAGCGATTCTTCCATATCGTAGCGGAAACTGAACTTATTTTCAAAACGTTCCTTCTGCAGCTCAATATAGGCTTTGACATGGTCCAGCTCATTCTGGATGGTCACGATCTTCTCATCATTATACATGCTGTACCGCATCATTTTGGCCAAGGCCGAGAGCAGGCCATAAATTTGCGGCACCTTCAGTTCAAGCGCAAGCGTGCCGATAATCTGCAGCGTATTGTTCAGGAAATGCGGGTTGATCTGTGCCTGCAGTGCCCTCAGCTCATTGGTTTTATTGGACAGCTCCAGCCGGTATTCCCGCAAAATCAGGTTGTTGATCGTATCCATCATGTTGCGGAAATGTTCAGTCACCACGCCGATCTCATCCTTGCCCGTTGGGCGGATGTCAATCTCAAGATTACCGGTCTGAACTTGGGTCATGTACCGGCTGAGCTGCTTGATTGGAGCCGTGATCCGGAAAGAGATGAGGATCGTCAAGGCGATAATCATAATCATCAGCAGGACCAGCAGGAGGATATTGATTTGTGCCGCCTCTTTAGCTTCGCGGAACAGATAGGATACCGGAATTTGCTTCACCAGTGTCCAGCTAAGACCGGGACTTTCAATTTTTTGATAAATAAATACAGCCCCGCCTTCTTCAAAATACCCTTGATCACGGTCATTCGCTGCAATCTGCTTATTATACCAAGTAGCATTCAGCGGTTTGCCCAGAGCTTCGGTATCGTGGCTGTAGACCAGTGTTCCGCTGTCATCCACCAGATAGACGTTCTCCTGATTCTGCTCATACAATTGATCCACAATGTCGGTAAGTGCAGTCAGTCTCACATCCACCGACAAATAGCCGAGGACCTTGGAGGACGGGATTTTCTCAATTCTTCTATGCATCGTGAACACAGGCTCTGAAGTGAACTGCGGAAACGGTGAAGTCACCCCGTAGGCGGTGCTCATGTGAGTGCTCTGCACAGCAACCTGGGAGACGCCGGTGTTTTGGGAATCAGCATAAGGAGCGGTTGCCTGCCAGCGTTTGGGTGTCGTATTTTGTGTCACCAGTGTTGCCTTTCCGTCTTTGACGCCGTACAGATACACCTGTGAAATATCAGGCATGGAGGTCGAGATGTAATTGAGCGAGGAATAGATCGAAATATCGGCAGTCAAGTCGTCGTATCCGGCTTCAAGCAAGCGGTAGAAGTCGGAATCCGAATAGGCGATCAGAGACAGCCGGCTCACTTCCTGGATCAGACTATTAATATTTTTGTAGCCTTGATACAGCAGATTCTTATTCTCATCCACGGCCCGGGTCCTTAAGGACTCTGTCGTATAAGAATAGCTGATATACATCGTAGCCATAATACAGACTAATGTTGGCAGGAGTAAAAAAACGATCAGCTTGGTGCGGATATTGTTCCATTTCATCGATTCTTGTCACTTCCGATCAATATTTTACACCTCAAAGATCACTTGCGTAGGTGTAAGGAGTCCGCAAAAAAACGGATAATATGTTTAGATCATAAACAAGTAAGTGAGTAAAAGAAAGGGGGACGGGTAAATGCGCGGCAATAAGTTGTCCCAATTTGGTCAACAGCTTTTTTTCGTCGGACCGGCCTTATTGTTCTTTACCCTGATTACGATTATTCCATTTCTAATGGGGATGTATTATTCCTTTACAGACTGGAACGGCGTATCTGGTAATGTAAGCTGGGTTGGCTTTGATAACTTTAAAGCGATTTTTACAAATGATCCGGATTTCTGGTCATCCTTCTGGTTTACAGTAAGATTTACTGTGCTGGGGGTTATATTGACCAATGTAGTGGGCTTTTTCCTGGCCTATCTGCTAACTAAACCTTTAAAAACACGTAATATGCTCCGTACCATTTTCTTCATGCCGAATGTTATCGGGGGATTGTTGCTTGGTTTTATATGGCAGTTTATCTTCATCAAAGGGTTCTCAACACTCGGGGGTATGACTGGCTGGTCTTTCTTCAATCTTCCTTGGCTCGGTGATGCAACAACCGGCTTCTGGGCGATTGTCATGGTCTTTGTCTGGCAGTCTTCCGGTTATCTGATGGTAATCTACATCGCTTCGCTCAGCAATGTGTCGAAAGAGGTGCTGGAGGCGGCTGAGATTGACGGGGCTTCCCGGATGCAGGTGCTGCGCAACATTGTAGTGCCGCTGATCATGCCTGCTGTAACCATCGGTTTGTTCCTGGCGATTTCCTGGTCTTTCAAAATGTTCGACCTTAACCTTTCCCTGACGAAAGGCGGACCGTTCAAATCAACGGAATCCGTGGCTATGAATATTTACAATGAAGCCTTCCTGAACAACCGTTACGGTCTGGGTACTGCAAAAGCGCTGCTGTTCTTCGTAATTGTGGCGATTATTACTGTGATTCAGGTCCGTGTTACGAAGAGCAAGGAGGTCGAAGCTTAATGAACGCAAAGTCAAAAGGCAGATGGAATATCGGGATTGAAGTATTCATGATCCTGCTTGCACTGCTCTTCCTGTCTCCGTTTTATTTCTTGCTGGCGAACTCGGTGAAATCGTTCGGGGAAATCCTAAGCGACGCGGCAAGCTGGCCGGAAGTCTTCATGTGGTCCAACTATTCTAATGCATGGAAATTGGCCCGCTTCTCTGAAGCTTTCCGCAATTCGATCATAGTCACAGTCATCAGTGTTGTCTTTATCTCGCTGTTCAGCGCTATGGCTGCCTATCGTATGGTTCGCGCCAACACACGGTTCAATCAGATTCTGCTGCTTCTGTTCGTAGCGGCAATGGTGGTTCCTTTCCAGACGATCATGATTCCGATCCTGAAAGTCGTTAATATTATTGGAGTTAATAACTCCTTCGCCGGGCTGATTATCACCAATCTGGGGATCAGTGTTCCGATGGCGATCTTCCTGTTCCATGGTTTCATCAAATCGGTGCCTCTTGAGATTGAAGAAGCGGCGACCGTGGATGGCTGTAATCCGATTAGTGCTTTCTTCCGGATTGTGCTCCCGCTGTTGAAACCGATGCTGATGACGACGATCGTCTTGAATGCACTCGGTATCTGGAATGACTACCTGCTCCCGTCCCTGATTCTTCAGGCACCGGAACTTCGGACCATTCCGCTGGCAACCTTCTCGTTCTTCGGGCAGTACACGAAGCAATGGGATATGGCGCTTCCGGCGCTTGCGCTTGGTGTAGCTCCAATCGTAATATTCTACCTGTTTATGCAGCGTTACATTGTTGAAGGAATAGCGGCTGGCTCGGTGAAAGGTTAACACCGGGCCTCCCGTTCCAAATATTAAAGCTAGTAAATTTATTCAAGGGGGAAATTAGAATGATGAAGAAACGTTCTGCACTGATGATGTCCAGCGTCCTGCTGATGTCTGTTGTGCTCGCGGCATGCGGTGGCAACAATAACAATACTGCTTCAAATAATGCTCAAAATGGAAGCGCTGGCAATAAAGGCGGCGAAACTAAAACGGTTAAGATCTTCCAATTCAAGACTGAAATCGTTGAAGGCCTCAATGAACTGAAGGTTGAATTTGAAAAAGAAAACCCTAACATCAAGCTGGATATCCAAACTGTCGGCGGTGGCGCAGACTATGCAGCAGCGCTGAAGACCAAATTCGCTTCCGGCGATGCTCCTGACATTTTCTCCAACGGCGGTTATGCCGAAATGGATCTGTGGGGCGATAAATTGGAAGATCTGTCCGACCAGCCTTGGGTGAAGGATCTGATTCCTTTGGCGGCTGAACCGATGACCAAAGACGGCAAAACCTACGGTATGCCAATGAATCTTGAAGGTATCGGTTATGTGTACAACAAAGATCTGTTCGAAAAAGCCGGCATTACTGAAACTCCAAAAACAATCACTGAGCTTGAAGAAGCAGCTAAAAAATTGCAGGCTATCGATGTTATTCCTTTCGGCAACGCTTATCAAGAGTGGTGGCTGCTGGGTAACCAGGGCATCAGCGTAGCTTTTGCACAACAAGACAATGTAGATGAATTCATCAGCGGACTTAACGCAGGTACTTCCACGATCGTGGGCAACCCAGTATTCAAAGATTGGAGCAACCTGCTTAAGCTGACTGTGAAATACGGACAAAAAAATTCATTGACTACTGATGCCAACACTCACCTGGCGATGTTCGCTAACGGCGAAACCGCTATGATGCAGGAAGGCAACTGGGCACAAACACTTATAGACAACATTACACCTGACATGAACATCGGTATGTTCCCAATGCCGATCAATGATGATGCTGAGAAAAATGACAAGCTGACTGTTGGGATTCCTGCCAACCTGGTTGTGAACAAAGAATCCGGATCGAAAGAAGAAGCTAAGACATTCCTGAACTGGCTGGTAACTTCCGATATGGGTAAAGAATACATCACTAAAAAATGGAAATTCATCCCTGCCTTGTCCACAATCGAAGCTACTCCGGAAGATATCGGTTTGCTGGGTTCGGATGTATGGAAATATGTACAGGATGGCAAAGTGTACGGTCTGCAATCCTCTAAATTCCCTGATGGCGTAACACAGGAATTCGCAAGCGTTATTCAACAGCTGGTTGCCGATAAAGTCGACGAAGCCGGCTGGGAAAAAGGCATGCAGGCTGCTTGGGACAAGCTGAAGAAATAACGTCTCACCGTAAACAGAAAGCCCTATAAGGGCCGTAATTGGATAAAGTGGATTGCCGGACGTCCCCGTCCAACTCATCATTGATGTGAAGCGGGGGCGTCTTTTTGATAGGATGGAAAGTGGAAATGGATGGATCAGAACGGGAGGAGAGGAAGATATGACACTGAACAGTTATAACGCAGTGCAAGTCGGCGTTGATTATTACCCGGAACACTGGGATGAGTCCTTGTGGGCGGCGGATATTCAGTTAATGAAGGAAACCGGGGTCAAGGTGGTCCGGGTTGCTGAATTCGCCTGGAGCCGTTTGGAGCCAAGGGAAGGAACCTTTGATTTTGCCTGGCTGGACCGGGCTATGGAGCTGTTCCATCAGTACGGATTGCAGGTAGTGATCGGCACACCAACCGCCACTCCGCCGCGCTGGCTGACTACAACCTATCCGGATGTTCTTCCGGTCTTTGCCGATGGGCAGACGTTCCATCCTGGCGTGCGCGGGCACCGTTGTTATAACAGCGCTTCCCTGCGGGAATATGGCAGCCGGATTATCGAAAAGCTGGCCCGCCATTACAGCGGTCATCCTGCTGTGATCGGCTGGCAGACCGACAATGAATTCGGCATGATTGACTGCCACTGCGAGACTTGCAATGAAGCTTTCCGCAGCTGGGTTAGGCAAAAGTACGGCACGCTGGAGAACGTGAACGCAGCATGGGGAACGGTAGTTTGGAGCGGGGAGTACAGCGACTGGAATGAGCTGACGGTACCGCTGGGCGGCTCGCCGTTCCAGAATCCGTCGTTCCTGCTGGATTTTCAGCGTTTTCAATGGGATTCGGTTGTCCGGTTCCAGAAGACGCAGATTGATATTCTGCGGAGGATTTGCCCGGAGCATTTTATTACCCATAACTTTCACAGTTATCCGCAGCGGCTGGATATGTATGCAGTGGGCGCCGACCTCGATGTGGCGGCATTCGACTATTATCCGAACACCTCACCGGACAAACAAGAGACAACGCCCTATAGCGGAGCGCTGTCTCTGGACGTCACTCGCGGGATTAAACGGCAGAACTTCTGGATCATGGAGCAGCTCAGCGGCTCACCGGGCTGCTGGATGCCGATGTGGCGGACACCGTATCCGGGTTTTATCCGCGCCTATGCCTGGCAGGCGATTGCCAGAGGAGCGGATACGATCGTGCATTTTCGCTGGAGAAGTGCTGTCGCCGGGGCCGAGCAACATTGGCATGGCCTGATTGATCACAGCAATGTGCCGGGCCGCCGATTCGCCGAGTTCAGCCAGCTCTGCGGAGAAGTAAACGGCCTCAGCGGCAGGCTGCAGGGGACTGTGCTGAAGCATGAAGTGGCGATTCTGCATTCCCATGAGCAGAAGGCCGCGCTGGACATCCAGCCACAGGCCGGGGGTCTGGACTATTACGGGAACATCAAGCAGGTTCACCGGGCACTTACGAAGCTCGGGATTGGCTGCGATGTAATCCGTGCCGGGGAACCGCTGGGCGGCTATAAAATTGTCATCGCACCAAGCCTGTACGTGCTGGACGAGATGCTTGCGGAGCAGCTTGAAGCTTATGCGGCGGCAGGCGGTCTACTCCTTCTGACGAACCGCAGCGGCGTTAAGGACAGTAACAACATCTGCGTCATGCAGCCGCTGCCGGGATTGTTAAGCCGTGCAGCAGGTGTCCGGGTTGACGAATATGATCCCGTCGGCCTGGAAATCCATACCCTAGTGGACCCTGAAGGGAACTCCTTCGAATGCAGCCAGTGGTGCGATCTGCTGACGCCGGTCACGGCGGTGCCTGTCGCCTGGTACGGCGATGATTTCTACGCCGGAATTCCGGCTGTCACTGTCAACAGCTTCGGGAAAGGGCAGGTGTATTACTTCGGAACCCATGCCGAAGAACGCTACTGGTCACTGCTGCTGGCCGATTTGGCCGGTAAGTACGGAGTAACCCGCTTTGCCGGTCTGCCGGATGGCGTACAGGCCACAATCCGCAGCGGAGAGAACGGCAGCTTCCTGTTCCTGCTGAACCTGAACCGGATGCCGCAAACCGTGCCGCTGCCGGGCAGTTACCCTAGCGTGCTCTATAACGGTGAGATCCGCTCGGGCGAGCTGCGGATGGAGGCTTACGGGGTGGAGATTCTGGAGCTGGCGGAGTAGCAGGAAGGGTGAAAGCAACAGACTCGTTGTACTTAGGCTCAGGGGAGCGAGGTTGGCTTTCATTAACTATTTCATTGCAGTTTGTACATTAGATTCCGCGTACAAAGCAGGGGCAAGCAAGTCAATTGCACTTTGTGCAGCAGAAGTAATTGTGGGCGGAGTGAGAGATAGGATTCATGAAGATAGCAGCTGAATGTCAGACGTTCCTCGGAGTGACTAAAAATCTCCTCCCGCGCCTCACCAGTTTACCAATAGCACTTCGAGCTTGTTAGCTGTTAGTGGAGCTTCCTAAATTGCTCCGGTGTAGTCGCCGACTGCTTGCGGAAGGTGGCCACGAAGTGGCTGACATCGCGGAAGCCAACCAGCTTTGAGATAGCTTTTACCGTCAGGTCAGGCTGGGTGACAAGCAGTTCCTTGCTCTTGCGGATACGCAGGCGGACGAAATAGGCGTAGGGAGACAGGCCAAAGGTCTGCAGAAACAGGCTGTTAAGATAACGGCCGGATACCTCAAGCTGGGACGCGAGATCATAAAGTCCGATATCGGGATCGCCATAATGGACATCCATCCATTTCAGCAGCGGCTGCAGCTTGTCCACATTGCGGGAAATGGAAGTATTGTTATGCAGCCGGCCGTATTTGCTCAAGGTAAGCAGGAAGCGGTAAGCGTCGGTGGAGACGCCCAGGCTGAACATGTCGTCCGAAGCGTCATGGCGGTCAAGCATCTCCTTCAGCATATGAGGAAGCGGGGCTTCGCTTTCCCACCGGTAGAAGGAATTGGCGCTCATGCCCAGCGACTCCAGGATGTGCCGGGCTGAGCTGCCGCCGAAGGTGAGATAATAGGTGCACCATAGATGTGGAGTGAGCGATTCATAGCGGTGCGGAGTTCCGGGCAGCAGCAGAACGCCGCTGCCTTCGGAGAGCGTGATTTTTTTGTTCTCAAAATATATAATGCCTTCACCCTGGGCCGTCTGCAGCCAGTGATAGGTGTCGTAGCCTTCGGGGCGGGATACTTTTTCCTGATCGGGGTTAAAGCCCATACTGTCCAGAGTAATGGGTAACTGCTGTCCGCCCTCCTGGGCAAACACAATTCTGCGTACCGCTGTCGCTGGCACAATCATCATCTCCCGTAGTTCCATATTATTATATGTATGGACCTTATTTTTTATATTTAAAGCGACTCATTAACCGTTTAGAATAAATATATACTTATACTATAAAGGATGTGCGAAGTGTGATCAACGATAAATTGCCAAAGATTTGGTACGGTGGAGATTATAATCCCGAGCAGTGGGATGCCCCGGTATGGGCTGAGGATGAACGGATGTTCAAACTCGCGGGAATTGATGTCGCGACAATTAATGTATTCTCCTGGGCACTGATTCAGCCGTCGGAAGACACTTATGATTTCTCCGGCCTGGATAAATTAATGGACCGCTTATATAAGAATGGAACCTATGTATGTCTGGCAACAGGAACCGGGGCACATCCGGCCTGGATGGCTCACCGTTATCCCGAAGTGACCCGCGTCGATGTACAGGGCAGAAAACGCAAGTTCGGCGGCCGGCATAACTCCAATCCGAACAGTGCGGTATACCGCAAATATGCGGCTAAACTGGCAGGCAAGCAGGCTGAGCGCTACAAGGATCATCCGGGTCTTGTCGCATGGCATATTTCCAATGAGTACGGCGGCTATGACTATTCCGAGCAGTCCGCCGCTGCGTTCCGTGTCTGGCTGAAGGAACGCTACGGTTCCCTGGATGGCTTGAACAAAGCCTGGAACACCCGTTTCTGGGGGCACACCTTCTATGACTGGGAAGAAATTGTCGTTCCGAACGAACTCAGCGAAGAATGGAACGGCAACCGCACCAACTTCCAGGGGATTTCCCTCGATTACCGCAGATTTATGTCGTACAGCCTGCTGGAATGCTACAAGATTGAATACGATGCCATCAAGGAGCATAGTACCAACATCCCTGTTACTACCAACCTGATGGGCTTCTATCCGGAACTCGATTATTTCGAATGGGCCAAACATCTGGACGTGATCTCCTGGGACAACTATCCATCGCTGGATACACCGGTCAGCCACACGGCCATGACGCATGACCTGATGCGCGGCCTCAAGAACGGCCAGCCCTTCATGCTGATGGAGCAAACGCCAAGCCAGCAGAACTGGCAGCCGTACAACTCCCTGAAGCGCCCGGGCGTAATGCGCCTGTGGAGCTATCAGGCTGTAGCGCGCGGTGCTGACACCGTCCTGTTCTTCCAGCTCCGCCGGTCCATCGGCGCTTGCGAGAAGTATCATGGCGCGGTTATCGAGCATGTGGGACATGAGCATACCCGGGTCTTCCGCGAATGCGCTGAGCTTGGCAAAGAGCTGGAGCAGCTTGGCGATCAACTGCTGGATGCACGCAGCCAGGCGCAGATCGGTATTATTTACGACTGGGAAAACCGTTGGGCGCTTGATCTATCGAGCGGACCATCCGTAGCACTGGACTATGTTAACGAAGTGCACAAATATTATGACGCACTGTACCAGCAGAATATCGAAGCCGATATGATTGGCGTTGAAGAGAACCTGTCCAAGTACAAGATTGTAATCGCACCGGTGCTGTATATGATCAAGCCGGGATTTGCCGAGAAGGTTGAGGCCTTTGTTAAGGCTGGCGGCACATTCATTACCACTTATTTCAGCGGCATCGTGAACGAAAATGATCTGGTTACGGTGGGCGGCTATCCTGGAGAACTGCGCAAGGTGCTTGGCATCTGGGCCGAGGAAATTGATGCCCTGCTGCCGGGAATGAGCAATGAGATCGTGATGAACAAGGAATGGGGAATGTTAAGCGGTTCCTACAAATGCGATCTGCTATGCGATCTGATTCACTCGGAAGGTGCCGAGGTACTGGCGCAGTACGGCTCAGACTTCTACAAAGGCATGCCGGTATTGACTGTGAACAGCTTTGGTGAAGGCAAGGCCTATTATGTGGCCAGCAGTCCTGAAGTTGGATTCCTGCAAGGATTCCTTGCCAATCTGTGCAAAGAGAACGGCATTAAGCCGCTGGTAAGCGCGCCTGAGGGCATTGAATCCGTTCAGCGTGTAAAAGATGGCGTGTCCTATCTATTCCTGCTGAACCACAAAGAAGGCGATCTTAGTGCAGACATCGGCGCAGCTGAACGCACCGACCTGCTGACCGGCAAAACCTTCAGCGGCTCCGCTGTTGTTCCGGGCCGTGGCGTCCTGATTTTGTCTGACAAGAACTAAACGAGAGTGCAATAAGGGCTGTCTCCAAAGTGGATATTTCTATTCATGAGGCAGTCCTGGTTATTTTCACACTGTAAAAAACAGCAGAGCAGCAGTTCACCCCTTACGGGAGAATCGCTGCTCTGCTGTTTTTGCCTTTGCGCGGCTCGGGTCAGCATATTGAAACCCCATGTTTACTCTTCAGTAAAAGAACCGAAGTCCGTTATTTTCAAGTCATATTTGAAACTTATCTTCGACTTGCTGAATGTATCGTCCCAATGATCCTTAACCTTTTTCCATTCCGCAGGATGTTGGATGCTGAGCATCTCGCCGAAGCCGGCGACATCCGCTTTATAATCACTTTGCAGCTTCTGTATCAGCTTTTGCATCATCTGCGCCAGCTTCTCCTGAAATACGCGGCCGACTTTTTCCGAATACACAGCTGAAGTAGAATAACTGTCATTGTTCCAGGTTTCTATCAGTCGACCCTCGGTACGAATAGAGACTTCAAATGAAATGTCGTCCCCGTCTACCATGGCTTTGATTTTGCTCTTCATTGCCTTCATTTCGTAGGTCATTGGCTCGTTGTCCCAATCATAGGCTTTGATCGCACCGCTTGTGCCCTTATTAGTGAGCCAGGAGAGGCACTCCGTATCCTCCTGTGATAAGGCGCCGATCCAGTGTCCTGTATCCCCTTTAATAATTCCAGCACCCGAAAACTCCGTATCGCCATCCGCTGAAATGAGGTTCTGCAGCGCATAACTCCTTTTGGAGTGCATGAGTGCATCCAGTTGTGACAGAATGACCGGATGCATCACCTTGCTTGTCCTGAATTGATTGCTGATCATTTCTTTGATGTGAAAGGAAGGGATTTCACCGGATCGCTTGGAGATGAGCGAGGCATCTGCGCGGCCTTCACTGATAAAAACCATTGTACTCGGACGGATATCGTTGTCGCGGAGCACAAAGTCCATAAGTTGATCCATCTTCTGCCGCTTGAGCAGATCAGTTGATACTATAATGACCTTGAGATGGTGCCCGATGATCGGACGTTCGTTGCGAATGGAGAATTGGCGGAAAATCTCAAGCACGGAGTCGCCGGTTCCCGATAGATTGACATAGGGGGCGGTCTGCTGGCTCGCCTGTTTTGCCATTGTACCTGTCGATTTCACCGGAACAATCTGTAACGTTACTGTAATCAAGTTCTGCTTGGAATAGGTGCCGCCTTGCTCCTCCAGCGTTTGTTCTGTGGGAGTGAGCTTGCCCGTGTCCAAGGAAAGGCCTGAATACAGCGCCAGGTCTTCAATTTCTCTGCTGCTCCAGCATCCTGTCTGCGTAACCAGAAGCAGGAGCGTGCAGAGGATGAGGGGAAGAGTCCGCTTACACATGCTGCTTCAATCCTTTCGTGCGAATAAGCCAAATGACCGAGAGTAGTACCGGCAGCAAAAAGAACAGTACGATTCCCATTTTGCCGATAGCATCGCCAAGGGTAAACAGATCATTAATAGACTTAGGCACCATAGCGGAAATGAAAATGACCGGAACAAGCGCGAAAATAACCGGATGCATGGAAACCCGGAAGATTTGGGAGATGCCCAGAGAGGCCTGAAAGAAGAAGCTGCTGAAGTTGCAGAACATTTGCATCAGCCAGATCACCATGAGCGGAAATTCCATGCGTTCGAAGAAAAATCCCGTGATTTCAAAGCTTCGAATGAGATCAATGGTGGGCCAGGTGCTTGTAATAGCAGAATCTATCGAGAGGCCTCCGATGACCATAACTACCGTCAGAAGATACAAGAATAGCGGGATGCCGATTCCCACCAGCATCGCTTTTAGCGCCTGCCGGGGATTCTGCATGAACGCCACAAGTGTCATGACGACTTCACAGCCTGTAAAGACAAGCACTGTTGACTTCAGGCCGCTGAGCACGGGAAGAATCCCGCTGCCGAGGACCGGGCGCAAATGATTAATATCAAAAAGATTGAGGCTGAAAGCGTAAGAAATGAGCAGAATCATGATGCTGATCGGAAACACGATTTGAAAGACTCTGGAAATGGAATTAATGCCGCCGTACACGAGATAGGTGCCGACCCAGATAAAGGGAAGGATGATCGCCCATGTCGGGGTGCCTTCCAGCAGGAAAAACAGTGTTACCTCCGCGAGCGAGCGGATTTCAAACCCTCCGATGATTAAGAAATAGATAATCAGAAGCAGACATAGAATACCTCCAGGAACCCGGCCAATGATCTTTCCGGCATATTGAAAAATCGTTTTTCCGGGAAACTGCTGGCTGATCTTCACCATCAGTACAATTACCGCCATAACAATCACACCACCCAGCAGCACGGACAGCCAGGAATCCGGTGTCTTCACACTTTGACTCACACTTCGCGGCAGCGTAAGGATCCCGGCGCCAAGCACGGTATTGTTCAGGAACACAGCAGCCTGTGAAGCGGTGATTTTATCGTCTGAACGAGTAAACATTGTACGGCCCCCTTCTTAAATGTGATCATGACCTCCGTTTGCTGTTTTTTGTTTTCATCATGGCAGGTCTGCGTTTCATCATTGCGAGCGGCACACGGAAGAATAAATCCTTCCAATCTCTTGGGCGAAACGGCGATACCGGCGTCAGGTAGGGCACTCCGAAGCTCTTAAGCCTGGTAAGATGGCTGCAGATGAGCAGGAAAAACAGGATCGTGCCGAACATGCCGAGAATGGCGGCAAATATCATTCCGGCAAAACGGAGAAGCCGTAAGGTAATCCCGGCGCTGTACATCGGAATAGAGAAAGAGGATATGGCAGTGACCGCAACGACAATGACCAGGAATGGGCTGACAATCCCTGCATTCACAGCTGCATCGCCAATAATCAGGCCGCCGACGATGCCCATCGCCGGGCCGATGGGTTTGGGCAGCCTGATCCCGGCCTCCCGTAAAATTTCAATCGATATCTCCAAAATCAGCACCTCGATCAGTGAAGGGAAGGGCACACCTTGCCGGGTCTTGATAATCGTGATCGCCAGCTCCGTAGGAATAAGCCCCGGATGAAATGAAATGAAGGAAATGTAAAGGGATGGAGCCATGAGTGCCATAAATGCGGCGGAGAAACGCAGCATCCGCAGAAATGATCCCGGCAGCCACCGGTCATAATAGTCCTCCGGAGATTGCAGCAGCATACTGAATGTAACCGGCACAATCAGCGCGAAAGGCGTCCCGTCCAGAAGAATGGCGATGCGGCCTTCCAGCAGGGCAGTTATAACTCTGTCAGGTCGCTCGGTACTCTGGACCTGCTGGAAAGGACTTAGGTAGTTGTCTTCAATCAACTGCTCGATATACCCCGATTCAGCGAGAAAGTCGATGTCTATTTTGGAAATACGGGTCTGTACTTCCTCCAGCAGCTCCGGATTGACAATATCCTTGATGTAGGCAACTACCAAATCCCTTTGAACGCTGCTGCCAGCCCGGTACGTCTTCAATTCAAGCTGGTCACTGAACCCCTGGCGGCGCAGCATGGAGGTATTCTCGCTCAGCACCTCGGAGAAGCCGAGTCGTGGTCCGCGCAGCAGTGCTTCTGAGACAGGTTCTGCTATCGCACGGTTCGGGCCTCCCGGAAGTTGGATCAGCAATCCCTTCGGCATTCCTTCAATCAGCAGAGCGGCATGTCCGAACAGGACGGATTTGTTGAGATCTTCCAGATTACTGGCTTCGCGCAAATTGCTGAAGGGCAGCAGATGTTCGGCGATGCCGGAGGCGGACAAGGATTCGGCGGTGGCCTCAAACATTAGAAACTGCATCATCTTCAAATTAAGCAGCCTGTCGTTCTGCATGCCGTCCACATACATAAGCACTCCTTTGGCCTGCAGCTTCGTTAGCGTGAACTCCCTGAAGTGGAGATCACTGTTTCCGCCGATAGCCTCCTTAATGAAGTGAAGGTCGGCGGCGAAATTTCCGCTGAAGGCCGCTGCGGGAGGGGCGGTCTGCGGCAGGGAGGTATCTGATTGTGCTCTATTCCCGTTGCCTGAGGCCTGCGGTCCTCTTCCGCTGCCTACATAGGAATGCAAGGTTTTGTATAGACGGCTGGCAATTATGGGGACCAGCAGAGCAATTCCAGCCTGATAAAAAACTCCCCAGTCCGGGATGTAGGATAAGATCGATGCGAGCAATGAAATCACCCCCAGCTCTAAGAGTAAACAACTATGTAAATGAAGTTTTCCAAAGTTTGCTGCGGTTTAGTCATTTCTGTAAAAATATTATTAAACAATAAACGGATGCCTCTGATTTTAGGAGCGCACCCATGTCTTCAGGAAGATTCAATTCGCTGTTTGCCAGTACATTTCCGGGAAGGAATTAGCGGTGGGGAATGTTGTATAATGCATAATAAAGAGGAGCATCAAGATTACCCGTTCAGGAAAGAGGCAGCAGATGAAAACCTTACTGGTAACAGGGTACCGTGCGCATGAGCTCGGTATTTTTGACAGCAAACATCAAGGCATTCCCTATATCAAAAAAGCACTTGCAGGACGGTTGATTCCCCTCATTGAAGAGGGGCTGGAATGGATCATTACGCCCGGACAATACGGAGTGGATCTTTGGGCATGTGAGGTGGTGCTTGAGCTGAAAGTGCAGTATCCCGGACTGAAGCTGGGCATTATTACAGCCCATGCCGCACCGGAAGAGAAATGGAAGGAGGAGAAGCAGAATGAATACCGGCGGATCATTGCCGGAGCGGATTACTACGGGGCTGTAAGCAATGCTCCTTATGACGGAAGCTGGCAATTCCGGGCCAGGGATGATCTGCTGTTCCGCAAAAGCGACGGCATTCTGCTCTTCTATGATGAGGACGCTGCCGAAGGAAGCCCGAAGTATTTTAAGGAGCGGGCATTGAAGCTGCATGCGGAGGGGGATTATGGCCTGTTCCTGATGCATGCCGAGGAAATCCAGAATATCGCAGATGAAGAAAATCAACGTGAATATGAATGAGGAGGCAATGCCAATGAATTTTGTTTATGAAGAGGATATTTGTTATGTCATTCTGTTAAGCCCGACCGAACAGGACCGCAGGGATATGGAAATTATACGGGGTCATGTGCGCCATCTGCAGGAGCTGGAACGCAGCGGGCAGCTCGTGATGTGCGGTCCGTTCAGCGATGCTCCTGGCGGGATGGTTATTATCCGCGCGGAATCGCGCGAAGAAGCAGTGGCCATTGCCGAACGAGACCCCTACATCCTCTCGGGCGTCCGCAGCTACGAGCTGCGCACCTGGGACCTGTCGCATGAAGGCAACAAGCATATGGGCATAGCTGCGGATTAACGAAAGTGCCGGTTAGATAAAGCTGCGCAGCGAAGGCGCTTTACGGACCTTGTAATTCTGCTCGTACGCATAAGCCAGCTTGATCAGCATAGGCTCCTGGTAGGCCTGTGCCGAGAAGGTAACGCCGAAGGGGGCGCCGGCCGATGTATAGCCGGAAGGCACGACGATGGACGGATATCCCGCTCTTGAGGTAATCCGCGCACCGAAGTCGGCCGGGAACAGCAGAGCATCCAGCCGGTGCTCGCTCATGGTGGCGTCGATACCCTGTTCCTTGCAGAGCTTAAGGTCAGTGGCGCGGTCGCGCAGGTATTGCGGTTCCGTCAAGGTGCCGGAAGAGGTGTATTCAGCATCAATCAGCGTGGCTTGCCCGAACCTTAGCGTCTCGACCGGATGGGCATGATTGAAGTCGATAATGTTCTTCAGCGTGCGCATCGGAACGCCTGGACCCAGGCGGGCTAGATAGGCATTGATGGAGGTTTTGAATTCATTCAGCACAACGGAGGAATATTTGATCTCGCGTGCGGTCTTAATCTCAGCCGGGTCGATAATTGTCGCTCCAAGCTCACGCATTCTCTCCACGGAAGCGTTGAACAATGCCAGCTGCTCTTCCGTTAATTCTTCGAAATAATAATCCCGCGGAATCCCAATGCGTGCCCCCTGCAGCCCGTTTGGGTCGAGGAAGGCAGTATAATCTTCATGCAGTCTGCCTGCGCTTGTTCCCATGGCGGCATCGCCGCTATCCTTCCCGAGCATTGCATTCAGCAGCAGTACGGCATCGCGGACGGTTCTTGCCATAGGTCCTGCAGTATCCTGTGTATTGGACAGCGGGAGGATGCCCGAGCGGCTGATCATGCCTACGGTCGGCTTAATCCCGATGATCGAGCCGAGATTACCGGGGTTGAGGATGGAGCCGGAGGTCTCCGTTCCTACGGACACTGTGCAGAAGCTGCAGGCTACCGCAACCGCAGAACCGGCGCTGGAGCCGCCTGTCGGTGTGGATATGTTATAAGGGTTCAGTACCTGTCCGCCCCGGGAGCTGTAGCCCGAAGGCATGCCGTTCGTCATGAAATTGGCGAATTCGGTCATGTTGGCTTTTCCCAGAATAACAGCCCCGGCTTCCCGCAGTTTAGTAACGATATAGGCATCCTCCCCGGCAAAAGAATCCGCCAAAGCCAGCGATCCCGCACTGGTATGCATTTTATCCCCTGTATTGATATTGTCCTTCAGTAAGACCGGTATGCCGTGCATCGGCCCCCGGGGACCCTGCTGCGAACGTTCTACATCCAGAGATTCTGCGATGAACAGTGCATCCGGATTGATCTCCAGCACGGAGTTGATCGTCAGGCCATTTTTGTCATGGTCGGCAATGCGTTCAAGATACATGAGCACCAGCTGCTTCGAAGTGATCTCTCCGGCAGCAAGCGCAGTTTGAATCTCCGTTATTGTAGCCTCTACGATTTCAAAACTCATACAGGTTCACGCTTCTTTCTCTCTTTGGTTTGTCGTTCTCCTTCATCTAACCATAGTTTGCCGTGTCTTGACAGCGTTCTTTTTACGACTCCCGGGGCATGCGGATTTCGGGTTGTTTTTGATAGGGTGATTAGAGAGTTCCAGATGTTGGGTAATGAATGCTAACCAAACTTTAGCGTATGCTTGCGAAGTGAGTTTTGTACGAAGCCAATTCAGTGAGGTAACGCGCACAAAAATTTAGGAGGACAACATCTTGAGAAAATGGACAACATTCGTACTAGGAGTAACGCTGGCAGTCAGCCTGTCGGCCTGTGGCAACAATGAGGCTGCCGAAAAATCAACGAATGCTGCCGAAGCATCCGCCACTGCTGCTCCGGCACCGGAAGCAACAGAGAAGGCGGCTGCGGAGCAAACTGCAAATGAGGGGACTCCCACTGTAGAAGAGCTTATTCAGAAGACGGCAGATGCAAGCCAGGAACTGAAGAGCTTTGCGATGGAATCGCAGATTTCACAGAAGATGAGCATGACCCAAGGGGAGACGACCCAGGATCAAAACGTTGAAATGACCATGAAATCAGAATATATGAAAGACCCGCTGCAAATGCATCAGGTGATCCAGATAAGTCTGGCGGGGCAAGGAGAGCAAAAGATGGAGCAGTACATTACTGATGCCGGTTCCTTTAGCTTGGCCAACGGACAGTGGATAAAAATGCCTGCTGAAATGACTGAGCAAGTAATGTCTGCTATGCAGCAATCGGCCAGTCCGGAGAAGCAGCTGGAACAATTTAAGTCCATCACAGAATTTACGAAGGTCACCGAGGATGGTGAGGATTACGTTCTAACCGCTGAGGTATCAGGGGACAATGTGAAGGAACTGGCGAAAAGCTATATGAACCAGAGCGGCAGCGCGGACCCGCAAATGACGGCTTTAATGGATCAGATGGACATTAAGAGTATGACAATCGTCTATGGAGTTAATCAAAAAACATACCTGCCCACCCGCACGGATGTGGATATGGTCATGGATATGACCGCCGACAGCCAGAAAATCAGCATAGATATGAAGATGAAAAATGAGATCGGGCAGCATAATGAAATCAAGGCGATCGAGGTCCCGAAGGAAGCTTTGCAGGCAAAGGAAATACAGACGCCTTCAGCAACAGCAGCATCAAAGTAACAACCGCGGCTGCAAAAGAGTAAATAATAACAATCGCAAGACAAAACAAAGCCCGGCAAAGGTCATAAGGACCTTTCCGGGCTTTGCTTTATTTTGATTAAATAGGGGCGAATATATGTCTATTCCGCCGGGACAGGGACAAAACCTTCTTCCGCCAGATACTCTTCAGCTTCCTGGATCGTCTCGAAGGCCATCTCGAGCTGAAGCCCGGCGTAGAGGTACCAGAGATCTTCCTCCAGCTTCAGGCTTAAGGTATGTCCGTCTCCATTAACCCAAAGGGTATCGGCAACTGTGGCAATTTTCTTTTTCTTTTTGCCCTGTGCAGGGACTTCCGGGATATACATGGACAAAGAAGTGATCGACGCATCCAGCAGCTCGCGCAGCTCGGACTCCGAATAGTCGCGGATATTCACAAGACCTTTGTCATCACTTTCGTAGCCCCGCAGGAGCCCGGCGAACACGTAGCCATTACCGTTAGGATGCAGGTGGGAAGCGACAGTTTTCTTCTCATGGCGGCTCTGCTCGTAGTGATAATTCACCCGCCCAAGCGATACATTGCGTCGTTCAAGCTGGGGGTAGGAATCAAGAATAGCTAATTTTTGTTCAAAAGTAAGCATATACAGCCTCCGGTTCACGGTTTATTGTAAGTGATTATACCATGTGGAGGAGCGCCGGACTACTTCTTGCACAGGCTCGTGTCAGGGTGTCAGGGCGCCAGCGGCAGTGTCAGCACGAAGCGGCAGCCTTGTTCCTGGCCGCTGCCCAGCACCAGTGTTCCGCCCATTGCTTCGGCGAGCAAACGGCTGAAGGTCAGACCGAGGCCCAGTCCGCGCAGCGTGCTTTGTTTGTCGTTGCTGCGGAAGAAGGCTTCGAAGACCTTGTCTCTGTTATCCGGCGTAATCCCTGTTCCATTGTCCGCCACAGTAATCTTGGCGTGTCCGGCTGGAGCCAATAAGAGGCCGATGGTGAGCTGGAGGCTGCTTCCCGGTTTCTTGGCCTGCACGCTGTTATTCAATAAATTGACGATAATCTGCTGGATGCGCAGCGGATCACCCCGCAGGAACAGGGATTTCTCCGGCATGTGCAGCAGAGGTTCGTTGACATCTGCGCTCTGTGTCAGCTTCCATTGATAGATGATTTCCTCGAGCAGCGGAACAGCATCCAGCCTGTCGTGGCGGACGGCGACAATACCGGCAGTCAGGGCGTTGTAGTCGAGCAGGTCAGCGACCATACGCTGCAATCGGCTTGCTTCCAGCAAAGCGATATCAAGGAATTCCCCGGCTTCCTCCCCTTCAACCACACCTTCACGGACGGCATGGACCAGCCCTTTGATCGAAGTGACCGGTGTCTTCAGCTCATGGGAGACTCCGGCCAGCATGACCGCGCGCGACTGCTCGAATTGCTGCAGCTTTCCCGCCATCTCCTGAAAGGACATCAGCAGCTCGTGAATCTCCCTTTCCTTAGCCCCTGTCTCCAGAACAATGTTATACTGGCCGCCGCTGATTTGTGCGGCGGCGGCAGCCACTTTCTGAATCGGTTTGGCCAGCTTGCTGGAGAGGAGATAGATGGTCAGCCAGCTTAAGATGATCAGAAAGACAACGAGAATCAAGAAGAAGGTAATCTCTTCCTTCGGGATATGGCGCAGGGAACGTTTGGACTGCAGGACAATGACCTGCCCCAGCGCTTCACCGTCTCCTTGGATTTGGGCGACAGCAGCCTTGAACTCCGGGCTGCGGGAATCGTTTAACGTATCATTGAGCTTATGCCGCATCGCTTCCTCGCTGAGCGGCGGCTCAGAGAACAGCAGCTGTCCCTCTTTATCTGTGATGATCACACACATTTCCACCGTTAATTTGAAGAAGCGCTTGCGGTCCTCAACGAGCTTGCTCAGAGTCGGACTGATGTTCATGTTTCCGTCCGTGCCGACACTGCGGTCGGCGATCTCCTGGGCCAGCAGACCGGAGGTCTGCATGCGGTTGTTCATCGCTTCCTGCTGAATCCACCAGAAAGTGACGAGTGCGGTGAGCAGCAATCCGATGCTGATAATCAGCAGGTAGCGGACAGTCCAATAGAAGAGGATGGAGGTGCGTTTCTTCAGGTTGTCCATAATTGATACCCCGTTCCTCTGAGCGTGCGAATCTCCCCTTCATCCGCCGGCCAGTGCGAGAGTGCCTGGCGCAGTCTTTTGATCGATAGATCTACGGCACGGTCGCTGCCCTCATAGTCCATTTCCCATACCTGCTCAATCAGCTGTTCTCTAGTGCAAATTTGATTCGGGCGTTCAGCCAAAAATAACATCACCGACATGTCGCGCGGGCTGAGGTTGACCTCGGCACCGTTCAGGAAGAGGCTGCGTGCCGAAAAGTCGATGAACAGGCTGCCGAAATGGCGTTTGCGGCTGCCGTCAGACCACTGGGAAGGGCGGCGCAGCACCGCATTTACGCGGGCCACTACTTCTTCCGGGATAAAGGGCTTGGACATATAATCGTCGGCGCCGCCGTCCAGTCCGGCCAGCCGGTCATTGATGCCGTCCCGGGCTGTCAGCATGATGACAGGGCAGCTGCTCTTCTCGCGGATCAGGCCAAGCAGCTCGAAGCCGTCCATGTTCGGCAGCATAATGTCGAGCAGGATCAGTGCGGGAGGGGAAACTTCAAAGGCTTCCAGCGCGGCGCGTCCGTCGGCGGCGCGGGTTACGTGGAAGCCGGCTTTTTTGAGATAGGCACTAAGCACCCGGGCAATGGCTTCCTCATCTTCAACAATTAGAATCGACTTCATATCTAGTGCCTCCTTGAACATGTCCGGCAGGTTGACTGCCATACGGACAGCGGCTGCAGTTTAATTAAAATTTACGACAAGTTTACCACATTGTGCAGGCATGTGCTTTGACTTATTCCCGACATATTGCTTTGTTAGAATGGGAAACAAGCCTAACAGGGCGCATAGAAAATGGATGGAGGGAATAAGGATGAACAAAAAAACATGGGTCTGGATTGCCACAGGAGTCGTTATCATCGGAGCTGTTACGGCCTTTGCCTTCTTGAACAAGAGCTTGGGCAATAACGTTGAAATCGAGTCTGTTATTCCTGCACAGGAACAGGGAACGAATAGTGCGGGCACGGCTGCCGCGAACGCAAATGCAAATGCGAGTGGAGAAACAGCTTCCGGTGCTGCTGTTACAGCGGAACAATTGAACGGTGCCTGGAGTATTGCCGACACTTCCAAAGTCTATTGGTCGGTGACGACCTCCAAAGAGACAGTGAATTTTGTGAACGAAAAGGTGCAGGGAACCTGGAATGTGAATCTTGAGGATGCCGCCGCAATGACCGGGGAAGGGACTCTGGAGATGAGCGCGCTGGATTCCGAAAATACTCAAAGAGATGAGCATGTCAAAAGCGATGATTACCTCGCGGTAACGCAGTTCCCGCAGTCGACCTTCACCGTGAAGTCGTTCTCTGAACTGCCGGCAGAATGGACGGAAGGCACCGCAGTACCCGTAGAGATGCAAGGGACACTTACGGTCAAAGGGATTGAGAAGGACGTGACTTTCCAGTCACAGGCCGTATACAGCGGAGGACAGCTTCTGCTGTCGGGAACAACAACCGTAACATTTGAGGATTTCGGCATGGTAAGTCCACATTCCATCGTATTGGATACGGAGAACAATCTCGAAGTACGCCTGGAACTTACGCTTACTAAATAGAATATACAGAGTCTATCACGACTGTTTGTGCCTATCGCTTTTATAAGTGGAAGTCCACTTCAGTGCAGGGCTGTAAAAGGAAAAGAGCAGGGTTTCTCCCGTTATTGGAGAAACCCTGCTCTTTGTTTGTGGTTCAAACACAATTAGCTTTAAGAAGAGGAGGGGCACGAACAAGTTCTCAAACTTTGAGAGTCACTTATTCTATCCCGGAAATTTGCATCGTCCGAAGCGGCGAGTGCTGGAACCCGGCGTGCAGCCCTCCAGCGGAGCGGCGTAAAAGCTGGAAACCACGCGGATCCCGCTCAATCAAAGGTATTACTACCTTTGAATTGGCCATTCTGCGTGGAAACCGCTCAATCAAAGGTATTGCTACCTTTGAATCGGTCTTAACGGCCCGGCCATTGCGTTACGGATGTCAGGACGGGCTGCTCTGACTAATGCCCGTCTTCCGCTGCTTCTCCATCGCTGGCGGTCTTGTCAGCCGCATCTTCCTTAGGGGGAATGTTCTTCTTTGGTATGCCGTCCAGGCCATATTCCCAATCGTACGCGTCAAAAATTTTGCGGGCGACCGGTGCGGCACTGCTGGAGCCGAACCCGCCCTCCGGAATAACAACCGCTACAGCAAGCTTAGGATTCTCGCGCGGAGCATAGGCAATAAATACCCCGTTATCACGCAATTCTCCTTTACCCAGCTGCTGTGAGGTTCCCGTTTTGCGGGCAAAGTCATAAGGGAAATCATTAAATGCAGTAACATCACTGTTCATACCCTTTTTGATTTCATTCCAGTAAGATTTATTAAAGGTTGTTACTTCATCCAGTACCTCGCGTTTGAACTGTTTAACCACGTTGCCCTTGGCATCGGTGATTTTGCTGACCAGCTGCGGCTTGATCCGCACTCCTTCGTTCGCCAGTGTCGTTACGTATTGGGCGAGCTGCAGCACCGTGTAGCGTCCTTGCTGTCCGAAGGAAGCATACACCAGCGCAGCCTGGTCACTACCGGCAGCCTTGGTATCGGTATAGTTGATCTGTCCGAGATATTCATTGGGTAGTCCGCTTTTTGTAGATACACCGAGGCCGAATTCCTTCATATATTTATCCCAGACCTTGACACCTTTTGCACCATATTTCTTATAAAGCTCTTTGCCAATCATATCGATCATAAATACGTTGGAGGATTTCTCAATCGCTTTGGCAGGGGAACTAAAGTATCCGTAAGCATGACCGCCGGCATTGCGGACGGTTGTTTCGTGTCCGGCTCTGCCGAAGGTCGCGCTGCCTTTGTCCGTGTAGGTCGTGTTTGTCGTAATGAAACCTTCGTTCAGGCCGATCAATACGGTCAGCGGTTTGATGACGGAGCCCAGGAAGACTGTCGAATCGAAGTTGTGTCCGGACCGGCCTGATGCAATCGGCGAAATAGTGCCGTTACGATAGTTAAGCATCATCTTGTTCCACAGCTCATCCGGCATGGTTCCTTTAGTCCACAGATTGGTGTCATAATCAGGCATGCTGGCCATAGCTACAATATTACCGGTATCGACTTCCATGGCAACAGCGTAGCCGGTCTTGGCGTCGGGATGAACCTTTCCCTGTACCGGATTTCTGTGCACCCATTCAATCTGATCCAAGATAGCCTGTTCTGTCTTCAGTTGAATATTTTTGTTGATCGTGGTCCACAGGTCATTACCTTTGACGGGTGGAACCACTTCCTCAATGCCTTCGGCTATGTTCTGTGCATTAACGCCTACCATCAGATATCCGTTGCGCCCGCGCAGCTCTCTTTGATACTGGAGTTCAAGACCGTCGTACCCGACGAACTCATCGTCCCTGTAAGCCAGACCGGGGTCTCCCTCATTTTTCATCGCCGCCAGGATATTTCTATAAATATCCATGTCCGTTTTTTTGAACGGCTTGATATATCCAATCGTTTGTGAAGCTACCGTATCCTTGTCATAATGACGTTCATCCTCTTCACTTACCGTGAGATTGGGGTATTTGTCCTTGTGCTCCATGAAGTAGGCCACTTCTTTATTTGTCAGACCGCGTTTGATCGGACGCAGCATAAAGCCGGAATAAACTTTGGAATCCAGGTCCATCGCTTTCAGCACTGCTTCTTTGGTTAGTACTTCATCTTTAGGTACCTTGGCCCCATGTGTTGCGAAATCAGCTGCAAGATCGGCTGCAAGACGGTCTGCCTTGGCGACGGCCTCTGGAGTACGGGCAGTTTTTTTGGTCTTCTTGTCCGTCGAGGTTTCGGAATATTCTTTTGTTAAAGTAAAATATAAGGTCTGCACCGACGTCGAATAGGCCAGTTTCTCTCCAGCCTGGGCATAAATAGTCCCTCTGATTGAAGCAAGCGGTACACTTTTCGTATCCCTGCTTGTTTCCTCATCTTTGAGGGTAGGTCCTTCGACAAACTGTAGAATGGCAAGACGGACAATAATAATGCAGAATATAATAAACGTGCTGAAGAAAAACACATTGATGCGCAGACTAAGCGACTGGTTCGTTTTTTGGTCATCAGATAAAGAATCCGATTTGAAAATAGACTTCACATGCAGCCTCCCCTACAGATTAAGTGCAGATAGATTATTGAATGAAAATCAGACTTTACCATATTGTACCACAATATACCATCTAGTAAAAAAACAGATTCCTATAAGGAGGACAAATCGATGATTGAAGTAGCGGCGGCGATTATACATAATAAAGAAGGGCAGATATTGATTGCCCGCAGGCGGCAGGGCAAGTCGCAGGCCGGATTGTGGGAATTCCCCGGCGGCAAGCTGGAGGCCGGCGAAGATGTCCCGCAGTGTCTGCGAAGAGAGCTGATGGAGGAGTTGAATATCACCATACGTCCCACCGGGGCTTACGGGGTCAATGAGCATAACTATGGCAGTGTACAGATCATGCTGATTGCCTGGAAAGCGGAGTTTCTGGAAGGGGAGATCAGTCTCAGCGATCATGATGAGTACAGCTGGGTGCTGCCTGCTGAACTGGAGAGTTTTGTTTTTGCTCCGGCCGATGTTCCTTTTGTAGAAAGATTGCTGGAAGAGTCCTGCTGATGCTGATCTGAGCCGATATATAATTGAAAGGGAGTACTGGAACCCCAAGAATACATAGAATATTTGCGCGCGAAGTTGCGCGAAGAAACGGCGGAGTACTTCAAGGCCGCGAGCGATGAGCATGCACTGGAGGAGCTGGCCGATATGCTGGAGGTCATCCGCGCTTTGGCACAAACTCATGGAGCGGACAGCGAAGTTCTGGAGAACATTCGTGCAGAGAAGGCGGAGCGCCGCGGAGCATTTAAGGAACGGATTTTGCTGCTGCAGCTGGAGGAAGCACACTAGCGGACAATGAGGGAGTTGCCGCATGATTTTTGGTGAGGAGGTACATCCCATGTTCAAAAAGAAAGTGACTTTTACGCTATGTATTATTTCTGCAATTATACCCATTGTGTTATACATCTACCTTTACCCGCGGATGCCGGATTTTGTGCCAATTCACTATGATGGGGATGTAGTTGACCGGTTTGTAGACAAAGGGAGCTACGAGGTGCTGCTGATCAGTTTGTTCGGCTGGTGCGGTTTTGTGTTTATCCGGCTGCTGCATTGGCTGCTGCGAAAAGTGTTCATGCGCAGCTACATTGAGAATCTCGCTGTTGTGCACCGGACCTGGAATGCGGCAACGCTGCTTGTGACAGTGGGGTGCTCCGTGACTAGTATATGTGCGCTGCTTGCTATGGCCTAGGGGACACCCCTAACTCTTTTACAGGAGAAGCGCAGTTTGATAGAATCAAAGGGACTAGCAATAGTCCCAAGGAGGAGATATTAGTGTCAGTAGATAACGCTTACAAAGTAAAATGGGGCATTCTCAGCACGGGCTGGATTGCCCACCAGTTTGCTACAGACCTGGCTCATGCCAGCAATGGGACCGCTTATGCCGTGGGATCACGTACGCAGGCAAGCGCTGATGAATTCGCCAAAAATCACGGCATCCCCGTGGCCTATGCCACTTACGAAGATTTGGTGAGCGATCCGGAAGTGGACGCCATCTATATTGGCACACCTCATCCGTTCCATAAGGACAATGTGCTGCTTGCGCTGCGCGCCGGCAAAGCCGTGCTGTGCGAGAAACCCTTCACCGTGAACAGCAGTGAATTGGAAGAAATTGTGGCGTATGCCCGCGAGCAGAAGCTGTTCCTGATGGAAGCCATGTGGAGCCGCTACATTCCTGCGAACGTCAAGGTCAGAGAATGGTTATCTTCCGGAAGGATCGGTGATGTTCGTCTGGTGAAGGCAGATCTCGGCTTTCGTTCCGACTGGAATCCGGAAGGACGTCTGCTGAACCCGGCGCTCGGCGGCGGTGCACTGCTGGATGTCGGCATCTATCCGATTTCATTTGCTTCAATGGTCTTTGGGCCTCATCCAGAAACCATCTCCAGCACCGTGCATATCGGTGATACCGGGGTAGATGAGCATTTCTCGCTGCTGCTGTCCTATGGCGACGGCAAAAGCGCTTCACTGAATGGCGGTATCCGTCTCAAAATGCTGGAGGAAGCCCATGTATTCGGGACAGAAGGTCATATCCTTGTCAAAGGAACACTGGTGAATCCTAGGTCAGCTGAGCTTTACATCGGCGGTGAGCTGGTCGAGACCTTTGAGGATGACCGTACCTCGATCGGATATTCCTTTGAAGCCGAGGAAGTGGGACGTTGTCTCCAGGCCGGACTTACGGAAAGCCCGGTGATGACGCTCGATGAGTCCGTAGCCATCATGAAGCTGCTGGATCAGGTCCGTGGACAATGGGGACTTAAGTATCCTGGTGAATAAGAGAGCAATGCTGTTATAACAGATTGGCGGCCCCCGGAGAATGTTCACATCACTCCGGGGGCCGCTGTATATCGGGAGGCGGATCGGAGCGTTCCTATATACCGAAAGATTATCGGCAAATATACTTTTTGACATCCCGCACCTTCAGTACCTTCATATTTCCCTTGAGCAAAGAGCTATCACTTATTATCCAGGTATGATCTTTGGAGTTCCTTCTGCGGATCGCCAGGAAATTGTAAGGACCTCCCGCGTAGATTTTAAATCCTTTGCTGAGGCAGCGGGAGCAGAACTTCACGCACTCATTCCGGTTTAGATCTGGAAAATCCACCTGCTCCAAAACAGCGCGCTTGATGAGTAAGGTTGCCCCTTGTACCTGAGAAACATATTGATCAGCCCGTTTGGGATAACGGAGCAGGAGCAGCTTTTTACCGTTCAGGTACATGAAGTGGGCGCGTTTGCCGACAATATCGGCATTGGTATCCACCATGCTGCGGCGGCTGCCGGACAGATAACCAGGGGCGTAATAATCATCATCGTCAAATTTGGCAATCAGCCCGTATCTGGCCATTTTCACGCCATAATTCAGGCAGGAACCCAGCGAGACATGCCCGGGCAGGCTATACACCCTCACATTAGGATATGGCAACGCGGCCCTGATATAATCGCTTAGCTTCAGGCTTGGATGATTCAAGATCACGATCAGCTCTTTATTCCTGTAATTCTGTCTGTCGTAATTGTGGAAAAGGGTGTCCATATTTTGTCTCCGTTTGGTGCACGTAATGATCGAAACCGCATCCTTCTCGTAAGCAAGATATGGGGAAATCATGAGCGGATATCCTTTGGCTTTTTCTGCACAAACTTTTTGTAATTCTTTACAGACGGAATTGTTTTATGATGAGCAATCAGTTCTTTATCGCTGATGATCCAGGTATGATTGGAGGAGTTTTTCCGGCGGATGGCGACAAAGTTGTATTTTCCTGCGGAATACACCTTGTAGCCCATTTTTTTGCTCCTGATGCAAAATAGATCGTCTTCCCCAACGTTTCGATCCGGAAATTTCACTTTGCTTAATACGTTGCGCTTAATGAAAAGAGTAGCTCCCGGGAGTTTGCTTACGGGCCGGTTCTCATCATGTGGAAAGCGGAGAATCAGTGTTTTGGAGCCCTGCAGATACATATAATGCGACCGCTTGCCAATTACGTCGGCTTTTGTTCTGCGCAAGGCCTGCAAACTATCCGTCAAATAATAGGGGGCGTAATAATCATCATCATCAAATTTGGCAATATAGCTGTATTTCGCCTTCCGCACAGCGAAGTTTAGACAAGCGCCGAGAGAGGTAGAGGCAGGGATGCGGAAAATGTGTACATTGCGGAGCTTTTTGGCCTGCTTATAGTAGGAATCAAGCGGAATCTTATTGTTGTTCACGATGATGATAAGTTCTTTTGTCCGGTATTTCTGTCTATTGAAATTATTAAACAAGTTACGCAAATAACCTTGGCGGTTCGTGCAGGTGATAATGGAAACTCCCTGCTTGTTTAAAGAGCCTGCGGCACCGGCTTCCATTACATCGCTCCCTTTATCCGTAATCTTCCTTTACTATATATATGTGCACGGACAATGGCGGTAACGGCAGATGACGCGACAATGTACTGCCTATTAGGCATAACGTTGATATTTAGGAAATCATGCAAAGGAGGTACTGCAATGGGATTAGATATGGATCGTTATCAAGGCTGTCTGCAAGGGTTGGCGGTTGGAGATGCTCTGGGGACCACAGTGGAATTCAAGGCCCCCGGCACGTTTGTGCCTATGGAGGATATCATAGGAGGCGGCGTGTTTGAACTGCTGCCCGGACAATGGACGGACGATACTTCGATGGCGCTTTGCCTAGCGGAAAGTCTGCTGGCGAAGCAGGGCTTTGACGCTGCTGATCAGATGCAGCGTTATACAGAGTGGTTCCGTGAGGGTTATCTGAGCAGCACGGGGGAATGCTTCGATATCGGCAACTCCACACGGGCGGCACTGCAGCATTTCGAGGACACTGGTGAAGCTTACAGCGGATCGGAGGATCCCCGTTCAGCCGGGAACGGCTCGATCATGCGCCTTGCTCCGGTGGTTATGTACTATGCTGAGCATCCGGCAGCTGCCATAGACTTTGCGGCACGCAGTTCAAGGACAACCCATGCCGCAGAGGAGTGTCTGAGCGCATGCCGCCTGATGGCCGCCTACATCCTCGCCGGGCTGCATGGCTGGCGCAAGGAAGAAATGCTGGCCCCTGATGCATTTGCCGAATGGCTTCAGCAGGACCTGCTGACACCGCATCTTGCCGACATTTATACCGGTTCTTATAAGCGGAAGGAACCTCCGCAGATTCAAGGTACAGGTTATGTCGTTGAATCGCTGGAAGCGGCGTTGTGGGCTTTTCACAAATCGGCAAGCTTCGCCGAAGGTGCACTGCTCGCCGTCAATCTGGGGAATGACGCCGATACTACCGGCGCAGTCTACGGCCAAATTGCCGGAGCCTACTATGGTCTAAGCGGCATCCCGGCGGGCTGGGCCGGCAAGCTTGCGATGCAGGCGCTGATTAGCGACTACGCCGGGCGGCTGTTTGCAGAGCGCACGGGGAGATAAGCGGGCTGGGCAGGAAGTAGGGAAGCCTTTGGCGTGGAAAAACGCCCCCCTGTCAGAAGAGCAGGGGGGCATACGCATGCCTATTGGCATGGGAATTCTTGTTTATATTATGTAATCCTAGATGTACTAGAGCCTGTCTTCAAACTGGAAGAGCTCTGGGGAAGCAAGGATTTAGTATTGAAAGTAGGGCCCTAAAAGCCCGCAGCGGGTTCGTTTACCCGTAAACGGACTCAGGAGGCGCTATGGAGAGTAAACTCCCTGTTTATTCTCTTTTGCGGACCCAGGCGACCTTATCTGCTCTGCATTCTAGCTAAAAACGGTCAGCAGGGAGAAATAACTGCGCTGGAGTCCGTTGTCCTCCTGTAACAGGCTAAAAGCCCCAATTAAGTGCAACTCGGTCCGTTCGTGCTCAGAGCCAGGAATACACTTTCCAGTCGCACACACACGCCTTCGGAAGAAGAGCGAAGTCTTTGAAACACCGAGACGTAAGCCTCCACCGAAAAAACTACCTAGTGGCGAAACGCCTTTCTCCGCATGTGATCAGAAAATGGTACTGTACCCATGATTCCTTAGGGCATACAGCGGCAGGTTTTGGCGGGGAAGTGGTTTGAAGACATGCCCTAGACTAATTGGTCAATCTGGCTGCCCGGAGGGATTTTTTCTTTATTTGCTTCTGCATAGATCTGTATTTCCGGCGTAGATGAAGCACCTTCGGTTGCCGGATCCTTCTTGTCTTGCACATCTGCAGGAGATTCGTTCGGACTAACTGGCGAAGGGGCTGATTGTACAGCTTCTGTCATTTTATCCTGGGCGCTTTTAGCAATATTCATGAGTTTCTGATCCAGATTGGAAGCTCTTTGGAATAGTCTTGCAGACTTTACAGGGTTACTGTTTTCCAAGGATTTCGCTTCAGTACGCAAAGTGATTTGCGCCATTCTCACAGAACCGCTTTGCTTTAAATCATTATGGGCGGATATAACGCCGTTTAAGGTGTACGTTGTATAGGCAAGCTGCTGTTCCTCAGGCGTTTGTTTGTCCGGGCTCCACGATTTTTGGGAAAGCTCCTCCTCCTTCTTTTTTTTAGTGTCTTCATCCAAACCCTGTGTTTTGCGCTGGTTTTCGACAGAATTCATTCGAATTTGCTCGTCCAGCTGCTGAATTTGCTCATCCAGTGAAGCGAGCTCGGCCTGAACCACTTCGGGACTATCCCCTCTTTTAAGGGCGTTGCCCACATACTCGGAACGTCTGTCGATCAGGGACTGCTTTTGCTCGGTCAATTGATTAATTAGCTTTGTCTGCGGATTTGCTGGAATCTTCATGTCTGGACCGGGCTTCTGTTCTGCCCCCTTTCGCTGTAGCCGACCGTGATCGGCTAATGGAAGGGGCGAACGCTGAATAGAACGCGATACATTCATACGGAACCTCCAATTTGTAGATGTATATACTAAATAAAGTTAAAGCTATGTATATATATCGGTCTTATCAGCCGTTTTGTTAATTAGTAAAGGGGGCTTATAATGAAAGTAGCAGTTCAGGAATAGTAGGAATCATAATGGCTTAAGCAGGGGATGAGAGGGTGTAAAGTGAAAACAATATTGCTAAAGTACCTGACCAGATTCACATCTCTTAATGAAGAAGAGCAACAGGCAATTGTTGAGGAAATTCATATTGAGGAATACAAAAAAGGGACAACGCTCCTTAGACAAGGAGATGTCCCTACTAAATGTTATTTTGTGATGAAGGGCTGTGTGAGACAGTACTCCATAGATCAGGCGGGAAAAGAGTTCACATCTAATTTCTACACAGAAGAACAAGGCATTTCAAGTTTCAATCGTCATAAACATGATAAGTCATCCGAGTATTCTTTAACATGTCTGGAAGACTCCATATTGGTCGTTGGTGATCTTGATACCGAACAGGACATGTATCATAAACACTCCCAATTGGAGTCCATGACACGCAGGATGGTAGAGGCCAACTTTGGTGAAGTCCAAGAGGAATTCGCTGCATTTATCGGCTCTACGCCTGAAGAACGCTACAAGACACTTTTGCTGAAACGGCCATATTTAGTCGATCGTGTACCCCAGCATCAGTTGGCGAGTTATCTTGGGGTTACCCCAGAGTCACTAAGCAGAATTAAAAAGCGGATTAATCAGGATAAGATTTAGGCAGAGATCATGCTTTTTTCGGGAATTTTCCGCCTTTGATCATCAGCCATATCCCAAACCCCAGTTCTCCAACAATCATTGGCACGTTAAATACAAATTCAAGGATCGTAATGAACTCATCGTATTGTGGAAGAAACGAGTTGCAGAAGTGAATGATAATATATCCTGCTGCAGCAATTAACAATAAGATGCCAATGACTTTAGGGATGGTGTCAGATCGGAAAGCGACATAACCCACAATCATTAGATGCCCGCCAAAAATGATCAAACCGGCCGACCAGATCAATTCAAAAGCTTCCAAAAACAGCATCACATATCCCTGTAGTTGACCGGTTGTAAATAATGATAAATAGTCTGCGCCGCTCGAGAGAAGCATCACTAATAGCAAACTCAGTATGGCAATTCCCAATATAGCTGAATAGATAAGACGGAACCATGCACCGAGCAAGGACAGCTTTTTATCAATGGGCTTCAGGATAAGATAGAACGCCCAGGCAACAACGATGTCACAGATCAGGATAAGAAGCCAGCCAAAGATTTCAGCCCTGAAAAGCATATTGGATGACCTGAGATTGTTCAATGTAGCACTGGCATCGCCTTGTATAACAAGACTTCCATGAACATAACCATAGGAAAAATATGCTGCAATCGCCATGATGATAAGTGATATGCCGGCAGTTAGTGCTGTTTTCCGCAGTTCCAATCCTTCTTTAACTGGGGTAGTCATAATTTAACCTCCTTGTTTACATTGTTGATTTCATTGTAAACGGCTAATTATGACGGAGCATTGACTTAAATCAAGAGCTTAATGGAACTGCTTAATCACAACATTTTTAAAGACCGCGGTTCCGCCTTCTGAGAATAAGGTAATGCCTTGATCGTTTAATTCCGGGAAAATGAGACTGGAATGCACGATAATACCCTCATCAATAAAGACTTCGACGCTTGTTTTATCGACAAAAATTTTCAGATGAACCTTCTTCTGGCTGGCATCGAATGGAGACGTGCTTTCCAGATATTGTCCACTCGTGTCAGGATTTCCTGTATAAGCCCGATTGACGTAGGTGTAACCGCCCTCTACAGAAACTCCGACATCTACATGACGGCTTTTATCGGTGGATTCCCGGAGTCTAAATCCCATATTGTTGAGCTCAGACCAGGACATATCGGCCTCAAGCTCATACGAGTTTCCTGTGAACGGAAGTGTTGTAGAGCCCTTTACTTGGATTTCTTTATAGGAGACGGTTGAATCCGCCGCCTTACTTAGGGCTTCAAGCGGTTGCGAAGCCAGATGATAAATGCCGTTGCCAGTCTGTTTGAGTTCAATTTGACGAACAATAGAGTCCATTCCGTTAAAGCCTTCGTGCAGCGTCGGCGTATTATGGGGATATTCCCAATTGTTCATCCAGGCTAAAGCGTAACGGTGAGCAGGGGGACCGCTGTTAGTCCCGTCTTCAAAGGTTACAGCACCATACCAATCAAAGCCATAATCCAGCCACAGTGGTTCCTGCCGATCAGGGACAAATGTCTTTCCGTCAAAAGCCCCTGTCCAGTAAGCGTAGGTGTTCGGCTTTCCTGATGATTTCCCATTGGCGCTGGCCCCAAGCACCCATTTAGAGGTCCCGTCTTCCGCAAGCATTACGTACAGATCGGGACATTCCACAAGCCCGATATTCTCCGTTACAAAACCGCTTGTATAGTGCCAGTCTTTTAAGTTGGGAGACTCGTAAAAGCCTATTTTTGTGCCTTCTGCCAAAGTCATGATCCATTTGCGGGAATGCTCATTCCACATGATTTTCGGGTCTCTAAAATCAGCAGTTCCCGGATTCGGCAGAACAGGAGCGTTACTGTAAGCCTTAAATGATTTTCCCCGGTCTGTGCTATACCATAAATACTGCTCTTGTTCTCCCCCTTCGGCGGAGGGTTGTGTCACAATCGCGACCAGAGCGCCTTTTCCGAAACCTGAGGTGCCTGCCTCGTCCACAACAACCGAACCTGACCAGACATCGCCATTCGGATTACTATATTTGGGGATGGCGATGCCTTCGTCCTTCCAATACACCAGATCTGTGGATGTGGCATGCCGCCATTCCGTGCCATTCCCACTCGGATAATCACCGTTATACAAATAATAGTAATGGTAGGCTCCATCGTAATAAATGGGCCTTTGCGGGTCGTTTTTCCACTTGTCTGGCGTTGTGAAATGATAGCTGGCCCGTAAGGTTGGCTTTGGATCAGAATCCTCGTCTTGCTTCAGTGGATTGCTCTTTGCCCAATAATAACCCGCTAATCCCAGAGTGATCACAAAGCTTAAACCAATGATCCCTATAACGAGCTGTCGTGTAAACGTCCGCTTATGGCTGCTCAAATGGATACCTCTTAGTTAACCGTTAATTGTCCTTGTTCCAGAACGCTGTCTTTAACTACCGAGGTCTTCGAGCCTTTAATGTTCAACAGGAAGCTTGGGGCGAAAGTGGACTGCTGGTCCTCATACAAACCTCTGTTAGTCATATAGCTTGTGATTACCACGTTATTTCCTTTTGCTTGCGGGATCGCGAAGTGAGAGTAAGTCCAGGTAACATCACTAGGATCAAGGTCCATATGCAGTACAAGTCCGCTTTTGTTCAACGGTTTGTAAGGACCGGTCAATGAATCTGCTACATAACCGAGCATGTATACATCATTAGCGCCGATTCCATCAATGGTCATTTTGGAGCCTCTGGAATCGGTGAACAAATACCATTTGTTATTCATTTCAAATATGTTCGCACGTTCAATTTCATCCGTTACGGTATTGGAGGCAATCAGCGGCTTCATCACTTTTTTGAGCGAGTAATCATCATTCAACTCAATAATACCCAGTGCGCCGTTCGCTAAGGTCGCAAGAGATTTCTTAGGACTGGACAACAATTTATTTTTTTCAGCTTCGAAGAAGGGTTTGTTGCCTCCATAATAAGTTCTGATGTCTAACGATTGTTCTCCCTGGTAACCTGTTTCCGTTCCGGTATTGGCTTCAAAAACAAGATATTTATGACCGTTATCTTCCACATAGTGAGGATCTCTTAACGTGTGGTTATCATCATAGTTACCTTCACCGAATGCTTGATCCACATTTTGATAGAACTTGCTGTCTCCGTCAAAGATTGATTTGAGATCTTCCACGCCATCCACTTTCAGCGTATCCGCATCAGGCTTGGACACATTCACTTGAGCAGTCGTCAAGGTTTGCTTGCCGAAAAAGTTATTCGCCGGATCCCAGCCTTGACGGTTGGTATAGAACAAGCGGACTTTGCCTTCCTTGGTTAAGGTTGCAGAACCGGACCATTCTTCGGCTTGGTTATTTAGAATCGGATCGTTTGAAACGTATTTATCACTATTTTTGAAAACTCTGCCGGCATTTTTCCAGCTATCAATCGAGGTGTCGCCTACTTTTTGATAAAACATGTATACGAAGGTGTCCCATCCTTTTTCAGGATCTCCCGCTAAAGCGAACACGATATGGTAGCCATTATATTCGGCAACGGTTCCGTCTGCGTTCTGAAGCGGCCAGCTGTCCCAAACATCCAGATCAAGAGCATTGCCAGACTCATCCACTGTATTTGCAGTAGGAATGTTTTTGATGGTGGAAGCATCAAACGAAGGGATTTGAAAATTCTCGCTTTTTTGTTGTTCCGGTATTTTCAGCATGTCAGCGCGGGTAATGTGGGAAAAACCAAAGTCTTCATTGTAATTCTTGCTGTTATCGTCTTTGGCCAAAGCTGAAGCCCCGCCACCTGTAAGTAAAGCTGCTGTAAAGGTTACTGCTGTTGCTTGTCTTACCATCTTTTTGATATTCATTCTCCCGGTCTCCTTCTGATTTCGAATTTTTGTTGTTTTTAAACAGAAAAAAAGACCTAAAAATACCATTGGGGATACGTAAAACGCATCGATTCCCAAACGGATTTTTAGGTCTTGCCTGCTTAACAGTAACAATCCCGACATATTTTGTTGTCGCGTTAATTCTATAATTTTTTAACGGGAAATGGCTATAGACTGAAATCCCTATTTTTTTTGAGGATGATACTAGGGGTATTCGATATCGTTTTGATATCAAGGGTCTAAAGTCCCGCGTTATTTCATTTCAATATATTACCATCCATCGACCGTGTACAGATCCGATCAATTTCCATGGCGATTAATACCAGCTGGCTGTCGATGAAAGTATACCCGTAATCTTCTTCAACCTGATCGCCAACCTCCTTGGCCTGCAAGTAGGCCCGGGTGTAGCGTTCTTTGGCAATTCGTACAATTTCAGGGTTCAACTCATTGAGAAGCTTGCCGGTTTCATCAGATTTCAGGATGTTTTCAAGCTGAGTCACCAGACGCTCGTAATTGGCGGAGCCTCGTTTGAGCGTAACACCGGCAGCCTGTTCCACACCTTCAGCAATATCACGGATCATTGCTGCCATTTCGGTATTTGTTCCGTGAGCTCCGGCGTTTTTCCAGGCAGTATGGATATGCATGGCGATATATCCGACCTCGTCCACGGGAATTTCGACCTGCAGTGTTTCATAGATAATGTTTTTGGCCTGTTGTCCAATCTGGAACTCTCTCGGATATAAAATGCGGATTTCATCCAGCAGCGTGTTCTGGATCATCGTTCCTTTAGCGATCCGCTCCAAAGCGAAGGAGAGGTGATCTGTCAGTGCAATGTGAATATGCTCATTAAACGTCACTTCCAGTTCACGTTCAGCATAAGAAATAATTTGTTCGGACGCGGCAATCTCTTCTTCAGGCAGTGTCCCCAGCATTTCCTGCAAATGGCCGTATTGATCCGGGTCATCCATAATGAACACTTTTTCAATAAGGGACGGATCTATAATATCGTTTTTCCCTTTCTGAAAAGCAATACCGGAACCCATGACAATCTTTTCCTCTCCAAGGTCGTTTACCACAACCGCGTTGTTGTTCAGAATTTTTTTGATTTTCATGTTATTCTCCTATGCTTGTTTGTTCCTTAAGAAGTCGCTTGTCAACCCCAAGAATCCAGGTGGCTGTAAAGGCTGTTATTGCTGATAGTAGAAAACCAATCAAATAATGGATAAGATTCAGCTGCCCGAGCTGGACGGTAAAGGCGATCATTGGAATCCCAGTTAAGCCGAACGAATCAGCTGCCACCTGATAATAAGCTACATAAGCCCCTCCGGCGGCACCTCCCAAAGCAGCGCCCAAGAAAGGGCGGCCAAGCTTCAGGTTGACGCCGAAGGTGACCGGTTCGGTGATGCCGAGAAAGGCGGTGATTGAAGCGGGTAGGGCTATTTTTTTCAATGCTTTGTCACGGGTTCTGGCATACACGGCCAGTCCGGCGGCAGCTTGGCCGATATTCGCCATAGACCAGATGGGAAGCAGGAAATTGACGCCGACGTCCGGATTGGTGATCAATCCGATTTCAATTGCCTGAATGCCATGATGCAGCCCGCTCACGACAACAGAACTGTAGATTCCGCCAAGCAGCAGACCGAAAAACGAACTGCCGTATCTGAACACCACTTCCAGCAAGCTGCCAAGAGAGCTGCTCAGTTCGTAGGTGAGTGGACCAATGACCAGAATCGCAATGCTGCCCCCGGCGGCAAGGCTTAAAAAGGGGATCAGCATAACTGCAGTCGATGATGGAAGGATCCGGCGCAGCCACTTCTCAATTAGACTCATTAGCAATACCGCAAGAATCGTAGGAATTACGGCTCCTGGATACCCGAACTGCGGCGTTAATAATAAATTCTCAGAACTTATCGGTGCTCCTCCGAATCCGGTGACCTGCAATAGATCAGGACGGGTCATGACAACGCCGATTGCAGCGCCGAGCGCAGGGGTGCCTCCAAACCGCTTGGCCGTGTGATAACCAAACATCACAGCCAAAATCTGAAATGCTGAACCTGTCAGTAATGACAAGGTTCGGAACGGGACACTCTCCGGCTGCGCCCACCCGAAGGCTTCCATCATACTAAGCAGGCCCAGCAGCAGGCCGACCCCGACAAAGAGTGGAATCATGGGCACGACGATATCGGAAAAAAAGCTTACCGCATCGACCATCTGTCTGAGCACACCTTTGACCAGGTTCTTTGACTTGGAAGGCGAACCATCGGTGCCGGTGGCCGGCATGGAGGGTTTCCGTTTCCGTACTTCAGACCAGAAAGGAAGTAGAGCCCGCTTGGACCCGGCAGTGCTGTCCGGGCTTATGGATTCAGAGGGTCCGGCAGACTGAACCTCTTCCTGCTGTGTTAGCTGGCCGTCTTGAAGGATGCGGACAACCTGGCGGTGCACCTTAAAGACGTTGGCTGATCCCAGTATAATTTGCAGCTGTTCGGCTCGAAAGAACACGCCCTGAACCTCCTGCATGCCGGAAAGGCCGGCTTCGTCCACTAGGGAACTGTCCCGCAGTCTAAGGCGAAGCCGGGTTGTGCAGTGAATGGCTTCTAATACATTGCCGGATCCTCCGGACAGCCTAATCAGATGTACAGCCATTTCCCTTGCCGAACCGCGTATCTCCTTCGCAGTCTCTCCAGCCTGTTCCATGCGGATATTCCCTTGCGTCATTACTGTGCCTCCCAACCATTTTGCTCAGCGGCTATCTCAGGAATCTAATTGTGACAATGATCGATTCTAAAATCAATGGTCAGGAATTACCACCTTATCAAGAAAAAACAGGTATTCCGCCTTAGTTTGAAACTTAGTTAGCCTAAAAACTCTTGACTTACAGGAAATTTTTTTGATAAAGTTACAAACAGACCAGTCGGTATGGAGGGGGGGGATGGGAATGGATACAAAGGCGCTGATCATCGACATCGCGACAACTCTTTTCCAGAAAAAAGGATATATAGGTGTAGGACTAAATGAAATTTTAAAAGCATGCAATATTTCAAAAGGTGCGCTTTATCATCACTTTCCAAATGGAAAAGAAGAACTGCTTATTGCCTGCCTGGAATCTTTGAAAGATTTCATTACGAAGGATATCGAGGAGATTTTTGGACGGTATTCGACCACGCAAGAAGCACTCACAGCACTTATTGAAAAGCTGATCTTTAATTTAGAAACGGAAGGAACGGTTACCGGATACACCTTCAGCAGCATCGTTAGCGAAATGGCTTCGCTAAGTGATCCCATTCGCAATGCTTGTGCACAGTTGTATCAGCAAATACAGGATATTTATTTGAATAAGTTAGCTGCAGATGGATTTTCAAAAGATAAGGCGTATTCAATAGCGCTCATGCTGGCAGCCTCTATTGAAGGCGCAATGCTTCTCTGCTTAACACAACAAGCAACTGAACCACTTCGAGTGATTTCTCAAGTGTTACCAACTATTTTAAAGGGGTTTTAATAAGTGAGTAAAGAAATTAAAAAAGGGCCGATAATGGCTGCTCTTTTAGTAGCGGGCTTTGTTGGACTTTTTAGTGAAACGGCATTAAATATTGCCTTGGGAGATTTAAGCAAATTATTTAATGTGGATGCCACGACGATCCAATGGTTAGCCACAGGATATTTTTTAACACTAGGGATTTTAGTGCCGGTAACAGGGATTTTGATGCAGAAATTCACCACGCGTCAAATGGTCCGGCACTGGGTCCAACTTTAGCTGGACTTATTCTAGATACCTTATCTTGGCATTGGATTTTCTGGGTTACGATACCTTTCTTGCTGTTTTCCCTTATTTTCGGTTTGATCTATTTACGGAATGTGAATGAGATACGTAAGGTTTCAATTGATGCATTCTCTGTAATTCTTTCGACGATCGGATTTGGCGGTATTGTATACGGAGTAAGTGTTGCTGGAGATATCGGGTGGACAAGTACAACGGTTATAGGGGCCATCATCATTGGTTTTATAGCACTGTTTGGTTTTGTTGTTCGTCAGACGAAAATGGGAAATCCTATGCTAAATTTAAAAGCATTTCAATATCCGCTCTTCGTGCTTGGCATCATTATGAGTTTCATAACCTTCTTCAATATGCTGTCATTGCTTGTGATTCTACCGATGTATATGCAAATCGCTTTAGTCATCGCTGCATTTACAACAGGTCTTATTCTTCTCCCAGGCAGCCTGCTTAACTGTGTATTAGCGCCTACCATTGGCCGTATGTTTGACAAATATGGTCCGAAAGCGGTTATTGCACCTGGTACCATTTTAGTAGGGATTGGTTATGCGTTCTATTCACAATTTGGTACGGACACGGCTTTATGGATGATTGCGGTAACTCATATTATCATGATGTTAGGAATCGGTATGGTACTGGCTTCGGTACAAACCAATACCTTAAATGCTCTTCCGAAACAGTACTATCCGGATGGAATTGCTCTAACTCAAACCGTTCAGCAAGTTGCTGGCGCTATTGGTATTGCAATAATGGTATCGATATTATCAGCCAAACAGAATAGTTACTTGGCAACAGTTAGAGATGATCTGACAGAAGCTACAGCAGCCGGATCATCACTGGTGTTTAAAATCGGTTTGTTGTTAGCAGTGATTAACGTCGTATTGTCTTTATTCATCAAAAAGCCCCAAGTATCTAAAGACAACATCTAAAAGTCATTTTATGCTGAGAGAATTAGCCTTGCTGTTTTCAAGTGATGTAACTATAATTTTTTTTGGAACGAAAAAACACAGTCTGGTTGGTAGTCCAGGCACTAGGATGACTCTATATTTCAAGAGCGCCGTGTCAGTAGCCTTCCCCCCTCGGGATGTCCATCGTTTCCGATTTAAATGAGGGGGTTTCATTATGAAGCTTACGGTTTATCACGATGGGCAGTATTGGGTAGGTGTTGTGGAGCAGGAAGACCAAGGGAAATTGAAGGCAGCCAGGTACATTTTTGGAAGAGAGCCTAAGGACGAGGAAATTCTCCATTTTATCCGTGAGGAAATGTGGAGGCTGCTCGGTGGCCTCTCACAAGAAGTTGCCGTAAAGTTGTCTGATAAGAAGAAGGTCAATCCGAAGCGGCTGGCAAGGCAGGCAGCGTATGAATTAAGCAAGAATGGGGTCTCCACCCATGCTCAAAAGGCTATGAATTTGGAGTATGAGAAGAACAAACGGGAGAAACAGACTTGTTCTAATCAGCAACGGGAAGCCATGAAGGCCCGGATAAGGGAATTGAAGGAGAAAAAAGCGAAGGAAAAACATCGCGGACATTAATTTAACCTGCTTACGCACAAAGGGCATTAGTATCGGCAGCCTCGCAGGCCTATGAAGCGGAAGCAGCAGTACTTTCAGGCGGGGCGGCCGCCGCATCCGACCATACCGGTTATACGTCCGTAAACCCGCCTGCAAAACTCCAACAACATCATCAATGCCGGAACCTACGGCGTATATGTTAGAAGCTCCGCCAGCGGCAGCTCGGTCTTCAATAACAATACGGTTACCGGAGCACCTTCGGGCAAGTTCCTGAATACTTCCACAAGCTTTACTGTTTCAGAAACAGGGAATAACTGGTAAGCAGTTGAGTCGATGAAAAGGTAGAACAGAAGAGACCATCCTTTGCCGAGGAAGGTCTCTTCTGCTTGTTGACAGATATCCAGCATCTGGATACGATAGACTGAAATACAGCAATTCGAAAAGAGGCTTATGTATGTCACGAGGTTTTCGTTTCATCAAGTTGAGATAAGAAGACGCCTATCAATTTTTTAATCCTGCAGCCAAGGATTTATTTGATTTGCCGTTTTTCAATCAACTGGTGAGATGGAGGCCTTTTTATGCCCGGATTTAGCGGCAGGGGACAGCTTTGCCTTGTTATATGCAGATGCCCAAGCACCGGACGGCGGATTTTGCCTGTCTGTGGTTTGGGCTGTTTGGTTTGCCCTTATACCTCCGTCTCATCTGATTTCTAATTCTATGGAGGTACACTCGTATGAGAACGAAAGATTCTTATACCCATCCAATGCTTGAAATCGCAGCTAGTCGTTACAGTATGAGCAGCGGCCAGCTCCGTTATCTTGGGGGCAGCCAGAATATGGTTTCGGTGTTTTCCGCAATTACGACGGGGATGAATCCTTCAGCAGCTTAAATAATCAGTGGCTTAAGGACTGGATCGCGGAGAGTAAACAGAGGTTTGAACAATCCATTCCCATTGTGGACATTTGGAACAGAGGAGAGAATACGAAATGAAATTGAACAACAAAAAACTTATTATTATTGATGGCATGCCGGGTTCCGGGAAAACGACCTGCGCGACGATGCTCTCGGATCAATTGTCCGCGTGGAATGTAACCAACCGGTGTATTCTGGAGCTTGAAGACAACCATCCTTTGTTCATACAGGGCTACAAATTCAGCTCCTTTGAGGATGAGGCGCAGGCAGATCTATTCATAGAAGGGCTGCAAGCCCTGTTCAGGGCTTTTGTTCAGGATAGGCTGGCCAGTACGCAAGATATCACGATTATTGAAAGTGTATTGTTTCAGGATGCCATTAACTGCGCGTATCATATGGGCATGAATCATGATAAATTGCTCAATTTCTCGTTGGCACTGCAGGAGATATTATCACCACTGGAACCGCTGCTCATCTACTTTTACCAAGTGAATGTTGAAGGGCAATGGCGGTTTATTTGCAGTGTGCGCGGGAACGAATGGGGGCCGGTGGCTCTGCATACGGATGATGATTTTAAGGAAGCCGCTGAGTTGTGGGGCGGGAGTCAGGCGTTTGTAAGAGCAATTGTTGATTCTTGGGCCATACCGAAATTAATTATTGAGAATCAGGATTATTTATGGGATGAATATGCTGACCGCATTAATCAATTTATAAGGGATAACCTTTAGTTAGCAATAGTATTCGAAACCACTCCGCCAAAGGAGTGGTTTTTCGATTACAGCCTGCTCTCATCAAACTCTAATCTGCCTGCAAAGTCTTTCTCATGGATTGTGTTGTACCCTAAGGTCGATCAATCACAAGAATCGGAGGAATGACTATGAAAGGTTCAATATTGAAGCGTTTAATGAAGTGTCTACTAGCGGGAGCGGGATTATCCCTGGTGATGGTGCTGATTTATACGGGCCGGGTCGGCCCAGGGCTCATCTTTGCACGGCAGCTGTCCGAAGCGGATTTCAAGACCACGCCGCTTGTGCGGGCAAAGGCTACGGCAGCAGGATTTTCTTTTGACAAAGGCATGACAAGCATCTCCTTAGCGAAAAACATCCAATCGGTTGCCATCAAGAACCGAAATGGCTCAATTGAAATTAAGCAGGGCAGCGGGAGCACTATTGAAATTCATACAACGGTGGTTGTGGATCAAGCGGGTGAGAAGGAGGCGTCGGCTGTTGCGGAGAAGACTGAGCTTCGGGTGAAGGAGGGGAAGGTTCTGGATATTGAGGCCTACAGTGAACGTTATGGCAGAAGCCATCATAAGGAGGCAAGTATTTATCTGACCGTTACACTGCCCAAGAAATTGGCAGCTGATCTGCAGGCGAATGTGAGCAACGGCAACATCAGCTTATCAAAGGTTCTCAGCGTCGGCAGAGTTAAGCTCTCGTCAGCGAACGGCAACGTTGATGCCAAAGGCATCGGCAATAATATTTCCCTGCGGAGCGACAATGGCACCATTCATGTGTCTGATGCGAAGCAGGCTGTTCAGGCCACCGTGATGAACGGGGATATTGTGGCTAATCAGATCGCCGGACCGCTCGGCATGGAAACCATGAACGGCAACCTGTCCTCCAAAGAAGCCAGCTCCACGATCGAAGCCGTATCATCCACCGGGAACATCCACATTGAAAGTCGAAAGGTTGGCGGCAACTGGGAAGTTTCCTCAAATGTAGGAAATGTGTACCTGGCTTGGCCGGGGAGCGCGGAGGTGGAGGTCGACGGGAAGACGGCCCTTGGCGAGCCGCAGACTGATTTTCCGCTGGCGGTAAAAAACAATCACGTGACCGGAACCATTGGCAAAGGGACTTATCGTATAGAAGCATCCTCCATGGCCGGGTTATCCTTAATGAAAACCAGATAAGCAAGTGGAGAGGTGAGGGCAGGAGTGAAGGAACGCGTCTTAATCATCGAAGATGAAATGGCAATGGTACGGCTGCTGGAATTGGAGCTCTCGTATGAGGGCTATGAGACTACGATTGCAAGTGATGGGCCTGATGGGGTGGATAAAGCCCTGAGTGAGAGCTTTGACTTTATTCTGCTTGATCTGAATTTACCCGGAATCAATGGCATAGAAGTATGCAAAAGAATCCGTGCAGCAAAGCAAACGCCGATTATTATGATCACGGCGAGGGATACCGTAAGTGACCGGGTCCGCGGGCTGGATACCGGTGCGGATGATTATGTGCCGAAGCCATTCGCCATCGAGGAGCTTCTCGCCCGCATGCGTTCGGTACAGCGCAGACTTCAGACCAAGGAGACCGGGGACATGCTTAGCGCCAAAGATTTGACGTTAAGTGTAGCCTCACATCGCGTAAGCCGCGCGGGTCGGGACATTGAATTGTCGCAGCGCGAATTTGAGCTGCTCCACTGTCTGCTGCTCCACAAGAACCGGCTGATGCATCGCGAGGCGCTGCTGAATCTGGTATGGGGTTATTCCTACGAAGGTGAGACGAATGTCGTGGATGTCTATATCCGGTATGTGCGTATGAAAGTGGATGAAGTCTTTGGAGAAAAGCTGATCCATACCGTCCGCGGAAGCGGCTATATCTTAAGGGATTGAGGTGGCGGACTTGAAGACATGGACGTTCTCCCGTAAAGTCAGCGCATCCATTGCGCTGGCGTCTCTTATGGTGGCAATCGTGCTCAGCGGCTTCGTATATATCATGTTCAGTCAGTGGACAGAAGGTCAGGAAGTCAATTTGCTGGAGGCCAAGCTCAGGCAGTTTGAGCTTCAGATTGGGGAGGTTTCCTTCTTGCCTTCACTGCTTAAGCCGGGAATTGGAAAAGGCAGCGGAGCCGCAGCGGTGCTTAAACCGGATTTGTCGTCTTTTGCGGCTGACCTGGATAAAGGGCAGCGGCTCCAAATGCTGGATTCGAAGGAAAGGGTATTGGCGGAGGCGGGGATAGGGGGAGTAGATAAAGCCGTCAGATACAAGGCTGAAAGTGACATGGCTTTACCCGCATACGGGTCTGTTAAGCTGCGGCTTACAGACAGCGGGTATTCAAGGACAGCGACAGCGGTGCGGGAAGTTGGCAGAATTCTGCTGTTTGGCTTATTAATCGCAGCAGGAATAGCAGTTGTGGCCGGATGGATTGTAGCCCGATCAGCCTTGAAGCCGATCCGCAGCATGATCGGGGAGGTTCAGAGCATCGGAGCCAATAATTTATCCCGGCGGCTGCAGCTGCCTGCCGCGAGGGATGAGCTCTATGAACTGGGAGCAACCTTCAATGGGCTCTTGCATAAGCTTAGTGTCTCCTTTGACCAGCAGCGGCGCTTTGTCGCCGATGCCTCGCATGAGCTTAAGACACCGCTCGCCATCATCGAGGGGCATACGCATATGATGCAGCGGTGGGGGAAGAAATCGCCGGATGTGCTGGAAGAGTCGCTCGCTTTCATGATGGATGAAACCAGAAGGATGAAGGAGCTGATCGCCCAGCTGCTGCTGCTTGCCGAAACGGAAGAACCTCTGCCGGACGTTGCCGGTGATGGAGGCTGCGATCTTAAGGCAACCTTGAATGAGCTGCTTCCCCAGACCGTACATGTGAATTCTGAAGTGAAGCTGTGTTATGAAGAGGAGCGCAGCGGGGAAGCGCTGCTGATCCGGATGCCTGCAAGCGCAAGCTATCAGGTGCTGCGCAATATTGTAGAGAATGCGCTGAAGTATACGCCAGAAGGCGGTACGGTAAGTCTTGAGCATTTCATAGAAAATGGACAAGTGATTGTGTCAGTCTCGGATACGGGAATGGGGATTTCCTCCCAGCAGCTGCCGCATATCTTCGACCGCTTCTACCGCACGGAGGGATCGCGGAACCGGACTCAGGGAGGTTCCGGGCTTGGCCTTGCCATCGCCAAAGCCATTATGGAGCGGTATGGGGGTTCCATTGTAATCGAGAGTACGCCGGGGCAGGGGACGAAAGTGACGCTGCGGTTTGTCCAAGGGTAAATGTTGATGATTTTTGTTCAGGATTTGAGTACAGACCTCAAGGAGCCTTCTCAGGATGAGAGGGCTCCTGCCTTCATATGGCGGTATGTCTTAACTATGCCGGCTTTGATTGAATCTTATTTTCCTCCAAAAACTGCCTTATTTCTTCTTGAGATTCAGATGGAAGTAATCCACGTATCACATTATCCTTTGTATGTATCTCCAGCAACAAACGATTTGTGACCGTATTCAATTTGCCGAATTCGTAATAGCTGATAAATTCCCAGGGGATCACGTTCCCCTCTTGGGAGATACCGTATTCTCCGATGTACATAAGTACTCGGTCATGGTTGGCGACAACCGGAAGAACCAGCATGAAAACATAGGAGAACCAGTGATCCTCGATCACATGGCTGACCTTGAACATGTACAACAGTCACAGAACCACAATTGTACTCACGTATAGCAGAGTGACCACAAGCAATAATTTATGTGGATTAAGTCTGGCTGGATCATAGACGCGAATTTGCCCGGCTGCCGACCGGTTAGCCTTGTATTGTCTATAGGCATAGTAGAGAAACCACGGGATGATTACACAATAAGTCAAATTTAGCACCATTATAAATATGGACTGAATCGTCATACTACCGCCCCGTTCTTCGGAATCCTGTCTGTTTAAGCTCTGAATTTCCCCATCCAGTCCGTGGCCCAGTCGACCAGAGGTCTTTGCGCTAGCAGCCGGATTTCGGCATTGCCGATGTGATGAATCTTGAGATTGATTTCCTGCTCATATTCATTCCCTAACGTGACAAAATCACTGTCATCCACCGCCTGGGTCGAATAAGTGAGCCACTCCCGCTTGCCGTCCACCAGAACTGCGCTGCTCTCGTCTACCATGTGCTTACCGGGGAAATCAGCCCGGGCTTCGGCCAGATGCAGGGAAGTATTCCTGTCGTGGCCGACGCCAACCAAGAGGACATAACCATTTAGCTGATAAATTTTGTCCAGTGGAGATCCGGCACCAAAAATATTGCTCAAATCATGGTCCGCCGTAATATAGGCTGCATGTCTGCCTACTGCTGCTATGGAGCGGGCGGGGTGATCCGATCTTTGGGCTCCCGGCCATTTGCGGAGCATTTCAGCCGCGGCACCCATGCCGATGGCCGGAGTAACCTCTTTATCATAGGCGGGCCAATGCTCCCGTATCACGGGCCACCATTCTGCCGGTTCCTGCCAGTGGACGCCTGTTGAAGGATCGAGGTTTTTCCAGGTTTGCGAAGGCATGACCAAAGTGCCGTCCTCCCCCACAATCTCCAGCAGCGCCCGGATTAAGGTTTCCGCACCTCCTACGACAAAACCCAGCTTGCTTAGCGAGGCATGAACAAACAGGGTTTGCCCTGCCGCCACTCCGCAGCCTTTAAACTGATGGATCAGGTCTTCCTTCGTTAAAATGGCTCTTGTTTCCTGCAGCTCAGTCATAGATAATTCCACCTTTATACAAAAATAACCCCGCATAAGCTGCGGGGTTGTCTCCGGATGCTTCCGGAAAACAGTGCCCTTGAATTAAAAAATTTACTAAATTATACCACGGAAATGCCAGCTGAGAATAGCGAATTACACTGTACTAACTCATGGGCGGAACAAGTTACAGGTAAAGAAGTGGGAAGTAGAGATTTGAGTAAAATGCAAGTTATGTTTACTTACATCCGAAAATATTTTCTAGTTAAATGTCATTTAATATAACATTAAGTTATTGACAACTCTATCTTTTTATCTATAATGATGTATAAGCAATAGGCGGTGACGTAGTTACCAATGTTCCTGTAATATTTTATAACATTATTATTAGCTATGAAGGAGTGATCGCCATGATCGCTTCCGCCGGACAATGGAAACAGGATATTTTACGGATCTACAATGAAATCAATAAGAGGATGTTCAACGCCGGTGTTAAGCAGCAGAAGGTTGATTTTGTAGGAAACAAGATTATCATTTTATCCATCAACAGCCGCGTGCCTGTACTGAAGGTGCTGGATACCCATGATGCTTCGGCCAGCAGGGAAATTAATCTGGTGCTGCATGAGGTATTCAAGCGTCAGATCAAGCAGGCTTTTATGGATGAATTTCAATTGAATATCAAAGCCGTTCTTAAAGATTATGATGTGGAGACCGAATATTCCGGTACGATCATAATTTTGGAGAAGGATTTGGAGCATTACCTGAACGTTACGCTGGAACTCTGAATGTGGGAGAGCCGGCCTGCCGTCAGTTTTCAGACAATAGCCCTGGGGCTGTGTCTAAAACTGGCGGCTTTTTGTTTATCCATTGAATTTCTGCATATGATCACAAAATTCTGAGGGGGATGAAGCGATGAAGGCCAAAATCGAAATTTCAGGGGTAAGCAAGTGGTTCCGCCGTGACGGCAAAGAGATTATCGCCATGCAGGAAACGAATCTATCCATTGAAGAAGGAAGATTTGTCAGTATTATCGGTCCCAGCGGCTGCGGCAAATCTACTCTGTTCAACATTATTGCCGGACTGATGCCTCCATCAACCGGCCGTGTCCTGGCAGACGGTGAAGATATTATCGGGAAGACCGGACATGTCGGCTACATGCTGCAGAAGGATATGCTGCTGCCCTGGAGGACCATTCTGGACAACATTATTCTCGGGATGGAAATCCGCGGAGTGCCGCGCAAAGAGGCGGTAGCCAGAGCCCAACCTTTGATGGACCGTTACGGGCTGAAAGGCTTCGGCAGCCATCATCCTGCAGAGCTGTCGGGAGGCATGCGGCAGCGGGCAGCGCTGCTCCGCACGCTTCTGTATGACAGGGACATTATTTTACTGGACGAGCCTTTCGGCGCGCTGGATGCCCAGACCCGGCTGACGATGCAAAACTGGCTGCTGGAAATTTGGGAGGACTTCAGAAAGACGGTATTATTCGTCACTCATGATATTGACGAGGCGATCTACCTGTCCGACGACATCTATGTATTCTCCGGCCGCCCGGGCAGAATTATTTCCAAGATTTCTGTGGACATGCCGCGTCCGAGACATAAAGAGGATACCGTATCGGCTTCTTTTATGGAGCTTAAAGCTCATCTGTTGGACCTGCTGTCCGGCGGCGGAAGCGAAGAGCCGGCTGCACATATCTCGTAAGTATGCTGCTTTCGAAGCAAGTCGTGTACGAAGAATATCAAGGAAGACTAACCTCACAAAACTTAAAGCATATGCTTCCGAAGTGAGTTTTGTACGAAGAATATCGATGAAGACTAACCACACAAAACTTTTAGGGGGAAACAGGATGGAAAGTGTGCAGAAGAAAGGGTATGTCATTCACAAGCTGGAGGCGTCCGGGAACAGCGCGGTGAAGCCGGACAAAAGGCAGGCGGAGCCGTTCATTCAGGACGAGGAGGCGGTGAAGCGCCGGACCGGCAGGATTATCAGCATCGGGCGTCTCTCGGTAGCGCTGCTGGTTGTACTCTGCTGGGAGCTATTTACACGGATCGGCTGGATGGATTCCTACTATTGGAGCAGCCCGCTCCGCATCCTTAGCACGACCTGGACACAGATTACGGAGGGCACTTTGCTTGAGGATATTGCCTACACCTCAAGTTCCACCATTCTGGGGTTTATCGGTGGAACCCTGCTGGGCTCGCTGCTCGGTCTTTCCTTCTGGTGGTCGAAGAGGTTTGCCGGGATCAGCGAACCGTTCCTCATTCTGCTGAACGCAATGCCGAAGCTGGCGCTGGCCCCTGTGCTGGTGATTCTGCTGGGCATCGGGTTTTTCTCCAAGGTAGCGCTGGCTTTTGCCATGACGGTGGTGGTTGCGGCCTTGTCGGCACACAGCGGGGTGCAGAGTGTGGACAAGGATATGGAGAAGCTGATGTACTCGCTGGGCGCGAAACGCCATCAGGTCTTTACAAAAGTGGTCATTCCCTGGGCGATGCCCTGGATGATCAGCAGTCTGCGGATTAATATTGCACTTTCGCTGGCTGGAGCCATTGTAGGCGAATTTATTGCTTCCAGTCACGGGATTGGCCGGATGGTCATTTATGCCGGGACGATTCTTGATATCAACCTTGTTTGGGTGGGGGTAGTGGTCTTGTCGGTGTTGTCGATGGTCATGTATGCAGGAGTGGTGCTGCTGGAGAAGTGGCTGTCCAAAGGGTACGGAATGAAGAAGGCGTAAGGCGGATTGTTCTATTTCATAAGATAAAGGGGAGAAACAAATCATGAAGTTGAAAAAAGTAAAGCTGTCCGCCGTCCTGCTGCTGGTCTCTTCCATAATTCTGCTTGCGGGCTGTAGTAATAAGGAAAGCGCCGAAGCCGCAGCCGGCAAGGAAGGTCTAAAGAAGCTTGTGATTGCCGAACCTCTGCATTATACAGGTTATCTGCCGCTGTATGTGGCGCAGCGCGAAGGGTATTTTGCGGAAGAAGGGCTTGAGGTTGAAATGCTGCAGGCTACCGGCGGCACGCATGTGACTTCGGTGGTCAGCGGGGATGCCTGGGGCGTTATCGGCGGTCCGGAATCCAATGCGCTGGCGAATACCGGCAATTCGGACCCGATCATTTCGGTAAGCAATGTCGTCAACCGTGCCAATGTGTATTTGATGGCGAAGAAAGGGACGGCTCCGGCAGGAAGCTCCGATGAAGAGCTAAAGGCCTTTCTTCAGGACAAAAAAATCAACGCCGGACGGCATGGCGGAACGCCGAACCTGCTGACCCAGTATTTGCTGCTGGAGCTGGGGCTTGATCCGCAGAAGGATGTACGTCTGCTGGAACCGGCGGACGGCTCAACCGTTGTGGCTATGGTTCAGCAAGGTGCGGCGGACATTGCGAACGGTGCCGAGCCACAGATGAGCGATGGAATGGATAAAGGCGTGTGGGACGAGCCATTTTATAAATTCCATGATATGGGCGATTATGCGTATTCCGTATTGAGCGTGAAGAAATCTACCCTTGAGAAGGACCCTGAAACGGTGCAGAAGGCGGTGAACGCCGTGGTCAAAGCCTTAAAGGCTATCCAGGAGGACAAGACGATGGCGATGAAAGTGCTGAAGGCCGAATTTCCGACCCTTTCGGATACGGCGGCGCAGGCGGCACTTGACCGCGCTTATGAAGACCAGCTCTGGAGTCCGGACGGAATCATCTCGGAGGAAGCGCTGGACAAGGATATGAATGTAATGATCAAGACCGGGATTTATAAAGGCGAATATACGTATGACGGGCTTGTCGATATGCAGTTTGTAAAGAAGACCGCAGAGAAGTAAGCGCCGCATGGCCTTCAAAAACTAAAGAGGTGACGATGATGGAGTTGACAGCAGATTTGATTATGCCGGATCGGACGGCTTTGGTCATAGTAGATGTGCAGAATGATTACTGCCACCCGGACGGTGCGCTTGCCGCAGGCGGAAACGATGTGGCTGGTGTAAAGGCGATGATGCCGCGGCTGCATTCGCTGATTGATGCGGCCAGAGCGCACAGGGTTCCCGTTATTTTTATCCAGACCTTTCATGAAAAAGCGACCGACTCTCCTGTGTGGGCTTCGCGTTCCGGGCGGGGTTCGCTCGGAGTCTGCCGCAAGGGGAGCTGGGGGGCCGGATTTTATGAGGTGGCTCCGCTCCCTGAGGAGATTGTGGTCAACAAACACCGGTACAGCGCGTTTATTAATACCCGACTCGATTCTGTGCTGCGCTCGCTGCGGATCGAGACGCTTATCATGACAGGGGTAAGCACCAATGTATGCGTGGAATCGACGGCGCGGGACGGTTTTATGCTGGATTATCATATCGTGCTGGCGGAGGACGCCTGTGCCTCCTATTCCCGGGCGGCGCATGAGATGACGCTGGAGAACATGAAGGGCTATTTCGGGGTAGTCGCTTCAGTCGCGGAAGTCGAGGAGAACTGGAACATCTGGCATCAATCTGCGCTGCAAAACGCGCTATGAGTTTCTCAGCCACGACTTCTAAGCGGGTTGTAAACCCTTCAGCTGTTAAGATTGTCATCTGTCTCGGGGCGTTCCTGTCCAATCTTTCCGCCGGGATGTTCAATATCGCCCTGGTCGACATTTCGGCGGATCTGCGGATACCGGTAGCCTCTGCCCAGTGGGTGGTCAGTATTTATCTGCTGGTCATCTCCGTCCTGCTGCCCGTGATGGGCCGGCTGGGAGATAGGCTTGGCCGGCGGAAGGTGCATAACTTCGGTCTGTTCGCTTTTGCGGCGGGCGCACTGGGCTGCGCACTCTCTCCAAATGCGGTAATGCTGCTGGGCTTCAGGGTGATTCAAGGCGTGGGCGCTTCCATGTACCAGGCAACAAATATGGCACTTATTGTCTCTGTATTTCCCGCAGAGCAGCGGGGCCGGGCACTTGGGCTGATGAGTACCTTTGTGGCCGCAGGCTCCATGGCCGGGCCGGGGCTGGGAGGTTTCCTGATCCAGTGGTTCTCCTGGGAGAGCAACTTCTGGCTGCTTGCTGCAGTGGCAGGGGGTGTAGGGCTGCTTGCTGAGCGGCTGATCCCGCAGGATACCGAAACGGCTGGAGGGCGGCTCGATCTTGGCGGAGCCGTATGGTTTGCGGCCTGCCTATCCTCGCTGATGATTGCCCTCGATTTCGGCGGCCGCTCGTCCTTCCTGTCTCTGCCGGTGCTGCTGCTGTTCGCAGCTTCAGCCGTTACGGCCGCAGGCTTTGCGGCACATGCGCGCTCCTCCCGTAAGGGGAATACAGATGAAGCCGCGGCGACTACTCAATCCCGCCGGTCTGCTGATAGCGGCTTTGGACTATTCGCTGACCGGAACTTTGCCGCCGGAATTGCCATTACGGTCATCACATACATGGCGGCATTCGCCGCACAGCTGGCTTTGCCTTCGCTGCTGCGGCTGGCCGGTGCAGAGCCTGCGCTGGTCGGCTTGATCATGATCGGATACCCTCTCGCGCTTGTGGTGACAGCTCCTATAAGCGGGGGCTTCGCGGACCGCAAAGGTCCGCTTGGCATCCTCACGGCCGGGCTGCTGCTCATGAGCATGACGCTGCTGGCGCTTGGTTTCGCTGCCCCTGCGCTTGGAGCTGGAGCGATGATTCTGCCGGTGGTGCTGCTCGGCTGTTCGATGGGGATGGTGACTTCGCCCAATACCAGTATCGTCATGGGGCTGGCGAAGAAATCCCAGCTTGGCCGGGTCAGCAGTGTGCTGGCGCTGTCACGCAATATCGGAATGATGTTCGGCACGGCAGCGGGCGGTCTGGTCATTGGCGGCGGCACTTCCGGATCGGGAGGAGGAATGTACATGGCTGTGTTTCTGGTCTGTGCAGCGGGAGTGGGTATTTCCTGTATCTGGCTGCTATATTCCCTTCGCCGCAGCAATAAGGACAAGGGAGTGGAGCAGCTGCCTTGGTCGCCGCGCTGAAACCTGCCGTGTCTCCAAATATAATTCCCGGCTTAGCCTATCCGCTCAAAATCAGCCGGTTATGCCTTAACCCATGAACCTTCGCCTTGGCAGGCGGAGGTTTTTGGCTTGGAATCAGCGCAGCCAAGCTCAGTTCTATTCCGCTCCGGATCATTCCATGCATTGCCAGGGAGTGGACTGTATGCTAGAATTAAATTACCAAGATTATGAAAAAGGTTCCTATAATCAAATGAAAAGGTGAAATGCTATGAGCGATAATGCGATCAAAATTGGTGTCTCCAACAAAGACGGTCAACTCGGTTTCTTGTCTGGAAGAGGCGGTCTCCGGGAGGGAGCAGGCAGGAAAGGTATCGGGTGCACCAAAAAGGTATCCCTGACATTGCCGGAGGAGCTGTGGAACAAGCTTGAAGCAGATTGTACAGCTACAGCATTATCCCGCTCGGAAATAATCCGGAATATCATTACTGCTTATTATTCATAATCATTCACTACAAGGGACAGGTGAGGGCAATGCTGGTCAATGTGACAAAGGAATCACTGCTTCATGCTCTGCAGCATGTCCTTAAGGCTGTTGTTGCGAATAGCCCAAATCCAATTCTGTCAGGAATACATATTCAGGCTTATGAGAAGGCTCTGGTGTTCACGGCAAGCAATACAAGTATGACCATCCAGTACAGGGTTCCCGAGGATAAGGACTCGATGAATGTGCAAAGAACCGGCGGAATTGTGGTGCCGGCCCGTTATTTAAGTGAGATCATCCGCAGGCTTCATGCCGGGTGGATAGCTTTTGAGAGCGAAGAACCTTTTATCCTAAGCATCACTTCAGGCGATTCGCATGTCCGGTTATGCGGTTTGGACCCTGCGGAATTCCCGCCTGTACACTCCCCTTCCACTGATGCTGAGCCTGCCTGCAAGTTTCAAATCCAAAATGACGTATTGCGATCGGCGATAAGACAGGTGTGCGTGGCTGCCTCCACATCCGATTCCAGACCGGTACTGACGGGAGTTTCTTTTGAATTTACCGGGGAAAATCTCAGCCTGATGGCAACGGACGGAATCCGTTTTGCTTCCCGCACGCTGCATACCGGGTATAACATAAACAACGGAACGAATGTTATTGTGCCTGCTAAAAATATAAATGAAATCGTAAAGATGCTTAGCGACGACAAAGCCGCAACGGAAATTGCAGTGAGCCGACATCAAATCAGCTTCACGGCAAATGAGCTGCATGTACAGTCCGTCCTCATTGAGGGGGTCTTCCCCTCAGCCGTAAAAAATGTGATTCCACAATCCTGCAAATCTGAACTGCTCATTGGCCCCTATGGTTTCCTGCAAGCAGTTGAAAGGGTGTCCGTACTGGCAGGCGGAAACATCATTCGGCTTACAGCGGCTTCCGGCAAGTTGGTTTTATTATCCGGTACGTCGGACATAGGAGAGGTCCGGGACGAAATTAACCTGGAAGCCATGGAGGGGGATGACTTCACCATCGCGCTGAACGGCAGATTTTTGCTGGATATCCTGCGCTGCCTGGATAGCGGGTCCCTCAGAGTAAGATACACAGGGAAGGAAAGCCCGGTGGTCATCCTGACTACAGACCCGCTTTCGCCCGCGCTATTCCTGATCACTCCTGTAAGGACCCATGATTGAGCCGCGTGCATAAACTTCATATCGCTGGCACCTTGACCTTGAAGTATACTTCAGGGTTTATGCTTTATCCGCAATCATTGCTGTTCTTCAGCTTATGGTGAATGTCTGGTATCCGGTGGACCCGGAAGAGGCTGAGGGGAAGGTGAAGGAGCATTATCCTTCCGAGCTCGGAGAAGCTATCAGTCTGGTATTTGGCCTGCCCAAGCAGCTGTTCAGTCATGTGACCGAAATTCCTACACATGTCGTCGATGGAGCGAAGCTGTCCGCAGCCGAGGCGAGCTATCCGGTTTTACTGTTCTCGCCGGGCATTCGTTCCACCCGGTTTCAGAGCATGACGGCCATCGAGGAACTGGTCAGCCACGGCTATATTGTAGTAGGGATGGATCATCCCTATACATCGGCTAAGGTCACATTCCCGGATGGACATTCGGTCTTCTATGAACCTGATCCCGAGTTTGATACCTCTGCAGAGCTTTATGAGTATAATGTCACAGGAGTAGGTATTCGCGCAGCCGATGCCAGCTTTGTACTCGACACGCTTACGGAATGGAATGCGCAGGATCCGAACGGTTTGTTTCAGGGCAGACTGGATCTGGACCGGACCGGAATATTCGGCCATTCCTATGGCGGGGCGACAACTGCGGAGGCGCTGGCACAGGACAAGCGGTTCAAGGCAGGCGTAAGTCTGGAAGGCGGATTCTGGGGGGAGGTTGCCCATACCGGATTGCAGCAGCCGTTTATGTACATGATGTCCGGAGGTACCGCTCAAAGTCTCGATCCGTCAGTGACGAAGAAGGACAAAGTATTTTACGAGGAGTTTGCCCCCGATCTGAAATCAGTTATGACGAAAAGCACGAGCGACACTTATTATCTGACGGTTGATCATTTTATTCATCAGAGCTTCACGGAGATCGCGCTGCTGTCGCCGTCGCTGTTCGCTAAAGATATCGATCCGGTGCAAAATATTGATATTACGAGATCTTATGTGAGAGCCTTCTTCGATCAATATTTAAACAACAAACCGCAATCTCTTCTGGACGGGCCATCAGCCGATTCCCCCGAAGTGAAGTTTGATCAAGAGTATACCCGCAAGAGAATGTAATCAGCAGATAAAACTGAGAAGGCAGGGGGGAGCAGTCATGGAGGGCATGACACGCGGAGAGCTGGCGAAATTATCCGGGGTAAGCATGGCAACCATTCGCTATTACGAGGATAGTGGCATCCTGCCTGTCCCCGGGCGGGTAGCAAATGGTTACCGGATTTATACGGAGGATTATCTGGTGAAGATCAAGTTCATCAGGGATGCCAAATCCCTGGGGTATTCGCTGAAAGAAATCCGTGAAGTGCTGGGAATGCTCGGTCAAAAGATGGATGCCGAGACGCTGAAGGGACGGGTCCGCAATAAAATACTGGAAATCGATGAAAGAATTGCTGCAATGCGCTCCATTCAAAGCATGCTTGCAGGCCTGCTTGAGACGCCTCAGGAGGATATCCACAATTATTTGCAGTCGTTCCGCATTCACGATAAGGAATAGTTATTTGGACAGCAGCTCGTCAATCGTCACCGGGAACAATGCTTTCACAATCTCAAGTACGGCTTTGGCATAGTCCTGTATTTCCTTCTGGGCGTCATGCTCCAGCCGCTGATTCAGGAAATGCGCTACGGATTGCAGCGAAGCCGTCCAATACCAGCGGACATAGAGTCCATAGGCAGGCAGAAACAGCCTTGCCTGTTCCGCGCAGATTCCGTCTGCCAGCGCAGCCTCATATTTCTGAATCCCCAAATCCACATAGTTCATGAGCTCCCGGGTATATTTCTCTCCAAGCTCCCAGGCTACGATATCGCCGCTGCCTTGTTTGGAGTTCGCGGGTGCGCTTCGCCATTGCCCGGCGGCAGGGGTATAAAAAGCGGGTTCTTCCGTAATATACCTGCGGCTTGATTCATTCCAGGCCTCCAGGCTGTCACCGGTTCCTTCATAATGGGCCGAGCCGATGACGTATTTCCACCACTGTCTGGCGACCATAAGCGGAGCATAGATTTCATATTGGATCACGGCATGGCGGAAGGGGGAAGTATGTCCTTCTCTGGCCAGAAATTGAATGAGCCGCAGATCTTTTTCTGTGAGTGCATCCGACTGTTTGGCATAGGATACCCGCGCCGCATTAACAACGGTGAGATCGGAACCCATATGATTCACCAGCCGGACATAACCTTTATCGAGAACATCAATATTCAAGAGCAATTACCTCCAATTTTTTTCTCTTATTCTTATTCCTCTGTGCAGGTGGCATTTCCTGCAAACAAGGCACCCTTAGGGTGTCTTTTGTGTTGCGTTCGTCCGTTACCACTTAATCTGAAATCACTAAAGATACATTCTCCATTGATTTGAAGTCCAAGTTGCTGGTATGGTGAGAATGAGTATGTAAATATTTGGAGTGCGAGGATACTCTTCATAGCGCATGAATCAGGGAGTGGTTCTGGAGGATGTACAAAATAGTGTTTTTTGACGTGGATGGCACGCTCTTAAGTGAAGTTGACGGATGTATGCCGTCCAGCACCAAAGAAGCGCTTGGAACGCTGGCTGCGAAAGGAATAAAGGTCGTGGTCGCTACAGGAAGGCCGTACAGTCTGTGCGAAGAGTTCAGAGGGCTTGGTGTGGATACCATTATTTCCGCGAACGGAGCACTTGTCCAAAGCAATGGGGAAGTGATTCATAAGTCGCTGCTGAAGAGTGAGACGGTCCGCGAGCTCTCGGTATTTGCCGGAAATAATGGACATGGCTTATCTTATTTCACCGATTTGCTCACGATGAACGGCCTCGGGTTCGAAGATGACCGGATGAAGAGGGCGCTCCAGGAGACTTTAAGTCTTACGGAATATCCTGAAACTATGGGTTCGTTGTCCGAAGAAATATATTGCATGTGCCTATATGCGGATGAACATGAAGCCCAAAAATACATAGAGCAGTTCCCGAGGCTCCGGTTTGTCCGGTTCCACGGTTATGTGATGAATGTGTTGGAAGAAACAGAGGTCTCCAAATCAACGGCGATCCGCAAGGTGTTGGAGCACTTCGGGTTATCTCCTGCCGAGGCTGTCGCCTTTGGAGACGGGGGAAACGATATCGATATGCTGGAATATGTAGGCTTAGGAATTGCCATGGGCAATGGAGGAGAGCAGCTCAAGCAGAAAGCAGACTTCGTCACTAAAAAGGCGAGTGAAGGAGGGATTGCTTACGCTCTGCAAAAGTATGGTGTCATTTAAATAGGGTCCATTTAGGGGAGAGATGATGGTGCGGATTAGACCAATGGCAGTAGCTTTCTTATTTAATGATAAACAGGAGGTGCTGCTTCTGCAAAAGCGGTCTGGCAGATAGCACCTTAATTGAAAGTGAAGAAGGCCGGCTCTTGTGGGTGGATCGCAGTGCAATTGCCGATCAGCATGTAACCGCCTCAACGCAAGAAGTGATGCGGCATTACCTGGAGACAGGGATTCATAACAACCATGTTTATGTAGGCTCGTTGCACTCCTTCCATGGAGAACCTGCGATGGGCTGGAATGTGCTGGAGGACTGGGAGGGAAATAATTTATGAATGATATCGTTTCGATTCTAGGTGTTCCATTTTCCAAGCTGACGCTTGAGGAAACTACGCTTCGGTTAGCCGAGCAAGTTCAGAATAAACAGGACAGGCTCTTTCATCTAATAACGGCCAATCCGGAGATTACGTTAGCCAGTCAGACCGATGAACTGCTTCAGGAAATCATCAGCTCGGCGGACTTAATCGTGCCTGACGGGATCGGCATCGTACTGGCTGCCAGAAGAAAAGGCGAGCCGATCCCCGAGCGGGTAACAGGCTATGACCTGCTGCTCAGGATGCTGGAGAAGGGCAATGAGCTGGGCTGGAGCTTTTATTTCCTGGGAACCGATGAAATCACCAGCAGACAGGCCGTAGAGAAGATTAACGCCTCCTATCCGCAGGTGAAGATTGCCGGCAGGCATCATGGATTTTTTAATGCAGCAGAGGAGCAGGGGATACTTGCAGACATTCAGCGCAGCAAGCCGGATGTTCTCATTCTTGCCATGGGCGCACCGTATTCGGATAAATGGCTGTATAAGCATAAGCAGGAGCTGACTGGCGTTAAGCTTGTTTTTGGAGTTGGCGGCAGCCTGGACGTAATCTCGGGAAAAGTGAAGCCGGCACCGGTGATCTGGAAGAAGCTTAACCTGGAATGGGCGCACCGGTTGTTGTTCGCTCCCGTTGCCAAAGGACAGAAATCCCGCTGGCGCAGGCAGTCCGCGTTGCCCAAATTTGTGTACCGGACAATGCTCAGAAAGTGACGGGGATTCGTAACGATAACAGATTGTGAGGGCGGAAGGAAGATGGATGAGACGGAATTTAATAAGATCCTGCAACTGATTTCAATGATTTCGTCGGGAGCGGAAGGTTATGTTAGGGCTGCTTTTGCCGATGGGGCTGTGTCGGTTATGTACTATGGGGAATCAGGTCCCAATCAAGGTGTCTTCTGTCTGGTGGAGGGAGCGGATTGCGTCATTGCCTATGCAGTTTTCAGGCAGTGCGGCCAGCCCGATGTATTATTGGAGGTGATGGAGAGCGAGATTAACCCCTATTTACAGGCAAGCGAAGAGAGGGAGATCTGCTTTAATGTATACGGGAGAAATACGGAGATCGTTCAGTTCGTGAGAGGGCTGGGGTTTTCATCAGACATCGAGGGTTATCAGCTGAGGTATGCCGGGAACCATCCGGTTGAAGCGGAGCCCGCTTCTTTATTGCAGGAAGGGGGATTTACGCCGGAGATGCTGGAGTCCTTTATTGCCTTGTTTGATGGGGCGTATGAGCAGTTGAATAGAGATAACGGTTGGGACACGGACCAGTACCGGCGGGAGCCGGAACCCTTTTTGGCGACACTTGCCGCTTACGAAGCGGAGTCCCGGGTCCGTTCGTTTTGGATACGAGGCTCTTTAGTGGGTGCTTATATTACGGAAGGGGAATATATCCGCGATATTGTTGTAGCGCCGGATTACCAGAACCGCGGGTATGGCGGAATTATTCTGAAGCACTGCATCAACCGTATGAGAGAGCAGGGTGACGGGAATATTTTTTTGCGGGTGGCCGGAAGCAATGCCGGAGCAAAGAGACTCTATGAGCGAAATCACTTCGTTGAAACCGCCTGTTTTGCCGAGCATACCTACCGCCGCTAGAAAGAGCTTTTGTTCATGATTATCGCTATTGTATTCGTTGCAAAGGAAGATGACCTATGAGTATAGATAACAGTAAATTGACCGAACTGATAAAAGATACAATATACTGCTTCATTTCCCCGGATATTCAAGTACTGGGTATTGAGAATATTCCTGTAGGCGCGGGATCACAGGCAGTTGGATTGTCGCGGCATAAAATAAATTGGAAAATGACAGCTGAAAATGAAACCGGTCCCACCGGAACAGCAACAACTATCTCTCTTGAGGTACCGGGCATCTACCTGTATTCCAAGCAAGCCACCTTTATTGAGCGGTCGGCACTGTCCAGATTATATTCACAGGCAGCGAATGTGCCGTACAGCTTGTCGAACTATCCGCTGAACGAGGGCCGCAGTTTGCTGGTTATACAGGACGTGGACGTTGATACGGATTACGCCAAGCTGGATATTGCACCAATTCAGGACAGAGAAATGTTGGCGCTGGCCTATATTCATCGGGCCAATATGGGATGCAGGGAAGATTTGCCGTGGCTGCCTATGGTTGATGAGGCCTATATTGCAGAAATAATCAATGAACAATGGAGATATTCGTGGAATTTCGCTAAGGACAATCCGGCATTTGAGAGGACGTTTGGGTTGGATGTCATCTCCGGAATAGAGGAAGCCGCCAATGGCATCGTTGAGGAGATGTCTGCTGTGATCAATGATGCAAGCACTCATACGATGATCCACAATGATCTTAATCCCGGCAACGTATTGGTGCATAACAATGAGAACGTGTATTTTATTGACTGGGAGGAAGCCCGCTACGGCTCACTGTTCATGGACATTCCGATGCGGTGCGGCAGCCTGCAGCAGGCCAGTGCTTACCGGACCTATCTGGGCAATTTCGGCTTAGACATTCCAGAGCCACGTTATGCAAAGCTGTTCTCCATAGCTTCCCGATACCTGGGGCTTCGTTTTATGTGCTGGAACCTTGGGGTGTGGGAGCATAATGAACAGGCAAAAGCGGATTTGCTAAAATACATGAAGATGGTGACCCAGCCTTTATTCAGTTCATAAGCAGCGGCCGGAAGTCCAAATATTCTCTGGAGTCACGGACAATCCTAAAATAGAAGAATTATAAGTTCAATTTATATAGAGGGAAATTAGGAGGGATACGTTTGGGTAATCCGCTGAAAGAACTTAAGAAAAGTATCGACGGCTTGAAGCAGTCGCTGGATGGTGTCAAACATTCGGTAGACGGCTTAAAGGAGCCGGTGGATGAGATCAAGGCCAATATTCAGGAGACTAAGGATGAGGTGAAAATGCGGTCGGATAGTGTGAAATCCGAGGTGCAGCGGATGAAGGCATCCGTAGAGGAGACCAAAGAGGTACTCGGTGAGGTTAAGGAAACGATTACGTCGGCCGCCGATGTTCTGTATACGCAGAAGCGTTATAAACGTCTGCTGAACCGGAAAAGAAAAGTGGGAAGCGGGAGCGCAGCACGCCGTAAGAAGGCTGCAGCTGTTTGGCGATCATAGATTTTTTTGGACAATCCCCGAAAAAGAAGACGTAAGAGACTAACGGCAATCCTCCGTTACTTTCTTACGTCTTTTTAATAGAAGTATTATTGGCAGCTTAAGGGAGGACTACACTCATGCTTTCCAAGGAGTCTGCCACGAACACGGGCAAGTATTGCATTCCTGTATCTGTCTCTGCGTATTCGAAACTGTTCAAGAACTGACCGCTCACCAGGGCTAACCCCGTAACCGATCCGGTATTTCCCTGAAGGACAATAAGACGTCCATCGGAGCTTGCAACGGATCTGCCCGAAGAATCAATATATATATCGCAGTGAAGGGTAACCTTCTCAAAGTGATGAAGCTCCAGCTCGATAGCGGAAATCTGTGGATATTCCTGTTCCTGATGAATCTCGGAGAACTGGTAGACGCCCTCTGTTAATCGGTATACCGCGGTCAGGCCGTCTCCACCATTTTCTACAATTGTATTTTCAACGTAAATAGCATGATCATCCGGCTGCAGCGTATAGCTGTTTCCGGCAAACGAGAAGAGTTGGGAGATTCCCTCCGGCTTAATCTGATAGGCAGTAAAAGAGGTGCGCCCATCCTCACGGCTGCTCTCGGCGACGACCACAGGCACTTCGGAGAGGGCTGACAGCTTATCATCAAAAGCAAGACTGCGGAGATTCTCGAAGCCCGCAATGACTTCACCGGTCCTTGTCGAGACAATCCCGTCCTCGCTCATATCCGCAAAGTAGAGGACTCCGCTGCTGTCTGTTCCGGCTACGGCCACCTTGGCTCCGTATCTTCCGGTGACGGAGACAACATGGGCATATTTGCCCTGCTCCTCACCGCCCGGTAGCAGGCGGACAGGCTCCGCAGCATTCCAGGCGATCCTGGCGGCGGCAATGTCTTCTGCAGTGTCCTGAAGTCCGGTGAGGTCGCTGTACAGCTGGATCGCTTCAGCATATTGGCCGCCGCGGACCAAACGTGCGGCGCTCTTCATCAGCTTCGCTAAGCTGCTGTCTATTAACGTAAGCACCTTGGATGAATCAATGCCGGCAGAGGCAGCATATTTGCGGTAGCTTACGGCATGCCCGGTAAAGGCGGCATAGGAATCACTGTCCAGATCGCCGCTGAGCATCTTCTTTGCGCTGGCCTCAGTTTGCTCCTGTACCCATGAGGCATTATAGGTGTGGCTGTTGTAGGCATCCATCATGGACAAGGCGGAATTCAGCAGAGCATCGAAGCTTCCAGCCGCCGCCAGCTCCTTGAGCTTAACCGTATCATGAGCTTGGAAGGACCCGGCCAGCAGCTTCTCCTTGGCTGGGCTCCCTCCATAAAAGGCATCGGGAATCCGCAGCAGATTCCACTTGAAGCTGTCCCCGCTGTCTTCATTGCCGCTGCCGCTTTGACTGGCCCCCAGTTCGGTAAGAAACTGGCTCTTGAACTGCTGGAACCCGGCTGAGAACTGGCCGGAAAGGCCTGAATCCGCCGACAACTGGCGATAATAGGATTCATAAGACCCTCCCGGCTGCATATACTCAGTTTTCAGGCTAAGCAAAGCAGCATAACTCTCCATGAACCCGGTAAAATCCTTTGTATCCAGCTGCTGGGACACTTTTAATACCAGTGTCTTGAGCCCGCTGCGGATCGCTGTTATTGGAGCCAGCTCCTTGAGCTTCGCTGCAACCTCGTCTTCCTTATAGAGGATGGAAGGGTTCGCCGCTGCCAGGCGGTACTGGTTCTCTGCGGCAATCAGATCGCCGGCGGCATACAGCCGGTCGCCTTCATGCACGGCCTTAATCTTGTCTTCGATTCTAAATGCCTTCTGTCCAAGCAGAATAAGGATGAATGTACACAAAATGATCAATATATTCCGCAGGGATATGGCTTGTTTAAACGTCATATTATAGTAGCCCCTTTCTCGCGGAGCCGGTACCGTCCTGACTTTGGACGGTGCAGCCGCTTCTTCTTGTTTAAAGTACTATTAAATATTGCAGTACTTTACTCAAGATTCAGGGTCCCACCGGTATTTGGCTTCACGGACTTCCGCCACCTTAAGATCCAGGCCGTTCCAGGCTTCATAGGGGTTGGCGGAGATCAGCCTGGATAAGCGCAGGAAACGGTCCTTGGGCAGATCCTGTATGTATCTTCCGATCATTCCGGAGTAGAGCAGCGCGTAACGCTTCAGGCGTACAGCCGCTCCGGCGACACCGACCAGGATGGCCGCACCTTTATCCATTTCAAGAATCTGAGCTTCATAATTCTTCACATAGCGCAGCGTACGGTCTTTGATAAGGTCAGGGCGGACCTTGGCGATTTCGCCGATATATTCTGCGAGCAGTGGCTCGAAATCCTTCAGCAGCAGCTGTTCAAGCTCCAGGTACATATCTTTACGCAGCTGGAAACCGTGCAGAAGGGCAATACGCTGGCGGGCAATCCGGTCGCCGCGCAGCAGGATGGAAATTTCGCGCAGCTTCTCGTAGGCCAGCACATCATTCTCGCGCAGTACTGATACAGCCTCCTGACGGTTGATTTCCAGGCCCTCCTTGATGTTAATGATATTTCGTCCCAGCAGTTCATTGAGGGCATAAAGATTCTGGTTCTGCCTTACCTTCCGCTGCGTATAGAATAGAAGTCCGGCTAGAACGACTCCTCCGGCAGCGCACAGCACCATCTGCTGCAAGCTCTCGCCGAAATAGACCGAGACCAGGGTGAGCAGCAGGATGAGCAGCAGGCGGGTGTGCATTTTGCGTCCTGCGATGGAGGTGGCCTGCTTCTCCACCGGAGTCAGGGCGGCACGTCCGCATTTGCCGCAGCGCTCTTCGCCTAGTGCGGTATAACGGCCGCAATGGCGGCAGACGCGCAGGTTATCATGCGCATAACGCGGAGCCTTGAAAGGCCGGAAAGTTACGGGTTTCTTCTTATTCACGGGCAGGATCGCCTCCATTCAGTGCGGCGAGCAGCCTCTCGTCAATGTCGTCACGGGTAAGCGGCTTGCGCTGGCGTGAAGCATACAAGGAGATCTGAATTACGGCATATAGAAACGTAATCCCGAGAATGACGTATGAAATCATGGAACTCTTCCTTTCTTCTTGGAAGTACAGCGGTCTGGAGGGGCTGATAGAATGACGATTCTATGCACCCGGTTGCCGGTCCTGCGGTCCTAAAGTTGAAGTTTACAAGGTTTAATTATATCATAATGGCATACTATTTACAGATTTTAGCTATACCGTTACCCTGCCGCATAACCCGAATATAACACAAGAGGAGCCATCTTTATGCTTCGTACACATTTACACCTAAGAAGAACAAGTCCAACGATGCTGCAGCGTGTTGTGCCTTTACTGCTGCTGATTCTGTTCATGGCCGCTGCGCCCTTTGCGTCATTGCAGGCCAGCGCTGCAACATCTGCCGCGCCATCTCATATTGACGCCGTACTGCTGATTGATGTCAGCAACTCCATGAATAAGAGTGACAAGAACAAGATCGCGAACGAAGCGATGAAAATGTTTATAGATATGCTGTCTGCCCAAGGCGATAAGGTTGGTATCGTAGCCTACACCGATAAGGTGCAGCGGGAGAAGGCGCTGCTGCAAATCAGCTCTGCCAGCGACAAGCAGGACCTCAAGGATTTCATCGACGGTTTAAGCCGCGGGGCGTATACGGATATCGCCGTAGGGATGGAAGAGGCCGTCAAGGTGCTGGAGAACGGCAGTGACCCGGGTCATGAGCCAATGATCGTCATGCTGGCTGACGGCAACAATGATTTGGATGAATCAAGCGGCCGGACCCAGAGCCAGTCGGATCAGGAACTGGATGCTGCCATAGAAACAGCCAAGCAGAAAGGATACCCGGTTTATACTATAGGGCTCAATGCTGATGGCAAGCTGAATAAAGAAATTCTGGCAGGCCTGTCTGACAAGACAGGCGGCAAGGCATTCACAACGGATTCGGCCGATGATCTGCCGCAGATCCTAAGTGAAATTTTTGCCAGCCATTTGAAGCTGAAGGTCGTGCCTGTACAGTCGATTACGGCGAACGGAAGCTATCAGGAGGTTACGGTCAATGTTCCTAACAGCAGTGTGCTGGAAGCGAATATATCCATTATGTCCTCCCAGCCGGTTACCGCGAAGCTGACGGATCCTTCGGGGAAGTCTATAGCTATCCCGTCGGACGATGTCCTGCTGTCCAAATCGAGCAGCTATAGCCTGATCAAGCTGATCTCACCGGAGCAGGGGGACTGGAAGCTCCAGGTGAAGGGTGTGCCGAAGGATAAGATCGATATCAATCTCGTATTCAACTATGATCTGGAGCTTAAGATCGATGCGCTGCCTTCCGCCGCAACTTACAAGAAGGGCGATAAAGTTGAGATTTCCTCGCACCTGTTCAGCAATGGTGCTCAGGTAACGCTCAGTAATTTGTATCAAGATATGAAGGCGGTACTGCTCGCCACGGATCTGGATACAGGCGATGTGCAGGAGATTCCGCTGGATAACTCCGCAGCGGTCTTCAAAGGCACCTTTGAACTCAAGGACAGCCATGAGTATGAGCTGAAGGTCCGGGCGGAGGAGAGCAGCTTCTACCGTGAGAGTGACGTGCTCAAGATCAACGCCAAGACGGGGACGGTTGCTACAAGCCCACCGGCAGCGGGAACAAAGCCGGGTGGTGAAGAACCTGCTCTGGAGAAGTCTTCCTCAAAGACGCCATATTTTATCATTGGGGGCATCGTGCTGCTGCTCGCTGCGGCTGTTGCGTTCTGGCTGTTGCGCAAGAATTCGACCCGAGGTTTTGTAGGGCAGATGGTGGTGGAGGTACTCGACGGGAATACCGGAGAGAAGACCTATCCACAGTACAAGAAGCTTTCGGCGTTCCGGGGGAAATTCACCCTTCACCAATTGCTGCAGCTGGCACCAGAGCTGAAGGAGAGCGAGAAGCTCGTCTTCACACCGGGCAAGAATGACCGCCTGCTGCTGCGCGGCGGGGAAGGTATATCCGTGGAAAGATCGGGCCGTGTGGCCGATACCTCGCGCGGACTAGAATTGAAGAGCGGCGACCGTATTTCCGTGGCGCTGCAGACGGTAGATAAGACGATTTTGCTGGAGTATTTAATATAAGGCTGAGAAGTTAGTGGTATGGGGAGTTCCTGTAACTGGAATTTTTCAAATTGACTAGGGGGAAAACCTATGAAACCGGTAGTGAGAGAGCATATTCAGCAATTGGATGTATCGCTTGGCGGAGGGATCGTCAGCGACAAAATCAGAGTAGACACGATCGATAATCCGATCCTGATCATCGGCCTCGGCGGCACGGGCATTGATGCCCTGCTGCGCTTGAAATACCAGATCAACCGCCGCTTCAAGCTGCCGGAAGATCCGCTCTCCAAGAAGAAACGCGACAAGCCGGACAATGTGGAATTTTTGGCATTTGAGACCAATGAGCAGGACCGCGGTAAAAAATACAAAGGCATCGGCCTCGATCCGCAGAATGAATTTGTGCTGCTGGCCAATGCCGAGATCGGCGGACTGCTGCAGAACCGCAGTATTCTCGACCCGTATATTACAGAATGGCTGTCACCGGAGCTGAGCATTACCGACGGAATGAACGGAGCCGCAGGGGTACGCCAGGCTGGACGGCTGCTGCTGTTTACGAAGATCAACCAGGTTGTGGGCGCCATCGACAAGAAGATCAAGACGCTGTCCGTCGGCACCAGCAAGAAGCTGATGGTATTCCTGCTCACCGGTCTGTCCGGGGGAACAGGAAGCGGCTCGTTCCTTGATATTGCTTATATCGTGCGCGGGATTATTGAACGCGACTACGGCGCGGCCGGTGTTGACCGGGTGAACACACTGGGATATCTGTTCACGCCGGACGTGAACCTGGCAAACAAGAGCCTCAGCGAGCATACGCGCGAATATATCCGCAAGAACGGGTATGCGGCGCTCAAAGAGCTGGATTACTGGATGAATGTGGACAGCCGGGGTGAACGGTTCCGCCAGCAATACGGCAATATACTGACGGTTAATTCGCCGCTGCCTCCGTTCAATCTGTGCCATCTGATCTCGGCGACCAATACCGAAGGCAAGCTGCTGGAGAACGCCTATGATTATTGCATGAATGTAACTGCGGAGAATATCACGAACTTTATGGCCAGCGAGGAAAAGCAGTCGGGTGAGGAATTTGCGATCCACGACTATATCAGCAACATCCGCACGAACATTGCGCAGATGAACAAGACCTATCCGGCCAACTATGAATACAACATTATCGGAGCCTCTTCCGCCGTTCTGCCGATTGAGGAAATGACCACCTATCTGGCTTTCCGCCTGTTCGACAAGATGGACAAGATGTTCCAGCAGGCACCGGGGCAGGAGGATGTGGAGAAGCTGGCACGCAAGCTGGGCATCGACCTCGACACCATGATCAAAACCTTTGAATCCCGCGTGCCGGAGCCGCTGCCCGGCTACCAGAACAGTGAACGTCTGGGCCATGCCAATGTGATCAAGAACCAGGTGGTCGACATGGATACGGAGCTGGAGCAGAACTTCCTGTCCCGGGCGCGTGAAGAATATATCAAGGCCAAGAAGCAGTTGCCGGGCGAAATCACCGGACGTTTCGGTGAGGAGCTGGAGCGTATCTTCCTTCATCCTGAGCAGGGACCGTTTTATGTCTCTCGCCTGCTTTATACCGAGAAGGGCTTTTGTATTCTGAAGCTGATCCAGTCCTATATCGAAGCGCTGCGCGAGAGCCTGCTGAGACTTCCGCGCGATATCGAGACGGCGCAGGAGAGTGCGGAAGAGAAGCTGGGAGATGCGCGGAGCGCTTTTGTCTCCAAGGAAAAGAAGAAAAACGCCTATATCGAAGCCAAAATCAACGAGTACTGGCTGCATGCTGATGTGGAGCGCACGGAGCAGATGATCGAATTCTACGAGGACCTGTTTGAGCTTCTGAATGAAGAAAACAACCGGATTTATGGTGTGTTTACGGAGATTCTCAGTGCGCTCAGCACGATCTTTGAGAAGAACGGCGATATTTTGATTAACGGTGAAGAGCAGGCCGACCATAAAGGCAACAAAACCTACTACTGGAATATCGTCAATGTGCCGGATATTTCGGCGACGATCTCGAAGGTAATGGACCAGAAGGACGGTGATGACCTGATCCGTGACTTCACGCGGGAAATGCTGAAGCATTCCGGCCGCTGGGTCAAAGAACAGGAGATCGACATTGTGCGTTCCATCTCCGAATTCCTGAGCGATAAGTTCGGCGATCTCATTACCCGTTCGATGGAGGATTTCCTGGTCATGAAATACGGCCGCGAGGAGCCGCTGGATAAGTTCGTGGAGCGGATTATCGCCGGACGCCTGGATGAGGACGCCGTGCCGATTTTCCATCTCAGCAACAGCTCCGGCAGCCTGCACTTCCCGTCGTGGGGATTCGTATCTGTGCCGGTTAAGGCACCGGGCATCCTGAAGGGGATCCGCAATTATCAGAATAATGCGCTGGGCAAATCGCAGTTTACGATCAAGGAAAGCCAGGTGAAGAACCGGATTTTCTGGCTGAATACGCGCAATGGGGTACCGCTGTTTGTGTATACGCCGCTGCGGGTGTTCGAGGAGAACTATGAGCGGACCATCCTCGACAAGGAAGGCATCGGCCGCCATCTGGTGATGACTGACAAGAACAACTGGACCTACCTGCCGTCCCCGATTCCGGAAAAATCATGGGGCGATACCTACGTCAACGCCCGTGTGCGTGATTACAACGCCAGAGTTCGCGCCGATTTCGCGAAAGCACTGGAGAGCGGGGTTATTATCGAAAAAGGGCTGGATGAAAATACGAGCAGCCGGTTCTCGGTCGTGTTCACCAAGCCGTTCGACTTGGCTAAATTCCTGAGCGGCTATGATCTGCAGCTTGACTCCTCGCGTCCGAATCTTGGTGAAGTGAAGAAGGCAACCGACGAGCTGAAGGCGCTGCGCCAGAATGGGCTGGAGCGCGAAGGGATCAAGGATATCTTTGGCAGCATTAATAAGGAACTGGCCCAGGAGAATCTGATCCGTTCCCCGCAGCTGATTACCCGTGTGCGTGAAGAGCTGGCGAAGTACGAGGCGCTGACCGCGAAGGCGGCTGAGCTTGAGGCACTGCTGCATCAATATATCGACGAAGACAAATGGCTGGATCAGTTCATCGAAGCCTTGTACACCGATACGATCACCAAAAAAGGCGCGCTTTACGTCTATGACCGTGACGAGGACGAAGATGCCTGGGAACCCTTTGCCAACTTAATGAAGGAACGCAGCTATGTGGAGTATGCGGTATACCGCCATTTCCGCTCGCTGGATGAGAAGAGCCGCAGTCTGCTGCTGCGCAAGGCGGCCCGCCGCGCCGGTGAAATGACCGCTGCGGAGGATGTCACCCCGCTGCTCTACAAGCTGGAAGGCATGTATGTCTCCTTCCTGGAGGCGCGTGACAGTCTGGAATATGAGCGGGTGGAGCATGCGGACGGCGATGAAATGTACAGCTTCTACAAGAGCCTGACCGGCAAGCTTGGCAGCATCCGCAGAAAGCTGAAGTAAGCCTATGATTAAAGCACAAGCATTAAGTTATGCCCAGCAATATGCGGCACAGGAAGAGGCGCAGCGCAGCAAAGGGGATGGACGCAGCAGCATCCATTACCCGGCCTTGTTTCTGTTCCTGGGCGACAAGGTATCACCGGCCATTGGACCGGTGCTGGACAGCTGCGAACGGAAATGGGATAATGCCGGCGGCGTGATGGCACTGCATGCAGCGCCTGCAGGCGGCAAGGAACAGGGCCACAGTCAGGTGCAGGGCGGTGAAGGCGGAAGGGAGCGGGTGATGAGCATGGCCCTGCCGGAAACGGCGGGGCGCGATCCCCGCACGGTCCGCCATGACATCTACCGCGAATTTCACGAAGACAGCCGTTATTTGGCTGGGATGAACCGGACCCTCCGGCAGCTCGGCAACAGCATAGCGGATTATGGGCGGCTGTATTCTTCCTTTGACGTCATCCATTTGTCCATCATTACGCGGGTCGATGACCCGCTTAATGTGCTGCTGCCGGAAGTTGCCCTGCTGGCCCGAGCAGTGCTCGGGCAGTCGTTCAAGTCGGTGCAGACCGACCTTTACGCCCTGATCAACGAGCGGGAGCAGGGGGAGAATTTCGGGTATTCCAGTTCGGTAGGGCTGGCTTTTCTGCGTGAGCTGGACGGGATGCAGCTTACGGACTATACGTTCAAAGCGCCGCTGCTTGTAACCGAAGAAGGGCTGTCTATTCCGGTCGCCCATGGCCCCTCCGCCTTGTTCGATCTCGTCTATCTGCTCTCTGATAAGAACGAGCGGGGGATGATGTCCCCGCATGGCATGGACGATAATTATGAGATTATCGCCCATATCAGCCTGCTGAAGAACCGTGTGCGGCCTTCCACGGACCACGCAACTGGACATGGCGGCTATAACAATATGACCTTTAAGAGCGGCATCAGGGGCAGTACGGGAAGGCAGGGGTATGCATCCGCCGGCTTTTCCGCCGTTCGCAGACCCAATAAGCAGATTGCGCTGACGGTGCTGTACCACGCTTTCCGCTATCTTGCGGAAGAACTGCGCGGAGGCAGCGCTGCATGGAGTCTGCGTGAGCGGCAGTCGCTGCTTGGGCTAAACCCGGAGGCCTTGCGTGAACGTGCGGCGGCATTGCTGCCGGATGAAGCCGGAATTGCGGAAATGACCGGGCTGATGAGCCACGGACGACCGTCCTTCAGCGAACTGAAGCAGCTGTCGCTGCGCGAAGCGGAGGACCTGCTCTTCGGTGACGGCGGGCAGGCTTATTTCCGCCGCAACTTTGCGGAGGTATCCGCCGGACGCACAGCAGCCGTAAATCCTGCCCGTGAATGGGACGCTGTTCTGGCGGCCCAGGAGACGGCGGTTCCGCCAGTGACGTTCTATCAGCTGGCGGAGTGGACCGCCGGGCAGGGCGAAGCCGGCGGCAGTGTGCTGCATGCGCTGCGCCAGCATATGAACGGCCTGCGCTCAGCGTTATCCTCCGCACAGGAGGAGCTGGAGCGGCTCTACGCGGAAAGCGTGGAGCGCCAGCCGTTCCAGCGGGTGCCGCTGCTGGATAAACGGACGGTGCGCAATTTCATTCATTATTTATTTGAACGGGTCTATGGCGGAAAGTACGAGATTCTGCGTCTTGAGAGCGAGCTTGCGCTCTGCCTCCGATATGATGCCGCACTGGAACAGCTGCACCTGGAGAGCAAGGCTAAGGTGCAGACAATGGAGGCGCTGGAGGAAGAGCTGCGCAGTCTTGCACTGAATAGCATCGGCCGCAGCAACGAGACGGTGGACCGGAACATTATGGAGTATTACCGTACCGTCACGGAAGAGGTCATGAAGGACATGGAAGCGCGCCGTGGTGCCGGCATCTTCTTCAGCGAGCGCTTTATGGGCAGCCTCTCGGAACTGCTCAAGCAAGGCGGAGCGGCAGTCGCGGAACGGCTGATTGAGATCTGCCGGAGGGAACTGCTGGCGGCAGAGCCGTTCGCGCTGCCTTTTGAGGAAGAGCTGCTGCGGCGGGCCAACGTCGCGGCCGCTTATGAGAACCGCGAGATCGTGTCCAAGGAGGAGCTGTTCAAGCGGCTGTACCGGAGCCTGGAAGAGGAGGCGAACATCAATGTCCGCCTGTTCGAATACACGCAGGAGCACCGGCATGAGGAGAAATATTTCTTCGGCGACAGTGGATCCGAGTTCCTGCGCTACGCCTTCGGTGCAGACGAGACGACCCGCATCTACCGGCTCGGCTTTGTGCATGAGCAACGCCGGAGCGGAGTCGAGAAGCTGAACCTGATGGGCGGTTTCCATCTGGAGGACCTGCTCTATTACCGCAACGGCAAGGTCTACTATGAGACCTACGCCACAAGCGGCTACCGGCTCCACGGCGTTGAAGCTGAGCAGCTCCCGGAGTTGCGCTAAGGTACAGGCACAGGCACAGAATGGACGGCTGTGTGTGCTTCTCTTCTCGGATGAGCGAGTGTTTCTATTGTAAAAAGTGCAGCAGAATCGCTTGTGTCATCCCCTTACTGTATCAATCCAAGAAGAGACCGTTAGGAGTATGCTCCAGAGTATACTTTTTTTAAAAAGATAAGAATTTATATGCTTCACGCTATAAATTATCCTTCTATTTCTCGCTGAAACGGATACCGTCCTTTTGAGGACAGCGAAGCCATTTCCACTTGCTAATACTGTAATTTCATAGCCAGGCTCATTGAGTATCATTACAATAAACAAAGGGAGTTCCTTCGCCGCCGTTTTTGCCATGGATTAGAATGCCAACAGCATGACCGGCTGGCTGCTCCGGTAATTATAAATATCAAATTTTAGTTGTTCCCGGAAAGGATGAATAACGATGCAGCGAAAAATCAATCTGCTCCTGTTCTTCTTCAGCCTGCTGGGCGGTGGAGTGGCCTTTGTTCTCGGTGAGCTGCTGCTTAGCCGCAGGCCCTATGACCTGCCGTCGATTGTGCTTGTCGGAATCTATTTTGCCATTGTGGCACTTGGGGTTGGGCTTGGCTGTCTGATTGCGGAGATGATCTCTCCAAGGCTGAACGGCTTGTCCTGGAAGCAGCGTTATCTGGGCTTGTCCTGGAAGCTGCTCCCGCTGACGCTCGTTCTGATGCTTGGAGTAGGCGTTTTAACAGAGTTTGTGTACGAGCTGAACTTTGGCGGAATCAAGCCGATCAAAAATGTCGTAATGGTCATTGATGACTCCGGCAGTATGATGCAGAGTGATCCTGACAACAGCCGCTATGCGGCTGCGGATGCGCTGGTGCGGCAAATGGACGAAGATAATCAGGTGGCTGTAGTAACTTTCAGCGACGAGTCTTCGGTTGTTCAGCCGTTGATTTCACTCTCCAGTTCGGCGAACCGCGAGAAAGTATCGGCTGTAATCAGCAGTTTGCAGACGACGGAGGGCGGGACGAATATCAGCGGTGCACTCACAGAAGCTATGAACGTTATTAACAGTGACGACAAAGCCAGCCGCGGAGCAATGGTAATCCTGCTGTCCGACGGGTTCAGTCAGTTCAATACCGCTACGGAACTCAACGAGTACGTGGAGCGCGGCATCGCGGTTAATACTATTGGACTGGCGCTGGACGATACATCAGGCTCCAATTTGCTGCTAGACATCGCTTCCGTCACCGGCGGGCAATACTATGATGTTACAGATGCGAACCGGCTGGGTGATGTGTTCCAGCAAATTTATGACCGCTTGGGAGACCGGACCTTGCTCACTGAGCGCAGTGATGCGACCGCCGACAGTCCGTATTATGCAGTAGTTCGTATTTTGGCGCTTATGCTGATCGGCATAACTCTGGGCGTTGGCCTTGGTATTGTGTTCGATAACCGCCACCTCGCTAAAAGCTTCGGAGTAGGCGGCGCAGTGTCCGGTCTATTCGCCGGACTGATCCTTGAATTCGGCCTCAGCGGGCATTCTTACTGGGATGCAATCATCCGTCTGATCGCCCTGCTTGTTCTGGCTGCGATTCTCTCCTTGTTCACCTTTGTTGTGCCGGTTGGGGAGGGACGATTATCCCGCAGAGGTGAAAGAAATGCTGCAGCCTCAGCACCGTCATCGGAGGGCTTCCACTCACCGCGCAGAAACAGGGGCAGCAAGGGATTCTAAAAGTATGGACAGCAGATAGTGAACATGCAAAACGATAGGGATAGTGAAAGGAGTTTACAGTCATGAGGTACGCCGAGGCTCATTCCTCCACGCCGGTTATTGCGGATGTGGTCTCCCGGGTGGAGGACCGGTTCTGTACGCTGCGATGGCGCTGGCCGGATGGCGTGCAGGCGGTCTGTATTCACAAGGCGTCTACAGAAGCGCCGGATAGCGGAGAGCTTCCGCCCTCCGGCATGAAGCTGTATACGCGCGAGGAGTACAAAGCGAATAATGGATACCGCGACAGGCTGGATGATATCGGCCAGGTGGTCTATACCATATTTGTCCGGCTCACCGAGAACGGAGAGACCCTGCTGGTGCGCCAGCCGGATGGCGAGAACCGTGCCTTGGTCAGTGCAGGCAAGGCGCGGATTTATTATTCCATCCAGCAGAAAAAAGCACTGTTCGGCAAGCTGAAAACAGTACATATGACGATTTCCGCCGAAGTGCCGGTGCCGAAGGATGTACTGTGCTATGTCAAGAAACGGGGCGGGCATCCGGCTTCTAAAGAGGACGGCATCCTTTTTCCGTTTGTGCAGGATTTCCCCGCCGGGAGAAGCGTCCTTCCGCCGATTGAAATCGGCAAGGAGGATTTTGTACGCATCTTTTTCACGGATGGCCGTAAGTACGGATTGTATTATGAGCTGGTGCCGGAGTAATCCGGTGTTGAGCTTGTAATTATGAGTCCGCAGCTTGCTTGGATCGTAAGTATCTTGAGGTGTAAGCTTCGTACGTCTGTGGTGCGTGCGTTTGCGGGAATGTTAGTAAGTTTGAATGGCCTGCTTTTGGAGTCTGAAGTGGCTGTAATTGCATTTCGTGCAACTAAAACGATCGATTTCTTCTACTAAGCAGGTTTAATTGTATTTTGTACATCTATATTTCGGGAAAGCCGATAAAGTATGCCATTCTCTCTTCTATAATTGCACAAAGTGCAGGTAAAAGTTGAGCGGTGGGTCTGAGCGTTGATATAGCTGTACAAAGTGCAGTTATCATTAAGCTACATGCGGACGCAGAGCGAGGAAGAGAAGAGAAGAGTAAAGTAAAGCGAAACAGTTACAGTAGATTAGACTACAGCAGGTCATAGTAGATCAAATTGTTGGAACTTAGTTTTGTAGGCACTTACTAACAAGTTATGCAGACAGAACTTTTAGGAGGATGAGAGATGTCTTTTTTCAGCCGATTTAAGAAGAAAAATCAGCCGCAGGCGCGGCCGCTTTTTTATGATATTGTCTGTCCGTACTGCTTCACCAAGTTTTCGCCGGAGGACGTTGTTTTTCGGGCCATGCACAGCCGTGAGGATGATGAGAACTATGCGCTCGGCGAAGATGATGCACTGAATAAATACCGTGAGCGTTTCGGCCTCGATACTGTCGATGATATGGAGGCTGTGCTTAATCCGGCTGATATTCCCGAGGAATATCACCACTATACTGATCATGTGCTGACCGGTCTCACCGACCGCTATGGTGTGCTTACGCGCAGACGGCTGTGCCCGTCCTGCCATAATGAGCTCCCTGTGACCGCAGGCAAGGTTCCGAGCAACATTATCTCGATCATCGGCGCTTCCCAGGTCGGGAAGTCGGTGTACATGACCTCGCTGATCCATACGCTGCAGCATACGACGGCTGGGCATTTCGACGCGGCCTGCATGCCATTGAATGCTGAAATCAGCCGCAAGTTCCGCACCCTGTACGAAGAACCGCTGTTTGAGCGCGGTGATTTGCTGGCCTCAACACAGAAGGAGAAGATGCAGGAGCCGTTTATTTTTCAATTTGTGTTCAAGGATGAAGAGAAGCCGCCGCTGACACTGGTGTTCTTCGATGTTGCCGGTGAAGGCATGGTCGATCAGGATTACCTTGGGCTGCACGGCCAGCATATCAAGAACTCCGCGGGAATCCTGTTCATGGTCGATCCGCTGCAGATCCGCTCTATCCGGGAGAAGATCAAGATTAATTACGGCGACCGTCCCGGGGAATGGGTCTCGCAGTATGATGAGCCGCGTGATGTGGTGCTGACGATGTTCGGCGATTTCATCGCCTACCAGGAGAAGAGCAAGACCGATATCCCGACGGCCGTCGTGCTTGCCAAAAGCGACATGCTGCATTCGCTGAAGGATGAAGATGGCGACTACATCAAGTCCAACAGCAATGTATTCAACAACTATGTGCACCGCAACACGCTGAACCTGGATGAATTCCAGAACATCGACGGTGAAATCCGCCGCTTTATCGGCAAGGTAGACCGTCCGTTCAAAGATACGATGGATGTGTATTTTGCCAATACGGGGTATTTTGCCGTCTCCGCGCTGGGCAGCAATCCGGTCAACCAAAAGATAGAGGGTGTCGTCAGCCCGATCCGTGTGGACGAGCCTTTTATCTGGTTGCTGCATAAGCTGAACTATATTGAGGGGAGCGACGGGCCGTGAACAGATTCTCAGGGTCCAGGATCACCCAGCAAATGTATACCCGCGAGCGGCGGGGCGTATACCGGGCAACCGAAGGATTCGATACTGTAGCGAAGTCGGAGAGCCTGGACAATAATTTTGTCAAAAAAATCATTCATCCTTTCTGCCTTTATGATGCCCCGGCTGAGCTGGCGGCGCGCGGCGAAAAAAATGAGGAGCTGTATCCGCCCGCGCTGCATTTATTCCATACGGAAACAAACGACACGGTGATCGGGCAAAGCCGCTATCAGGCGACTGATTTTACCGGGCAGCGGAGTGCTTTTTTTGCCCATAACTTTGTAGTGCCTCCAACACGCGCCGAGGAAATTATTCAGGGCTATGGGGATTGGCTGCATGCCGATTTTGCCGGGAGTTATGAAGGAGAGCTTGGAGGAACCTTGCCGGAGCTGGCCGATATTCCGGCCCTACAGCGTGAAGGACAGGCTGATCCGCTAACGGTGCTGCGCAGTCTCGGGTTCAGCGAAGCATTGTTCAAGGCGCTGCTGCAGGCGGTCATGATCTCTGTGGCAAGCAAGAAAAAAAGTTATGTTGCCCTCGATGTTCCCATCGCAGAGCTGTCGCAGCGGGCGATGGAGCTTACGGAGATTATTTACGGGGCTTTGCCGTATGATTTCCGCCGCAGGCTAGGGGTACTCACCTATGCAAACGAGCCAAAAAGCCGCAAATATATCGATCTTACCTTTGTAGAAAAAGGCTCGCTCCGCCCCGGAGACCGCAGTATCGAGAAGGATTTCATCTTTGATCTGGCTTCAGGCCGGACCCTGAATGCCGATTTCGGCGACTCGCAGCAGCCTTATGCCGATCTGGTATGGAAAATGCTGAAGAACAAGGGCAGTTTAGATGACTTTGCCCGGTTTGCCGATTCGCTGCTGCTCGGTGAGCACGTGGACCGCAAGCTGCAGTTGGCGCTCTATAATGAGCTGGCGGTTTTTTATGAGATTGAGCAGGGCAATGAAAGCTTGTACACGGAGAACAAAAATGCTGTGCTCAGCGGCCTGCTGTCCTACCTCAAGCCAGAGGGGGCGCTGGAGTCCCGGGTACGGCTGAACGATATGTTCCTGGAGCGCTTCGACCGTGAGTATGACCTGATCCGCCAAAAGGGGATTCCACAGCCGGAGATTATGGAGCGTTTTATGGAGTATTTTGTGCTGAAGGGCCATAATTACCGGGTCAAAGTGGTCGAGTATTTCATCAACGGCATGCTGAATGCCCGGTCTGCGAGCCGGGAGGATACATTGGCTGCGGCTTACACTATCATTGAGAGCAATGACGAGCTGAGTGCAGCCTTTTTCAAAAGAGTGCTGGCCCAGCCTATTTTCCGCAAGGCACTGCTGGAACCGTATATGGAATCCCGGCTGGCTGCTGCAGCCCAATCGTCTGACATTTTACGGTTTGTCGCCCACTGGGGCCGGTTTCTTCCGGAGGCGCTGCAGCAGTCGTTTGTCCGTGATACAATCAGCGATTATTTGCTGGAGAAGCTGCAGCGTGACAAAGATCCGGTTTCGGCGGTGGCCTCGATTCACGACTCTGTAGAGAAGGCGGAAAAAGAGCGCCGCAGAGGCAGCGGGTTCAACCCTGAGGCGCTTTCGCTGCTGAAGGAGCTGATGGCGGCAGCGGACCGCTTCCTGCTGAACCGTGTATCGCTCAGTGAGCTGACACAGGAGCAGCTGCTGGAGATTTCGTTCCTGCGCTACCGGGATACGGCGGACTGGCAGCCGCCGCTTGATTCCATCAGCAGGCAAAAATCCAATGCGCTGCGCGCTGCCTACCGCTGGTTCGGGGAGGAGAATCCGGATGAGGAACTTTTTGCCGGATTGTCACCAAAGGAGCTGGATGATGTACAGCTGCTCGGACGGCGCTGGCTGAAGGAATCGCGAAGTGTAGAGCCGTTCGAGCGCTTGCCGCTCGCTTTCTATCACAATAGTGACCGCGAGAGCGGCCCGCTGGATTATGACGCGCTGCTGGATCTCGTGAAGCGCAAAGCGGACGGCGACAAAGAAACGATATACCGTTTCTTGGCCTGGTCACAGAACAACCGGCTGTTCACGGTGTCGAAGAAGAAGCTGTACCCGGGCTACCGCCGGGCGATTCTAAAGTATTTCCTGAACAGCGACCGTGAAGCCTTCAAAAGCAGGGACTTCCGCAAAAGCTATGTCTCCGCTGCCGGGCCTGCTCTGCAAAATGTATATAACGAAGCCCGCTCCCAGCTGGCTTCGCCGCTGGCGCGGTGGGTTAGCCGCAGCCGATTTCAACTCCTGATCTCCGGCTCCATTCTGGGGATCGTACTGATTGGCGTCATTATCGCCATCAGCCTGCTGCGGCCGGACAGCCCGGACACGGCTCTGCCGGAGGGCAGCCCAGCACCGGACGGCGGCCAGCCGCCTGCTGCCGTGTATCTTAGCGGCAGCGGAGAAGGCACGGGCAGCAGGCTGGTGTTCACCTTTGCTGACGCTGAAGAATGCACCGCCTTTACTCCGGCGGAGATCAGTGTAGCAGCCTCCGGTGGGGATCCGGAGGTTTACAAGGTCACGGCGACGTCGAGCCGATGCCTCGCTCCGTCGCCGGATGCGGGAGCCGCCGGCTTGAACGGCGGCAGTGGAACGGCAACGCCGGATGCGTCAGCCGGAGCAGAAGCCGGCGCGACAGGGAACGCGGATGCCGGAACGGAAGTCGACGCGACGGGGACCGCGAACGCCGGAACAGAAGTCGGCGCGACAGGGAACGCGAACGCTGGAGCAGAAGCCGGCGCGACGGGTAACGCGAACGCCGGAACAGAAGTCGACGCGACGGGTAACGCGAACGCCGGAACAGAAGTCGGCGCGACAGGGAACGCGGACACCGGAACGGAAGCCGGTGCGTCCCCGGCTGTGTCATCCGCGCCTTCGCCGGGCGTGACCGGGGGGGCTTCGTACCAAGTCACTGTGGATCTGGAACCGGGGGCTAAGCTGGCCGAGGGCAACATGATCATCGCGGGCGATTACAAGCTGACTCTGCAGTCGGATCCAGCACTTACGGCAGCCCCTACACCGAGTGCCCAGCCTACTGCAACTGCGACTGCAACGCCTTCGGATGATGGCGGAGCAGCAACCGATGCTGCTGAGTAAAGCGATATAAATAGACAAAAATCCTGAACCGCATGTTTTGCCCGGAAAGAGCAGGGCAGATGCGCGTTCAGGATTTTTTTCTTTACACTGAGCTCCGGTGTTGGTTATTGCAGATCATACCCAGTAAAGGGGATATTTCCCTCTAATGTGGACTATAGATTGAGAATAAGTTGTATAAGACGAAATATTACCGCTAAATTATCCGGTTGAGCCAGATGAGGCGTTTTGCGAAATAATAGCGGGTGTAAATCCGCCTAATCCTTATTAATGTGGGAGTAGCTAAAACTTAGCGGGCATTTTTTCCGCTACTAATGATGAACTGCGTGCAGACAGGTTGGGAGCAACGAAGAGTGTGTTTGATGCTTTCGAAAAGGGATCAGCCGGCAACGGGCGGCATTGGAACAGCTTTTCTATAGACATACAAGGGAATAGTGGATATGATTATGAATATTAAAATTTGATAGTCTAGTGAAAAGGGTGCAGATTCTATCCATAGAATTTGCTTAAAAGGGAAGGCCGGTGCAAGTCCGGCGCGGTCCCGCCACTGTAAATGCAGAGCGACTCTTAAGGGTGCCACTGTCCTGTGAAGCAAGGACGGGAAGGCGGAGGGAAGCGGTGAAGCATAAGCCAGGAGACCTGCCTTTTTCTTGAACGTTTCTATTCTTCGTGGGGTAAGAATGCGGAACATTACAAATGGATGTGGTGGCGGAGCTTGAGCACCGCCGTACTTCATTTGTATTCTTCCGAGGCCGCCCTTAGCAGGGGCGGTTTTTTTGAGGGATGAGGATGAGGTATAAGCCGGTTGCTGTGCGTGTTCCTTCTCTCTCACAGAAACGGCCCCGTCCTTTTGAAAGGGACAGCACAGCCGTTTCTTCTTGTTGTCCGCTGCTTCACTATTTTATTCACGGAAAGAGGTTAACGATGAAGACTCTTCTCTCTGCCAAGTCCTTTATGCTTGGCCTGGCTTTATTGCTGGTTATTTCGATTCTGGGCACAGCGCTTGTTCCTTCAGGACAAGTGTTTGCCGGAGCGGTCTCCGCTACCGCGTCCGGGGGAACGGAAAGTGTTACGGCTGCTGTATATGCAGCAGACGAATCTGGCGCAGAGCCGGCTGCGGCTGCATTAACAGCGAAGCAGCAGATTACAGTTGCCGGAGCGACCTATGCGGCTGCCGAGTATATGCTCAGCAGTGGCGTGACGTCAGAATGGCAGGCGGTTGGCCTCGCACAGGCGGGCTACAAAGTTCCGGAAAGTTATGTCCGGCTGCTGGAGCAAAAAGTGCGGACAGCCAGCGGCAGCTTTGCCGCAGTCACTGATTATGCACGGATTGTGCTCGCGGTACAAGCCGTGGGGGCTGATCCGGCGAACTTTGCCGGAAACGGCTCTGAACCGGGTTTTAATCTGGTTGAGCGTATCTATAACAGTGACAAAATGAGCGGCCAGACGCTGAACAATCCGGTCTATGCGCTGCTGGCACTGGATTCCGGCAATTATACCATTGGGGCGGATGCCAAATGGAGCAAAGCGGCGCTGCTGAGTGAGATCCTGTCCAAGCAAAATGCGGACGGCGGGTTTGCCTTGACTTCCGGGGCAAGCGAGCCGGATATGACGGCGATGGCTTTGACGGCCCTTGCTGCGCATAAGAGTGATCCGGTGGTTGCAACTGCCGGGCAAAAAGCAGTAGCCTGGCTGTCCGCTGCGCAGGACAGCAACGGCGGCTTTGGAGGCAGCAGCGAAAGCGCGGCACAGGTCATTATCGGCCTTGCCTCCTTCGGGGTAGACCCGGAAGGAGCAGAATTCTCCAAGGGTGAAGCAGACCTGATAAGCAGACTGCTCAGCTTCAGCGTAGAGGGCGGCGGGTTTGCCCATAATCAGGGCGGAAATGTAAATGCATTTGCTACAGAGCAGGGGCTGCAGGCGCTGGTGGCCTACACCCTGTACAGCGGGGGCGGAAACGGCAAGCTGTATGACTTCACCAAGCCAGCGGTTCCGAATCCGTTAGTGTATGTGCCCCTTGTAATTGAAGGGCCGCAGAACACGCTGGGAGAAGGGATGGCATACGCAGGCAATGTCCTCGAGGTGCTGGAGAAAGTGGCAGCCCAGAAGGGCCTTCCGATTAAGAATGAATCGGGCAGCTATGTAACGGGAATCGGCGGCATCCAAGCCGGAATCTACGGCGGCTGGGATGGCTGGAAATACGCTGTATCCCGGGATGGGGCATGGATTGATCCCGATGTAGGAATGAAGGACTTTAAACTTAAGGAAGCAGACCGGGTCCTCGTTTATTATGCGGGCAATGATACGCAGCTGGTGAATTCGCTGACGCTGTCCGCGTCGCAGCCAGGTGAGGAGGAGCCTTTCTCAGTTACGGTTACCCAGATAAAATGGGTATGGGACAACGCCACAAATATCTCGAGTCCTGTAACCTCAAGTGCATCTGGTGTGGAGGTGGCGGTCGGAGACCGGAAGGCAACAACCGGTGAAGACGGCAAAGCGGTCTTTGCCGAAGGTGTTCCGGCAGGAGACTATACGCTAACCGTAACCGGCTATGTTACGGACAATGCACCAACTATCGCTAAATATTCGCAAGCTGTAAAGGTAATCTCCAAGAATGTACCAGTCCACCTGTCGGTTGAAGGACCTGAGGGGCCGGTCGCTGAGGGAGCGCTGCAAGCATCCAACGCGCTGGCGGCATTGAAGAAGCTTACGGCATCCGGAAATATTCCGCTGGAGATTACGGAGTCCTCCTATGGCAGCTATGTGTCGGGCATTAATGGGATTAAGAACGGAACCCATGACGGCTATTGGAACTTCCTGGTGTCGCGCGGCGGGAAATGGATCTACCCAAGCGAAGGCATGGGTGATTTCAAACTGCAGGCGCAGGACAAGGTGCTTGTCTATTTTGCCGGTGCCAACACGAAGGTAGTAAATTCCGTTGCAGTATCTCCACCGCAGCCAAAACCGGGAGAAACGTTTAAAGTGACCGTTACCGGGGTGGAGTGGGTATGGAATAACACGACATTTGCTTCCGAACCGGTTGTTTCACCGGCAGCCGGAGTGAAGGTAACCATTGGCGGTAAAACAGTCACTACGGATAGCCAAGGTGTTGCAGTTTTTGAAGGAGGCTTGTCCGGCAAAATATACACGCTGGCCGTAACCGGTTATGTTGCGGAAGCCACACCAAATATTACCCGCTATACGGAATCGCTGAAGGTAGCTCCTGGCAATGTAACCTCCTATCTGTCCATTGAAGGGCCACAGGGTCCGGTAGCTGAAGGCACGCTGGAAGCATACAACGCGTTTGATGCGCTGCAGCAGCTGGCAGATGCGAACAACATTCCGCTAAAGGTTACGGAATCTTCCTTCGGCATCTTTGTAGGGGGCATTAATGGAATCGAGAACGGAGCCTATAACAATCAGGGTTACTGGGCCTTTGCCGTATTGCGCGGCGGGGCGTGGATTTATCCGGATGTGGGCTTAAATGATTATATTCTGCAGACTTCCGACAAAGTGCTTGTCTACTATGCCGGAGAAAATACGCAGGTAGTAGATTCGGTACAGATTTCGCCTGCGCAGCCGAAGCAGGGTGAGGCATTCACCGCTAAGGTTACGCAGAAGAAATGGGTCTGGAATAATGACACGTATACTTCTGATCCGGTGACTTCACCGGCTGCGGGAGTGCAGGTGACTGTTGGCGATAAAACCATCACTGCTAATGAGCAAGGGCTCGCAACCTTTGAGGGAGGCCTGCCTGCCAAAACATACACGCTGGCCGTGAGCGGTTATGTCGAAGGCGGGACGCCTAAGATTGCCCGCTACACGCAGCCGCTGACCGTTACAGCTTCCGTAGAAGTGCCTGAGACTGCATCGGCCACGCTCACAGTCATTGGAGACACTACTAAGGGAACCATTCTGGCTGGTACCAAGATGACGCTGAACGAGGGGGAGACCGCATACAGCCTGCTGATCCGCCAGCTTGGAAGCAAGGTTGTCAGCGGCGGAAGCGGAGACAGTGTATACATTAAAGCGATTGATGGCTTGGCAGAAAGAGACCGCGGTGAGAAAAGCGGCTGGATGTACTCCGTAAACGGTGTCTACCCGGATTACAGCTCCGGAAGTTATAAGCTGAGCAGCGGTGATGCCGTAGCCTGGCGTTATACGCTTAATGGCGGAGATGATCTGAAGGGATCGGCTGGAGGTTCCTCCGGCACTGGAGGTGCAGCAGCAGGTACGGGCGGCAGCACGGTGAATGTGGACATCACCCCGGATAATACCCTTCCGCTGAATCAAGTAGGACAGACGACAGCTGTTTCGAACCTGAGCACTAAAATGACTCCAGCAGCAGCGGCTGCCCTTAGGCAGAAGCTGGCGGCAAACGTGGCTGTCTTCGAGCAGGAGGTCACTCCGGGTGCGGCGGCAACCTTGCAGGACAGCGGCGGTGAAGTGAAGCTGCAGCTGCCAGCCGGTTCCGTGTCCGGCAATGTGAAGATCAGCGTACGCGAGACTAATTCAGAACGCGCTGAGCTGGTATCGGGACTTTATGATTTCAAACCGGATGGTACGAAATTTGTGAAGCCGGCAGATCTCTCGATTACAGTTCCGGTTACGGCGGTAAACCCTGCCAATCTGGCTTTGGCATGGCTTGACGAAAGCACCGGCCGCTGGATTCCGGTTCCCGCTGCGCTGGATGCGCAAAGTGGGGTGATCACCGGAAAGGTCAGTCACTTCACGGCCTTTGCCGTAGTGGACCGCAGTAAATGGGAGCCGCAGCCGCAGCAGCTGAAGAGCGATATTGCAGCTACTGCCAAGGCAATCACGGCAGCCGAAGAGATCAGCGATTGGCAGGCGATTGGACTCGCCCGTTCCGGCCACACAGTACCGGCCGCTTATTTGAACGGAGTGAAGGAGCAGCTTGCCGCGAATAAAGGGGAGTTCCGCAAGGTTACGGATTATGAACGTTTGGCGCTGGCTGTTGCCGCTGCCGGCGGTGATCCGCAGAATATTGGCGGGTATAATCTGATTGAGAAAATTTATAACAATGACCATATGGTAAGCCAGGGCAGCAACGGCCTCATTTTTGCCCTGATTGCGCTGGACAGCGGTTCTTATACTGTACCTGCGAATGCGCAGTGGACTAAGGAACGGCTGATCAAGTCCATCCTGGAACTGCAAAGCAAAGACGGCGGATTCCCGCTGACAGCTGGCAGCACCGATGATGTGGACATTACCGCTATGGCGGTTACTGCACTCTCATCCCATAATGACCAGGCGGAAGTAAAAGCGGCTGCGGATAAAGCGATCGGCTGGCTGTCACAGCAGCAGCTTGAAGGCGGCGGCTTCAAGCTCTCGGGAGCAGAAAACAGCGAGAGCACGTCACAGGTCATCATTGCCCTGAGTGCTGCCGGAGTTGGTCCTAATGACTCCAGATTTATTAAAGCTAAGGGCGGACTTCTCAGCCATCTGGCTTCGTTCAGACAAAGCACTGGCGGCTATGCTCATTCGGCTGGGCAGCCTGAGAACAGCCTGGCTACCGAACAGGCATTACTGGCACTGGCTGCGTACAACCGGTTCCTGGCCGGAGAGGCGAAGCTGTTCAGCATCTCGCCAGCCGATTCCGGCAGTGTGTCCTTTGCCGATGAGGGCAAAATTTCAGCCTGGGCGCTGGACTCCGTTCACAAGGCCTATGAGCAAAAGCTGATGGAAGGCGTCAGCGGATCAAGCCTGATTTTTGCACCGAAGCAGAATATTACCCGTGCTGAATTCGCTGCGCTGCTGCTGAGACTGACAGATCAGACACCTGCTGCAGCTTCGGCTGCACCAGTATTCAGCGACGTAAAAGCCGGCACATGGTATTATGGAGCTGTGCTTAAAGCGAAAGAGCTCGGATGGGTAGGCGGAGTTACGGATACAACCTTTAATCCGAATGGCTGGATTACCCGCGAGGATATGGCTGTGATGATTTCCAGAGCGTTCAAGCTGGAGAACGGTTCTGCGGCTTCGGCGAAGACTGCGAAGTTCACAGACGAGCGCCGGATCAGCAGCTATGCGCTGTCAGCGGTCCATGCGGTAACGGAGTCCGGTTATATGACCGGCTTCAATGGAGGATTTGACCCGTCAAGTGCCGTAACCAGAGAAATGGCGGCGGTCGTAGCCGTAAGATTGCCTTAAGTGTAATCCATCTTTAAGAAGGCGATTGAGCGGAGTAACAGGTTCATCGGACTGAAGCTTCAAAAGAAAACATAGAGTATAGGAACGGAACGGGGGAGCAGCAGGACAGCCTCCGTTCCTTTCCCTTTTTTCGGAGGTGTGAAAATTAATGTCCAAGCAATCCAAACGATGGTTGTTTTATCCCTTGCTTCTTCTCTTGGCGGTGGTGCTACTGGCCGGCTGTTCTTCCGGCGAGCGGCAGTCTGCCGGTTCTGATCTGAACAGTGCAGCAAATACCACCGCTACACAAAGCCCCGCCCCTGATAACGCCGCGTCTCCGCAAACCGGAGACGCAGCGAACACGGCCCCGCCGTCAGAAACGGCGGGCAGCACCGCTTCGCCTTCTGCGAAGGCGTCGGCGGCTCTTGAAGGGGCGGCGGCATCTACGCCGCCTGACACCGCTTCAGGCACGGTGACAAGTCCCGTGCCTGCAGGCACTACGGCGCCGGCTGCGCATAGCCCGGCCGGTACCGCCGGAGCGGCCCCCGCGAAGGCCTCGGCGGCACCCGGCGCAGCAGGCGGCGCCAGTGCGGGCCCGGCAGAGTCCTCTGCCAAGCCCGCAGCCACCGCGCGTCCATCTGCCGGCGCGAATAAGCCGGCAGCCACCGCGCGTCCAGCGGCTGCCGTTACGCAGCCGCCGTCCGAAGCGGCAGCGCCTGCGAAGCCCGCCGCTGCGGAGAGCACAGCTACCGTCTCCATCACAGGGGATGAGGAGTACGGCGTGATTTTGGCTCCGGCAGCCTTTGAAATTGAGAAGGGCGAAAGTGCGCTGGAGCTGTTGAAACGNCGAAGCGGCAGCGCCTGCGAAGCCCGCCGCTGCGGAGAGCACAGCTACCGTCTCCATCACAGGGGATGAGGAGTACGGCGTGATTTTGGCTCCGGCAGCCTTTGAAATTGAGAAGGGCGAAAGTGCGCTGGAGCTGTTGAAACGGATTACCCGCAAGAACAAAATACAGATGGAATACCAGGGCTCCAAGGGTTTCGCCTATGTGGAAGGAATAGACAATCTGTATGAATTCGACCATGGGGCAGAGAGCGGCTGGATGTACAAGGTGAACGGGGAGTTTCCGGGCAAAGGTGCCGGAAGCTATACTGTACAGCTCGGGGATGCTATTGAGTGGCTGTACACCCTGGATCTGGGCAAAGATCTGGGAGCCAAAGCGCCATGAACAGCGGCTTTCGCTCCATGCATCCTTCGGTAGCCCTGCTATACTATGCAGGGCTGCTGCTGTTCGCTGCCCTGCTGTTTCATCCGCTGTTTCTGGTAACGGAAATTGCCGGTTTACTTGGCCTTCTGCTGCTGCAGGGACAGGGACGGAAGCTGCTGCGGGGGCTGCCTTTTTACCTGTTGATGGCCGGCTCCGTGGCCGTGATTAATCCATTGTTCTCGCACCGGGGCTCGCACATCCTGTTTTATTTTATGGATCAGCCGATTACGTTGGAAGCGGTGTTCTACGGACTGATGATGATGACCGTGCTGCTGACGATTTTTATATTGTTCATTTCTTATAACTACACGGTAACGGCGGATAAATTCATGTACCTGTTCGCCGGGGCAGCGCCTAAGACGGCCCTGCTGACGTTGATGACGATCCGCTTTGTGCCTTTGTTTCAGCGGCGGCTGCGGCAAATTTCCCTGATTCAGCAGATCAGAGGCATTGATGTAAGCAAGGGAAAGCTGCGCAAAAGAATGAGGGACGGCATGACCCTGCTCAAGGTGCTTCTGACCTGGTCGCTGGAGGAGGCGCTGCAGACGGCCGATTCGATGAAAGCACGCGGCTACGGCATCCGCAAACGCAGTGTGTACGGGATTTACAGGCTTGACCGGCAGGACAAGACCGTCTTGGCTCTGCTCTCGCTCAGCGGTATAATTCCGCTGTTTGGCTGGCTGCAGGGGTACGGCATCTTTGAGATATATCCGCGGATGAAACCTATGGCCTGGGGCTCAGGCGAGGCGGTCATGTATGCCGGCTTCTGCCTGTTCGTAGGAATCCCCCTCTGGCTGGAAGGAAAGGAGAAATGGTTATGGCGATCATCGCGGCGGAAGGATTTTCCTTCCGGTATCCCGATGCAGAGAGAGACACGCTCCATGAGCTCTCATTTACGATAGAGGAGGGCGAGTTCGTTGTGCTTCTCGGCCCTTCAGGCTGCGGCAAAACAACACTTCTGCGCCATCTGAAACGGGAGCTTGCTCCGGTGGGATTGAACAGCGGTTCCATCAGCTATCAAGGGAAGCCGCTGGCGGAATTGCCTGCGGAGACAGCAGCCGGGGATATCGGGATTGTATTTCAGAATCCGGATGCGCAGATTGTGATGGATACCGTATGGCATGAGCTGGCTTTTGCGATGGAAAATATGGGCTACCTGCCATCGGTCATGCGCAGCAGGCTGGCGGAAATCGCCGGGCTGTTCGGGCTGGAGCCGCTGCTGTACAAATCGGTGCATGAGCTCTCAGGTGGACAAAAGCAGCTGCTGAATCTGGCCTCCGTGCTGCTGCTTCAGCCCAAGCTGCTGCTGCTGGACGAGCCGACCTCACAGCTTGATCCTGTCGCTGCCCGCGAGTTTATCCAGACCTTGCAGCGGCTGAATGAGGAACTGTCGATGACGGTCATCATCAGCGAGCACAGGCTGGAGGAGGTGCTGCCGCTGGCCGACCGGGTGCTGATGCTGGAGGATGGTGTTCTGCAGGCCCAGGACACTCCCCGCGGATTCGTGCGGGGAGCCGGGCAGGGCCTGAACGCGAGTCATCAGGCCTACCTGCCGACAGCGTCGCGGTTATTCCTCGCCCTGTCACCGGAGGCCTCATCCGTTCCGCTGGAATCCATTCCGCTGACGGTGCGTGAGGGCAAACGCTGGCTGCATTCACACGCAGCAGCAGCGCCTGCTGGAGCTACGGCTACCAGCGGCTCACACTCCGCTGCGGGCGTCCTTTCGCCTGTGACCGCAGGCCGTGCAACAGCATCACAAGACGGTGCAGCTTCACGCTTCACCGGCGAAGCCAATGCCGCAGCACCCCTGCTCAGCTGCCGGGAAGTCACCTTCCGTTATGAGAAGGACGGCCCGGAGGTGCTGCGCAAGCTGACGTTGTCCCTGCACCGGGGAGAGCTGCTGGCTATCATGGGCGGGAATGGTGCGGGGAAATCGACCCTGCTGCATGTTCTGGGCGGGCTGGCGAAGCCGCAGCGCGGCAAGGTCGAGTCTGCCAAAGGGCTGAAGTCCGGACTTCTGGCCCAGAACCCGCTGCTCTATTTCAGCCATGACACGGTAGCGGAGGAACTGCGGCATATGGCCCAGTATGCAGGCATGTCTCCTGAGGAGGAGAAACGGGAGATAGAAGCCCTGCTGGATGTATTTCAGCTTCATCAAGTACTGGACAGCCATCCGCATGATATCAGCGGCGGCCAGCAGCAGAAGCTGGCGCTGGCCATGGTAATGCTGCTGAAGCCCGGCGTTCTGCTGCTGGATGAGCCGACCAAGGGGCTGGACCCAAGGGCGAAGGAAAGATTGGCAGCCTTGCTAAGGCAGCTGTTGGAGCAAGGCATAAGCATTATTATCGTGACGCATGATGTGGAGTTTGCTGCAAAATACGCAACCCGCTGCGCGATGCTGTTTGATGGAAGCATTACAGCAGAGGGAGCTCCGGCGGAGTTTTTCAGCAGCAACTATTTCTATACAACGGTGGTAAACCGCATGGTGCGGGATTTGCTGCCGCAAGCATTGACTCTTGAGGATGTGATGAGAACATGGCAAGATTCCGGCTTCCGCTGTTAATTGCTTTAGGTGTATTTCTGGCCGGTCTGGCACTTACGTCAGCGCTGAAGGACCGTCATTATATGCTGCTCAGCCTCGTGCTGCTTGCAGCGGCATTGCTGCCGCTGTTTATCCGGCTGGAGCGGCGTCCGCTGGAATCGCGGGAGCTGGTGCTGCTGGCCGTGCTGTCGGCAATCGCTGCGGTCAGCAGGGTTCCTTTTGCCGCGTTGCCGAGTGTGAAGCCAGTGTCTGCTATTGTCATTTTATCCGCTTATGTTTTTGGGGCTGAGGCTGGCTTTATCATCGGGGCGGTAGCCGCACTTGTATCCAATATTTATTTCGGGCAAGGTCCATGGACGCCCTGGCAGATGTTTGCCTGGGGGATGGCGGGCCTGACGGCGGGCTGGCTGAGGAATACCTGGTGGATGAAGAAACGAGGCGGCCTGCTTCTCTTCGGCTTCATCTGGGGTTTTTTGTTCGGCTGGATTATGAATATCTGGTACATTATCAGCCTGCCGGATGCATTTAGCTGGGGGCTTGTGTTATCCGCATACGTCTCGAGCTTTTATTTCGATCTGGCCCATGCCCTGTCCAATGTATTTTTCCTGGCAATTCTGGCCGGTGGCTGGACCAAGGTGCTGGAGCGGTTCCGCAAGAAATACGGGCTGCTGCAGGAATGATTAGGCCGCTGATCTCATGGATTCTGTTGCGTGAAATTACATTGGAATGTTATTTCAGTCATTAAGAGGTCTGAGTGTTCTTAAATTAGGATATTTTTCTGTTTATTTCGACATTTTTCGTGATTAATCATCATTATTTCGACCTTTTTCGCCGATGAATAAGATAACACAGCAAGAACAAAAAGGCGGGAAAAGGACATGAGACATTTGAAAGTGAAATATAAAATGGCACTGCTTGTGGTAATTGTGGTTGCTATACTGATCGGTTTAGGACTAACGGGCATTACCTCCACCCAAAAAATGGCCAAGCGATCCCAAGAGACCTATAGCGGGAATTTGCAGCCGATTTACCTGGTTACGGAGCTGCGGGCCAACAACCGGTCGATTGAGTCTTTTTTGCTGGAAGCTTTGCTTACCAAGGAAACCGTCAAGAGCAAAGAGCTGACCGAGGGGATTAAGCAAAACATTGCAAAAAACAATGAGTTGCTGGAGCAATTGAAATTAATTGCCTTCAAGGATACTGAAATCAGCAATAAAATCAACGAGTATATGTCGTTGCTGCCGGATTACCGGACACAGCGCGATAATATCATTCAGCTTGCCAATAAGAATCTTAATAGTGAAGGCTATCAAATTTTCTCGGGTGTGTCCTTTAGCGAGTCCAGGAAGCTGATGGTCGGTCTGCTGGATGACACAGCCCGGTTGCTTTTAGAGGATGCTTCTGAGCATAATGTGCTTACTTTAGCCGACGCTAAGACATCCTCAACTGTGAGCACGATTCTGATTACTGCCGCCTTGATTCTCTGTATTCTGATCAGTATTATAATCACCCGGCTGATTACGAAGCCGCTCAAAGAATTGCAGGGATTGATGAAGCGGGCAGAAGAGGGCGATTTGACCGTAGCTGCATCCTATACAGCCAAGGATGAAATCGGCCAGATCAACCTTTCCTTCAATTCGATGCTGGATAGTCTGAAAGTGATGATGCAAGGGGTCTCGGAAAGTGCGGAGATGCTGTCGGCCTCGTCGGAGGAAATGAGTGCCAGTGCAGAACAGACCGCACGCGCTTCGCAGATGATCGCCGAAACCTCGAATGAAATAGCCGTGGGATTTGATGTCCAGGTCGAGAACATCAGCCGCACGACAGCATCCGTGCAGAACATGACGGAGGATATTGCCGCCGTCGAGCGCAGCGGCAATGAGATGGCTGAACTGATGGCCGGGGCTGCTGTCTCGACAGACCGCGGCGCAGAAGCTGTTGAGCGGATCCTTGCACAGATGAAGGAAATTGACTCTAGTGTTGCATCGAGTCAGAGAATAGTCAGCAATCTGGGCAATCTGTCCGGGGAGATCAGTACGATTATCACAACCATTAATGCAGTCGCCACCCAGACGAATCTGCTTTCGCTGAATGCGTCAATCGAAGCGGCCAGAGCCGGAGAGCATGGCCGGGGCTTCGCTGTTGTTGCCGGAGAGATCCGCAAGCTGGCGGAGGCCACAGGAAGCAGCTCGCTGCAGATTACCGGAATCATAACTGACATTCAGCAGCAAACCGCCAGTGCGGTAGATTCAATGGCACTGGGAACACAACTGGTATCAGAGGGTCTTGCGCAGAGTGAAGTGGTCTCGCAGGCGTTTGAGGAAATACAGCATTCAATTAATGATGCCGTCCGGCAGACGGAAGGCATCAGAGAGGCTGTCGGGCATGTCTCAAAGGAATCGCAGGCCGTATCACAGGCCATGGAACACGCCAATGAGATTTCCCGCAAAGGCGCGGGGGAAGTGCAGGATACAAGTGCTGCCAGTGAGGAACAATTGTCTGCGATGGGGGAAATGTCGCTTTCTGCCCAGTATCTTGCCACACTTGCCGAGGACCTGCAGAAGGAACTGGCCAAGTTCAAACTCTAAATACAGAGCAGCAGCAGCAGATATAGGCTACATAAGGAGAGACCACCGGAACTTTCACGTTCCGGTGGCCTCTCCTTTTTATATATGGCCGAATGTTCATTTCATCGCCGGAATCACTCACCAACGCTAACTAATAGACATCTGAGACTGCGATTTATGTTTTTTATGAACATCCTGCAAAACAAAAAAAAGGCCCGCCCCGGATCGGATGACCGGAGTGGACCTGAATGTGTTGTCCAGCTTATCTTGTTCTTAAGCGTACCAGCCCCATACGAAGATGAACAGGGTTCCGAAGATGGTAACCAATCCGACGAACAAAGCGTAAGCGATATTGATATAAAGCTCTTTCTTGGTATCTGCGGATTCCCCGATATGCATGAATACGAAGAGCTGCAGGGAAGCCTGGATAAGGGCTGTAATCAGCAGAACCGCCATATTTGCCCCATCGGACAGATCACCATAGATGACAACCAGCGCAGCGGCAGAAAGGACCAGAGAGGCCAGATAACCCATCACATGGCGAATTGGGAACAGTTGCTTCATCATGTCACATCAGTCCTTTCAGGTAGACGAAGCTGAAGATAAAGATCCAGACAACGTCCAGGAAATGCCAGAACAGCGAGAAGATAAAGGCTTTATTGGCGGTAGCCGGATTAATGCCCTGACGCCAGATCTGGATCATAATCGCTGCGCCCCACAGGAAGCCGAAGCTGACGTGGGCACCGTGCGTGCCGAGCAATACGAAGAGACTGGATAGGAATCCACTGGTTTGCAGTGTAGCCCCTTCATGAACATAGGTGAAGAATTCATCAATTTCTATGCCGATAAAGCCGAGGCCCATCAGCAGTGTGATTGCCATAAAGACCATCATGGCCTTCTTGTAGCCGAGACGCATAGCATGGATCGCAAGCCCGATCGTGAACGAACTCGACAGGAGCAGGAAGGTTTCAATCAGCACCGGGCCGATTTCAAACAGCTCGCTTCCGCTTGGTCCGCTGGCGAAACGGTCGACCATTACTAAATAAACGGTGAATAAAGTGGCGAAGAGCGGAATCTCAGCTCCGAGAAATACCCAGAAACCGAAAATCTTGTTGCTGTTCTCCTCTGTTGAATATTCCAGCGGCTTGGACGCATCTATTTTCATACAGTCTCACCCCGCAGTTTCTTTTCAGTAGCAATAACTTCTTCAGCTGAAACGTAGAAGCCGTGATCCCGGTCAAAGGACATGGCAGCCAGCATGATGATGATGCCTATTCCGGCCACGATGGCAGGAATCCACATGCTGAATACTAGGAAGAAGCCCAGGAAGAAGAAGATGACACCCAGGATAAATGGCTTCCCGGTATTGTTTGGTAAATGGATTTTAGTAATTTTATCTTCAAAGAGCGGAATATTATCCTGCTTCGCGGACCAGAAGGCATCACGCGTCTGAACTTTTGGCACAATTGCAAAGTTATAAGCAGGAATCGGACTTGGTGTAGCCCATTCCAGTGTACGGCCATCCCATGGATCGCTTGTTGTGTCTCTTGGCATGTAGCGTGTGCTCCAGTAGATGTTGTAGACCAGAATAACAAATCCGATCGCCAGGCCGACAGCACCGGCGAAGGAGAGCATATTCAGCGGACCAAAGCCGGTCTCTTCTGAGTAGGTATACATCCGACGGGTCATACCCATAAGTCCCAGGAAGAACAGTGGGAAGAAGGTGACATTGAAGGATATTATAATCCACCAGAAGGCATGTTTGCCCAGACGTTCATTCAGGCGGAAGCCGAATACTTTTGGGAACCAGTAATGGAACCCGGCGATAACGGCGAACACGGCGCCCGGAATCAGCACGTAGTGGAAATGCGCAACCAGGAACATCGTATTATGATACTGGTAATCGGCACTGGCCATCGCCAGCATAACGCCGGTAACCCCGCCGATGGTGAAGATCGGGATAAAAGCCAATGTGTACAGCATCGGGGTCGTAAAGGTTATTCGCCCTTTTCGGAGGGTGAACAGCCAGTTGAATATCTTAACCCCGGTAGGCACAGCTATCGCCATAGTTGTTATGGAGAAGAAGCTGTTGACCATAACCCCTTGGCCCATGGTATAGAAATGGTGAGCCCATACCAGGAAGGACAGCAGGGAGATAAGCAGCATACTGACGACCATGGAAGTGTAGCCGTACAGATTCTTTTTGGAGAAGGTGGCGATAATTTCGCTGTAAATACCGAATGCCGGCAAAATAACGATATATACCTCCGGATGTCCCCACACCCAGAACAGGTTGGCCCAGAGCATATCCATCCCGCCGTTAGCCATCGTGAAGAATTGAGAGCCAAACAGCCGGTCGAACATCATCAGGGCAAGTGCCACAGTCAGCACAGGGAAGGCAAATACGATAATAATGTTCGTAATCAGTACGGACCAGGTGAACATTGGCATCTTCATCAGCGTCATGCCTGGTGCACGCATTTTAAGAATCGTCACGATGAAGTTAACGCCTGTGATCAGTGTCCCGATACCGGAAATCTGCAGCGCCAGGGAGTAATAGTTATTACCGACCGTAGGGCTGAATTCCAGACTCGCTAGCGGGAAGTAAGCCGACCATCCGGCATCCGGCGAGCCGCCGATTACGAACGAAATGTTAAGCAGCATAGCTCCCATGAAGAAGAGCCAGAAGCTGACCGCGTTCAGCCGCGGAAAGGCCACATCTCGTGCGCCGATCTGCAGTGGGATAATCACGTTCATTAAACCGATGATAAACGGCATGGCCATGAACAGAATCATGATCAGACCATGGGTGGTAAAGACCTCGTTATAATGCTGGGCATCGAGGAATTTCATTTCCGGCGCTGCCGTTTGCAGACGCATCATCATGGCGTCAACACCGCCGCGGAACAGCATAAGCAGTGCGGCCAGGATATACATAACCCCGATCTTCTTATGGTCTACAGTTGTAAGCCATTCGCGCCAGAGGTATCCCCATTTCTTGAAATAGGTAAGCCCAACGAGAATCCCGATGGTCGCAAGAGCGATACTGATCATTGCTCCGTATATCAGGGGTTCGCCGTGAACCTTAAATTTGTCTAAATCCATTAGGGTAGCTCCTTTCAGGTTGTTACATTAAACTGTGAACGAGTTAGTGGCCCTCGTGTGTGTGTTCTTCTACAGGTGAGCTTGGAAGCGGCTCATTCACCTCAGGGTTGGGCTCGCTGTCAAATTCGGTCTGGCTGGATGGTTCAGGAGAAGGGTGGATGTCCTTGTTATCCTGATGATCCATATTTCCGTTATCTATATCCATTTCCGTACCATCGCCGCTCATATGCTCGCTATGGTCTCCCGGCGGCGGGCTGAACTCCAAATGGGTGGAGGAATAGGTTTTGCGTCCAAGATGTTCGGCAGCCAGCAGGCCTTTGAATTCATCCTCCGTAAGCTTAGGCGCGGTATCCTTAACCTCTTTGACCCATTCGGCATATTCCTTGTCGCTCATCACAAGCGCCTCGAATTCCATGTGGGCGAAGCCTTTACCGCTAAAGTTCGAGTTCTTGCCGATAAATGAACCTGCGGTGTCGGCGGAGAGATTAAGTTTTGTAAGCATGTCGCTCATCGCATACTTCTGTCCGGCAAGCTGTGGAATCCAGAAGCTGGTGATGGTGCCGAAAGAGTACAATCTGAACTCTACCGCACGGTGAATCGGGAAATTGACGTAGTTTACGGTTTCAATTCCCTCCTCAGGATAGCTGAAATGCCATTTCCAGTTGGAAGAAGAGGCGTAAATAACCAAAGGCTTCTGGTCCTTGTATTCCTCCGCGACATTCTCAACCGCATGGGTTGATTTTACAGTCACTACTGACAAAAAGGTTACGATGATAATCGGGATAATAATCCAGATGGCTTCGAGAACCTTGTTGCCCTCCTCATGTTCTGGAATGTAACCTTCGTTGCTTTTCTTCGCCCGGTATTTCACCAGTACGAATATATATAAGATGTAGACAACTGCCAGGACCCCGATCATCACCAGAATGGACAGGATGATGGTGTCAGATAAAGTGCGTGCGGCCGGACCCTTCGGATTCAGAACGGTGAGCGAACTGCATCCCGGCAGAAGAAGGATTAGGCTGAGGAACAAAGCGTATAACGGACCCTTTTTTTTCATATAGAACTCCTTCCTTCAATACTTCTTTTCATTGCCGTTCATTAGCCAATAAATATTAACCTGTATCTATAGTAAGAACTACTTACCCATAATGCAAAATACATATTTTAACAATAAAGACACATAAGACCTTAATAATGGCGAACAAGTTAAATATGTGTGATCGAATTGTTACAAATGTCGTAAGGTATGACAAAGATCACTGTAGTGGTGCGGTTTAAGGTAATTTTAAGGTTGTTCAAATTTTGTTCACTTTTTCACAAATGTTACTAATTTCGTCACAATTAATTTTAGCAATAAAGCCTGATTTTAACCGCTTTTTGCGGCCGCGACAGCTTTCGACGATTATTGCGATTTTTTGATAAATATTAAGAATATGTCTTTTGTCACTGTGAAAAAGTAACAAGATATTCTTTGGGCGGTTACAATCTCTCAAATTCAAATCTATCTATGTGTGATAAAGTATAGATAAATATACATAGATAGGAGATTACTGCTTGTGCGAATGAAAAAAACAATGCTGTTATTCATGTCTTTATTCTTATGTTTCGGTATTCTACAGAACACGGCAATCGCAGCCGGAACGAATGCCTCATTACGTCTTGGTGTGAACGACACACTGACGGAAATAGAAGCTGTTTCTGTAAAAGGTAACTATTATGTTCCAGTACGCGCTTTGGCGCAGAAGCTGAAGTGGAACATTTCCATGCTTCAGGACGGGGTTCAGATCGCCGGAGGCGGCAAATCCCTTTTACTGCTCAAAAATGACGGAGGCGCCAAACTCCAGAATGATACCATTGTTCCAATAAGTACCTTTGTGCAGAATGGATCGCTGATGGTTCCACTGCGGATAAGTACTTATCTTGGGTATATGATAACCTTTGAGCCGGATAAATATTTACTAAGAGTGCGGGATACATCGGCGGCTTTGGATGATGCGGCGTTCGTAAGCCAATTCAAGAGCGAATTAAAGCCGATTGTCAGCGCAAAGCCGGCTCCGGAGACAACCCCGGGCAAGCAAGGGAGGATAGTGTATCTTACCTTTGACGACGGACCGTCGGCAACGACTTCGCAACTGCTGGATATTCTGGGCAAAAATGAGGTAAAGGCGACCTTTTTTATGCTTGGACCCAATATGAACCGGTATCCGTCGGCAGTGAAACGAATTGAAGAGGAAAGCCACGGACTCGCACTCCACGGCATGACTCACCGCAAAGAGAAGTTTTATGCTTCTCCGGGTGCAGCACTTGCCGAAATGTCAGCTGATAATGCAGTGCTGAAGAAGATCACCGGCTCCAGCACAACACTGATCCGTCCGCCGTACGGAAGTAAACCTTATTTCACCAAATCCTTCAGGGACAGAGTGCTGAGCCAGGGTTTCCATCTGTGGGATTGGAATGTGGACTCAAACGACTGGAAATACAAGGAGAACAGCGCCAGGATCTATAATACGGTTATGGAACAGGTCCATAAACTGCAAAAGTCCAACAGCAATCCTGTTATCCTGATGCATGACCAGAAAGCTACACTGAAAGTGCTGCCGGACGTACTCAAAACACTGAAGAAGGAAGGCTATACCTTTGAGATTATTACGAAGGATATGGAGCCGCTGAATTTCTGGAAGGATAAGCGCTGATCGTCAGCGTTTACGGCAAGATGTAGAAAGAGTGTAAAAAGCGGCTTAAGCAGATTGTTTTCTGCTTAAGCCGCTTTTTTGTGCTGCGCGGTGGTTTCAGGGGTCTGTATTTGGAGGCCCGACAGCATAGCCTTGTCATATGTACAAATACCCTACGAGCATACTGACAAGCTCGGTCTTTATTCTGTCCGTTCCAATACGATGGGAGGAAAAGGCGATGACATCCACTATGGCACTGATGGATTCGAATACAAGGAAGGCAGCGGCTTCCAAATCTGTGATCTTAAGCTCATCCTTACCCATTTGCAGATACTGGAGCGTTAGGACACGTCCGACTTCATACTGTGCGTCCATCAGCTCTTTGATACCCTCGTCGCTGAGATACATAATAGACAGTTCCTTGTGGAATCCGGTATAGACCTCGTGCGAGAGGATGAGGCTGTCTACCAGATGGCTCAGCAGTGCATACTTGTCAGGGCTCTGAATGTTAATCTCGGACATGTAGGCTTCTATCCTTGCCAGCAGCGCTTCACTGTAATTCTTAAGCACATCGATAAATACAGCCCGTTTATCTATGAAATAGGAATAGAAGCTGCCGGTGGATACACCCGCTGCAGCAGCAATCTGCTTCGTATTGGTCTGATGGTAGCCCTTCTCCGAGAAAAGCCTCATGGCGGCTTGAACGATGGCTTCCTTGGTCTTGATGCTGCGGTCCTGCCGCGGTGTTCTTGTCTTGTCTTCCATTTCACTCATGGTTAAAGCCCCCCCCCTTATAACCGATTGTAGAGGAGCAGTATTTGACTGTCAATAAAAGTTGAACTACAGTTCAAATTTGTTATTGACAAACATGAACTGTAGTTCATATAATTCAAACATGAACTAAAGTTCACATATGGGGAGAGATGAAATTGAGCATCAGAATGCGTAGGGCTTTTTCTTTTACGGCAATTGTTCTGGGTTTCTTCATGGCGCTGCTGGATACGACGATTATAAATATTGCCTTGCCTGAAATGACGAGGCAATTTGGCGGCAGCGTATCGCAAATTTCGTGGGTGATGAATGGTTATAATCTGGCGTTTGCTGTATTCATTCTCACGGCTTCAAGACTGGCCGACCAATTCGGACGGAAGAAAATATTTATCATCGGTGTGGTGCTGTTTACTGTGACCTCGCTGCTCGCGGGCTTTGCTTCTTCACTTGGGATGCTCATTGGATTAAGAGTCCTTCAGGGCCTTGCGGGGGCCATCATTGTTCCGGTTACCATTCCGCTGACAACCACAACCTTTCCAAAGGAGATGCACGGCTTGATCATCGGCATATGGGGGGCCGTTTCAGGCGTTGCGGCTGCGAGCGGGCCGGCACTTGGCGGGATTATTACGCAAAATCTGAACTGGCAATGGATCTTTTTTGTCAATGTGCCGCTGGGGGTGCTGAGTGTGGTGCTTACTTGTCTGTTTATACAGGAATCCAGAGATGACACTGCAGGCCGATCCATTGATTATGGCGGAACATTGGGAATAACCGGGGCGATGTTTTTTATTACCTATGCACTGATTAAAGTTCAGGACTATGGCTGGAACTCCCGGATGACGCTGCTACTGCTGGCTGCAGGGGTTCTGTTTCTCGTCTTTTTTTTCCTCACACAGTGGAAAGGGAAGGAGCCGATGCTCCCGTTGTCGCTGCTGAGAATTCCCCCGTTCAACGGTGCAACGTTAACTATGCTTTTTGTTGGTGCGGGGCTGATGAATATCTCTCTGCTGACCTCTTTCTTCCTGACCCGGATGATGGGGATGACCGAACTGCGGGCCGGACTTGTACTTTCCATGATCGCGGTGGGCTCGATCGTCAGCTCAGCCCTTTCCGGGCCATTGTCCAATAAATACGGCAGCCAGCTGTTTGGGGCGGTTGGAATGATTATGATGGCCGGAGCGATGTATTCATTAAGCGGACTGCATGCAGACTCAACGATTCCGGAAGTATTGATCCGTCTGGTTGTGGCCGGTATCGGCACCGGGTTCACCATGGCACCGGTGATGTCTTCAGCCGTACGCAACGTGCCAGAGGAGAAGGTAGGCATCTCATCGGGGATTACGAATATGGCAAAGTCACTGGGGGGTGTGATCGGGGTGGCTATTATCGTTACTGTGCTGCAGCAAAATACCAGCGACGGGCTGCATGCGGCTTCCGTCCGCGCGGTGAAAGCAGTGGAGAAGGATGCTGTGCTCCAGCCCTTTCTCAAAACAGTGATTGCTGATGCGGCGGGTTCATTGGCAAATGTGGAAAGCTCACCGGCTGAAACCTCCGAGAAGGTATTGAAGGAGGCCGAACTTGCTGCTGCCCGGCTTGCCCCTTCGGATCAGCAGGCATTTGCCGCTGACCGGAGCCGGCAAACCCAGGAGATGGAGCTCGTCCTGTCACGTGCAGGAGAAGACATGAAACATGGAGCTGAACAGGCATACAGCAGAACTTACGTTTTAGCCAGCCTTATTATGCTTCCGGGTGCTGTATTCGCACTGTTCAGCGACAAACGCCGGAAACGGAAGGGGGCCGGGGTTCCTGGGGAACTTACTTTGCCGCAGCAATAGTGATCTCCGTGCATATCGTGCATATATAGAAGAAAGCCCTTGGGGCTTTATAAGATTAGGTCAGCCGGTAATTTCTGGTTGGCCTAATCTAATTTGTTTTGAGGTTGACATGTATATCTAACTGTACTAATAATAGTAGTACAGTTAATACACCTAGACACAGTTTGTGATACAACATCAGAAAGGAGAACTGTCATGTTCGAATTGGATGTCCGCAGCCGCAAGCCGATTTACGAGCAGCTGACCGGCAAGATCAAAGAAATGATTATGCATGGTATTTTGCGGGCAGATGAACAGCTTCCCTCGGTGAGGATCTTATCCTCGCAGCTCACCATAAATCCGAATACGATTCAGAAAGCCTACCGGGAGCTGGAGCGGGAAGGCTACATCTATTCCTTGCAGGGTAAGGGGAGTTTCGTGGCTCCGCTTCAACAGGGTCTGAACGAGAGCAAGAGGGCGGAAGTGCGGAATGAGCTGCTGCGCCTGATGGTCGAAGCCGTCTACCTCGGATTTACCGAAAGCGAGATAGGTGCGCTGTACCGCCAGGTGCTGGATCAGAGAGAGGGGGAGAAACATGATTGAAATTCGCAGCGTCAGCAAAATTTTTCAGGGAGAAAAAGCGGTTGACGGCATTTCGCTGACTGTACATAAAGGAGCAATTTACGGACTGCTCGGATCGAACGGTGCGGGTAAAACAACACTGCTGAAGACGCTCGCCGGTATTTACCGGCCGGAAGAGGGCACGGTTAAGTTTGAAGGGAAGCCGGTCTTTGAAAACCCCGAGGTGAAGCAAAGGATCATTTTCATGCCGGACAGTCCTTATTTCTTCCCGCAGGCATCAATCAAGAGCATGGCCGCCTTTTACCGCTCTATTTATCCGGGGTGGAATGAGGCGCACTTTCAGGAGCTTGGGAAAATGTTCCGGCTCGATACAGGCCGCAAGCTCAGCCGGTTCTCCAAGGGTATGCAGCGCCAGGCGTCCTTCTGGCTCGCCCTAAGCTGCTCCCCGGATGTGCTTATCATGGATGAGCCGATCGACGGGCTTGACCCGGTCATGCGGCGGCAGATCAAGAATCTGCTGTTCCAGGAGGTGGCCGAACGGGGGATGACCGTCATCATCTCCTCACATAACCTGCGGGAAATTGAAGATCTATGCGATCATGTCGGCATTATGCACGGCGGCAAAATGCTGGTGGAGAAGGATCTGGACGATCTCAAAGCGGACACGCATAAAGTGCAGGTGGCGTTCCGGGATGAGCGGCATGCATCGGTACTGACAGCCAAGCTGCAGATTCTTCATCAGGAACAGCGTGGCAGCGTTAATCTCTATATTGTAAAAGGGGACCGCGAGCGGATCGGGCAGGCTTTTCGGGTGTACGATCCATATGTACTGGATCTATTGCCGCTGACACTTGAGGAAATCTTTATATATGAAATGGGGGATGCCGGTTATGACGCGCAGCCGATTCTTCTTTAACAGCAGCGTAATCCGCCAAAACTTGCGCCAGCATGGCTGGATCGGAATTATATACACGCTAGGTCTGATGTTCTTTCTTCCGCTCCAGATGTTCTTGAGCGGCAATCCGAATGCGGAGCCTGAGAAAGTCGAGAGTTTGTTCGGTATCGGCGGTGATATGCAAGTGTTCTTTATCGCTACGCTTCCAGTGGTAGCCGGTCTATTCCTTTTCCGGTTTCTGCAGTCTAAACCTTCATCGGATCTGTGGCACAGCCTGCCGCTGCGCCGGGAGCATTTACTTGCTGCCCATGCATGGAGCGGCCTGATTCTTCTGCTTCTTCCGGTATGGCTAACTGCCGCAGTTACAGCAATCGTGGCACCACTGGACGGCAATAGGTACATTTACCAAGGAGCGGAAGTCTGGGAGTGGTGCCTGACGGTTACCATCCTCACCTTGTTCCTGTTCGTTTTCACTGCCTTCGTTGGGATATGTACAGGTCAAACTATTCTCCAGGGGGTTGTTGTTTATATCCTGCTCGTTCTTCCCTCCGCGCTGTTAATGCTGACCGGCATGCATCTTAATAGGTATTTGTACGGGTATTCAGGCGGTTATAATGATGAGTATAGAATGGTCAATTGGTCGCCGGTTCTGCAGATTGTGAGACTCAGCAATGCATACGATAAGGTCAGTACAGGAGAGAAATGGATATATTTCGTGATCACTCTCTTAGTAATTATGCTATCCTTTGTGCTTTACCGCAAACGGCATAGCGAAAAGGCTGGGCAGGCGATTGCCTTCACCTATTTCAATCCGTTGTTCAAAGCAGGGGTGATGTTCTGCACCATGCTGGTTTCCGTGTCTTATTTCGGCAATGTGAAGCCGCAGCAGACAGGCTGGCTTATTGGCGGCTGTATTGCCGGAGCACTCATCGGCTATGTTGTAGCTGAAATGATCATTCGCAAGACATGGCAGATCATGACCCGCAGGGTATTCGCTGACTTCGCCGCCTATACTATCCTGCTAGGACTCCTGCTCTATGTTCCGGTCACTGGGATTACCGGCTATGAGAGCAGGGTACCGGCAGCGGACAAAGTCACGGCGGCTTATGCCGGGAGCAATTTCTGGATGTTGACCGAACCAGGGCAAGGCCCGATGGAAGTTCAGAACCGTCCCTGTGAAGAGAAGGAAGTCTTCAATGAAGACAAAAGCTATATTGAGGCTGTACGCAAGCTGCATCAGGCACTTGTCACTGTGCGGCCTGGCGAGGAAGAACGTTCTCTGGGCAATTCTATCGGCAACAGGCAGTTCAGCATTGCGTACCAGTTGAAGAATGGGCGGCAGATGCTGCGGTCTTACTGGATTCCATCAGCCGGCTTCGAACCGGAGCTGAAGGCGATCATGGAGAACAAGGAGTTCAAGCGCAACGAATATATGCTGTCCCGGCTTGGCGATAATGTGGAGAGTCTGAGAATCAGCAACATAAGTAAAGCGGTTTCGATCTCCGATCCTCAAGAGGTTAAAGAATTCAAGGAAATTCTGAAACGGGAGATATTGAACATGTCCTATGAAGATCAGCTGGACAACCGGGTTTCCAAGGCTTCTATCCAAACGATAGGCAAGCCGGATGAAAAGGGCTACCAGCTCTATTATGGCTATGAGTGGAAACCCTCCTATCATGAGCTTGAGGGCTGGCTGGCCGAAAAGAGATACGCGGATAAAATTCGTACCCAGGCACAGGATGTGGAATCCGCTGAAATTATAAAGGATGGGTATATTGATAAGCTTGACGCGGCAAGCAGGAATAATATTGAGCGGCATTTTGATCTGGCGCGCAGCGAAGGTCTTGCGGCGGTCACCAAGGATAAGAAGATTATCGGCGATATTCTGGGAAAAGAACGCTATTATAGCGGGAAAACCGGCGAATATGTAGTAAAGATGAAGTATAAGTACGGAGAAGTGACTTATATATCGCTGAGGAAACAAGACCTTACGCCTGCTATAAAATCACTGCTTCCTTAAGATTCTGGTTTTAGCTTCAGCGGGTTGACAGAAACTGGATGAGTGGATTATGCTTTTGGAAAATACAAGAACGGCAGGAGGTCTGGACAGATGATTGAACAAGGGAATAATCTACACTCGCATAATGCTATTATCTATCTTCCATTCATCTGTCCGCCTTGGGTTACTGTTCAGCGTTAGCAGCGTTTAGTTATTTCCGGTCAGCAGCCTGTAAGGCGGTTGCCGGAATACTCTAACTGTAGTTCTGCTATATGATGGTGCCCGGCCATGGACGAATGGAGTCCATGGCTTTTTTGTATTTCGGCAGAGTCCGAAAGGAGAATGAAGCATGTCTGAAATTCATCAATTGATCCTCCGCGAGCTGCGTGGCATTGAGGCGGAGGAGAATGTACGCATTCTGTATGCCTGTGAGTCGGGCAGCCGAGCTTGGGGGTTTCCGTCCAAGGACAGTGATTATGACGTCCGCTTTCTGTATTTGCGCCGCCCCGAGGCATATCTCTCGATTTTTGAGCAGCGGGATGTGATTGAACGGCCGATCAGCGAGTTGCTTGATATTAACGGCTGGGATCTGAAGAAAGGGCTGACCCTCTTCCGCAAATCCAATCCGCCGCTGCTGGAATGGCTGCAATCCCCCATCCGGTATGAGCAAAATTACACGGTGGCGGACAGTATCCGCAAGCTATCACCGCTCAGCTTCTCGCCCAAATCCTGTATCTATCATTATCTGAACATGGCCCGGGGGAATTACCGGACCTATCTGCAAGGCAGCGAGGTCAAGATTAAGAAATATTTCTACGTTCTCCGTCCGTTGCTCGCGTGTGCCTGGATCGAGAAATACCAGGAGGTACCTCCACTGGATTTCAATGTGCTGGCCCTGGATCTGATTCCTGAAGGAACCGAGCTTAGAGAGGCTGTACTGGAGCTTCTACACCGTAAAATGTCCGGCGAGGAGCTGGATCTGGAGCCGCGTCTGGAAGTCATTAACGTTTATCTGGAGCAGCAGATCGCGCATTTCGAGCTTGCGGCTTCGCAATTTGGAAGCGGGGGCGGTGTAGCGGATGCAGCCCTGGATGAACTGTTCCGGGCCGCGCTGCTGGAAGTATGGGGAGAAGACAGCCGCTGGACTTCAGGCGTGGGAAATCAAAGCGAAACCTAAGGAGAGATCAACCTTATGCATTTAATCATCAAGGCGACAGGAACAGGAGCAGGAATGCTCTCTCATCTGCTCGCTAAAAACCCGAATAATCTGTATGACCGGATTGAAAAAGAGGCCAGAGTGCGTATTGTGTACACAGTCTCTTCCGAAGAAGAGACGGAGGCGGTCATCTATGTAACACCCGACCCAATTGAGCTGGTGAAGGGTTCTTCCTCCGCACACAACGACATCACGCAATACATCAATGACCGTGAATTTGTAACCAGCAGTCTGTTCTGCACCTATATCCGTCCCGCACTGGGTACTGCATTGAACGGCAAACCGAAAGAAGCGTATCTGTCCTGGGTAGGCCAACGCCTTGCACTCGAGCTTTCTTTTGGACCTGTAGCCTCCAATTTGCCTGACCGTACACTTGAAGAGTTGTTCACTGCGCTTGGTTATGAAGTGGTGCTGGAGCGGGGAGAGGCGGAGTATTCCTTTGACCTCAAGAACCGCAGTTCTGTCCGTTATATTAAACTAAAAGGATTTCAGACACTCCAGACTGCCTTGCAGCAGCTTTTTGTGCTCATTCCCGCATTGGATGATTACAAGCATTACTATATCAGTGAGGATGAGGTTGATAAAATCAGGCGTTATGGCGAAGGCTGGCTTCAGGATCATCCTCAGCGAGCGCTGATTCTGAAACGGACGCTGCGTTTTGCAGGGGTAATTAAACAGTTCGAGGCGCTGGAGGGCCGCACTCAGAATTCCGGTGGAGCTTCTGTTGATGAAAATGCAAAGGAAGCTGCTGTTAAAGGTTCAACGGATGCGCCAAATGCTTTACCTGATCAATCCTTCGAATCCGAGGCTCTAGAAGAGCCGAAAGTCCGGTTGAATGATTTGCGTTACGCAGCTATTGCCGCTACCGTTGAAGCTTTGCAAGCTAAAGCCAGTATTGTTGACTTTGGCTCGGGGGAAGGCAAGCTCTCTGCCATACTCGCTAACGTGCCTGGTGTCCGTGATATTAAAGCAGTTGAGCCCTCTGCCACAGCTCAGTTGAGAGCCATGGACCGGTTCGTCAAGCTGGAAGGCAGGCAAGGAACTATCGTGCCTAAGCCGGTAACCGGATCCCTGTTCTATTTCGACGAGTCACTGCGGAACAAGGATGTAATGATTCTTTGCGAGGTGATTGAGCATATCGATGAGCACCGGCTGGCGCGGGTGATGGAGACTGTTTTCGCCGAATATGGTCCAAAGACCCTGATTATAACTACCCCGAATAAGGAATACAACGAGGTCTACGAGATGGAGCGGGAAGAGATGCGTCATGGCGACCACCGTTTTGAATGGGGAAGAGAAGCATTTTCCGCCTGGTGTTCCCGCTGGACGACAGCCTTTGGTTACTCTGCGGAGCTGAAGGGGATAGGCGAATGCATGGAAGGTTTCGGTTGCCCGACGCAGATGGCCATATTTACGAAGGAGGAAACATCACAATGATAGAGAGACAGGAAAGGCAGCGGGTCATTCCGTTTCCTCATGGAGGCATCGTCGTACTGGTGGGGCCTTCCGGCAGCGGCAAAACGACTCTGCTCCGCAGATTGGTGCAAGAAGGCATATTGTTGCAGACAGAGATCGTCTCTTCCGACGATTACCGCTCATTAGTGGGTGATATCGATTTTATTGATTGGAAGGGCCATCCCCGTGAAGAAGCGGATATTCTGTATGGCGATTACCAATTGCTGTCGAAACTGGCCTTTGAAGCGATGAACACAATGATATCCATGCGCTGCCGGATGGGGAAGCTGACGGTGGTGGATGCCACACATTTGCTGCCCGAATACCGTAAGAAATATATAGAGATGGCAGCAGATTATGATCTGCCCTGTACGGCCTGGGTGCTCGATCTGCCGGAACAGATCCTGCTTGAACGGGATAAGGGACGTGAATTGCCTCGCGGCAGGCAGCGGGTCAAGGCGCAATTTAGCCAATTCAAGCGTTCGCTAAGAGGGCTGCGCGATGAAGGCTTTGATTTCACATATATGTTGAAAGAAACGGAAAGTGTGCAGTTTGTCCGCAAGCAGAATGAATTGCTGATTGAAATTGGTGCAGGGATTGATGTGATCGGCGACATTCACGGCTGTTACGATGAGTTGTTGGAACTGCTTGATCAACTGGGCTATGTCGCTGATGAAAGCGGATTGTACCGCCATCCTGAAGGCAGAGAACTAATCTCTGTAGGCGATGTAATGAGCCGTGGTCCCAAATCACTGGATGCACTGAGATTCTGGAAGCGGCACAGTGACGCCGGAATCTCACGTATGGTCGACAGCAATCACGGCTGGAAGATTGCCCGGTATCTTGGGGGACGCAAGGTTACCTTAAGCCATGGCGATGAGAAGTTTGCCGCCGAGCTGGAGCAGTATGCACTGGCAGAGGGTGAGGCTGCGGCTAGCAAACTTAGAGAAGAGCTGAAGCAGTTCCTGCTCTCCGCCCCCAGTCATCTGGTGTATGGACGGGGTGGTATACGGCGGGTGGTTGTTGCCCATGCCGGAATCCGCGATGAGTATATCGGCAGGCAGTCGAAACGGATTCAGGACTTTTGCCGCTACGGTGATACAGAAGGAAGTGAGGGGAAGGGCACTCCTGTACGCAAGGAATGGTATGTGCAGCATGACTCCGGTGAGCTGATTGTCTGGGGGCATGATCCGAGACCTTACCCTACTCTGGTTAAGAATACGGTCAACATTGATCAAGGCGCAGTCTTTGGCGGCTCGTTGACGGCTTACCGGTATCCTGAACAGCAGTTTGTTGCGGTCAAGGCGCACAGAGATTACGCCCAGGATCCGGACAGCCCGCTGATCCGCTGGGAACGCGGCCGTTTCTCTCCGCCTAACCTGCGGAAGTTTGTTGAAGGGTACTCCGTTATGACAGCTGCCTATGGTGAACTTTCTGTGCGCGGTGAATTCGTCAAAGCAGCCATTGATACCGTCTCCCATTTTACGATTCCGCTGGAGGATCTGGTTTATATTCCTCCGACCATGAGTCCGGCTCCGGCAGTATCCGCAGATGAATCTTACCTGGAGCATCCGCGTGAGGCTTTTGCCTATTATCGCAAACAGGGTGTGGAAACAATGGTTGCCGAGAAAAAACACATGGGCAGCCGGGCTATCCTGATGCTGTTTCGTGACAAGGAAGCGGCAGTATCCTATGTGGGACGTCCCACACTGGGTACGATTTATACCCGGACGGGCCGGGCATTCTTTGACAAGGAAACGGAGTCCGAAGTACTGGCTAAGCTGAATGCCGATTTGCGGAAAGCGGATTATTTTGTCCGCCATGATACGGATTTGCTGCTGCTGGATGCCGAAATTATTCCATGGAACCTGAAGGCTCGTGAATTGATCGCTTCCCAGTACGCGCATGTCGCAGAAGCCGCCGTAATGGACCGCGGACAGCTTGCGGAGAAGCTGCGAGAAGCGGAGAGTAACGGGCGCGATGTATCCGGCTGGGTTCAGGAAATGGACGAGAAGCTGCGAAATGCCCACGTGTTCCGTGAAGCTTTTCAGGAATACTGCTGGGATGTCAGCGGGCTGGAAGGAATCAGGATTGCTCCTTTTCATACCTTGGCGCATAGCGGCCAGAGTTTTTTTGATCATAGCCATCTCTGGCATATGGAGAAAAACCGCGAACTTGCGGGTGTTTCTCCGCTCTTTATGGAGACTGAATACCGGACTGTCGCAAGTGAAGCCGATGAAGCTGAGGTTATCGCCTGGTGGGAAGAGATGACAGAGAATGGTCATGAGGGGATCGTGATCAAGCCGGAACTTTTCATATCACGGAATGGCAGCTCGATGATTCAGCCTGCGATCAAAGTCCGGGGACGCAAATACCTGCACATCATATATGGCATCGATTATTTGCAGCCTGACAATCTGACACGGTTAAAACTGCGCAAGACCGGCAAGAAGGAGCGGCACGCCCTGATGGAATGTGCTCTTAGCGCCGAGTCCGTGGAACGTTTTATCCGCAAAGAGCCGCTGGAGCGGATTCATGAATGTGTGCTTGCTGCTTTGGCACTGGAATCTGAGCCGGTGGATCCGCGGTTGTAAGCTATAGGGATGGAATCCCATACGAAATTGATTATACGAAAGTGATTATAAGAGGTGCAATTTATGTTAAACCACAGCGCTGAGGTTTCGCTCAGCAAATTTATGACCAAGCTGCTTCGGCATACTCCGCAGCAGTATGGGCTGATACTTGATCCGGAGGATGGTTCCTGTCTGCTGGAGGAACTGCTCGCAGTGATAAACGCAGCCCCGAAGTGGTCTCATATTACAGAAGAAGATATCCGCCAAACGGTCACGAACAGTGAGAAGCAGCGGTTCGCCATTGAGGGGGAGCGGATCAAAGCGAGATACGGACACAGCCACACCAAAGTTGCCTATGAACCGGGAACACCGCCGTCCGTACTCTATCATGGCACTCACCAGAATGCGCTGCCGGCGATTGTAAAAGAGGGGCTGCAGCCGATGGGCAGGCAATACGTGCATTTATCGGAGGGGCTGCATTTCGCAACTCTGGCCGGAAGCCGCAGAGGCAAGCTTGTTTTGCTCGCCGTGGATACGGTTAAGGCTGTAGAGTCTGGTGTAACCTTCTATTATGCCGGAAATGAGGTATGGCTGGCTGAGCCGGTTCCGCCTGCCTGCATAGCGCCATTAAGTGCACCGGAAGAACAATAGCACCAAATCTCCAGTACAGGAGGAATGTGATATGGAAGAGGTGACGGATCACCTGGATCACGGATTGCAGATCGTCTTCATTGGATTCAATCCAAGTCTCCGCTCGGGCGAGCAGGGGCATCATTATGCGAATCCGCGCAATAATTTCTGGCGGATTCTTGAGCAGTCAGGGCTGACACCGCGCCTCTATGATGCCTCGGAGGACGGTGAACTGCTGAAGCTCGGCTACGGCTTTACGAATATTGTAGTCCGCCCGACCCGCGGGGCCGAGGATATTACCCGCGAGGAGTATACCGAGGGGCGGGAATTGCTTCGTGCCAAGCTGAAGCTCTACCGGCCGGAGGTAGCCTGCTTTGTAGGCAAGGGCGTGTACACTGAATTCAGCCGTAAACCAAAAGCAGATTGGGGATTTCAGGAGCATATAGAACCGGTAGTGGATGGCGTGCGCGAGTTCGTCGCCCCGTCGTCGAGCGGACTCGTCCGGATGCCGCTGCCGGAGATTGTGGCTATTTACCGGAGACTATATGATTTCACCCATAAGGATGACTGACTTAGAGTTTGTCTGACAGCACACGGGGAGTGGGGATGGATGAAATCGGAGGGTGGACGGTAGGAAGGATGATAGGTGGCGATTTATCCCAAAAGTAAGTGTTTTAGGATAACTGTATTCTATACAACTAAATAAGAGGATTTTGGCATGCTGTAGGCGTTAATTGTATTCCGTACAGCTATAAATGAGGATATGCGTCTGTAACGGCCTTTCTTGCGATTATAATTGCAGGAAGTGCAACTAAGCCGTGACAAGAGATGATTTCTGCCTATTTAGTTGTACGAAGTACAATTATGGGTCCAGAGTCTAAGCTGAACCCCGTGAGCAGCAGTCAGCACCAACCCGGAAAGCAGCCGCAGTAATCAGTGCCAACTGGCCCGCCGCCGCGGGGGCAACGCAGCGCAATAAAAAAACACCCTGTAGGTTAAGGGTGTTTCAGACTGTAAACAAATAGGGTTTTGAAACGAATTATTTCTGTTTCAAAATCCTATTTTCTTTGTCAAATTTGTTGTGAATCTGTTTTAAAATCACACTATATTCCCTCCATTCGTGTATTGGTTATTTAATCAATTATTTTGACAATGTTGAAATAGAAACAAAAAATACTATATTATATTGTTAATGCACTGAGCGGGTGGGAGGACAGACCGTGAACAAAGAAGAACAGGTCATAATGGGCTTCAGGGACGTATATAACAAGATGGTTTGGCTTAATAAGGATAAGATGGAGGACAGTCTTAAGGGTTACAAGTCTTCTGAAGTACATTGCATCGAATACATTGAAAAAAACGTAGATTCCAACGTAACAAAACTTGCGGAGTCCTTTTATATGACCCGCGGTGCCATAAGTAAAATGACTAAGAAGCTCATAAAAAAAGGCCTTATCGAAAGCTACCAGAAGCAGGATAACAAGAAAGAAATCTATTTTAGGCTTACTGAGCAAGGGAAAGTAATTTATAAAATCCATGAGGACCTGCACAAAGAGTTTCAAGAGCGGGATAAAGCCGTATTTGAGCAGGTAACCGAGGAACAATTCGACAGCATGCTTAGCTTCGTAGAAAAGTATAGTAGGCATTTGGATGCAGAAATAAAAAAACTGGGTATAGATTTTAAGTCGGAATAACTTTGAATAATGAAAATGAAACCACAGGCAGCCGGGCTCTATTGAGAACGGGCTGCCTTTTTTTTGCTGTTTAATTTGTTGACAAGGAAACAAAACGGAGATATTATTTTGTTGACAAGGAAACGAAATAACAGCTTTTGAGGAGAGAATTTAAATGTCCATATTTAGATCACACAATGAACAGAACACAGAACAAACCGTAGATAAACACGCTTTAATATTCGGTCTTATCTCTGTGTTTCTTTGCGGAATAGGCTTCAGTATTATAATGCCTGTTGTCCCATTCTTAGTGCAGCCTTATACAAGCAATCCGGGAGAACAAGCTATAGTTGTTACGCTGCTGACCTCTGTTTATGCCCTCTGCGTGTTTTTTGCGGCCCCCGTACTTGGGGCTTTGAGCGACAAATATGGCCGTCGTCCATTGCTCTTAGTATGCCTTTTGGGTTCCGCAATCGGGTACTTCATTTTTGGCATAGGCGGAGCTCTATGGGTACTATTTGCCGGGCGCATAATAGAAGGTATAACAGGCGGGAGCATAAGCACGATCTTCGCATATTTTGCAGATATCATTCCTCAAGAGCAGAGAACCAAATACTTTGGATGGGTGAGTGCGATTGTAGGTGTAGGCACCGTTATTGGCCCAACTCTAGGCGGATTACTTGCCAAGTTTGGTTATGCTGTACCCATGTATTTTGGAGCAATAATAACTTTATTGAATGTTGTTTATGGATTCTTTTTTATGCCTGAGAGCCTTGGCAAGAATAATAGACTGAAAGAGATTACCTTTGTTAGACTGAATCCATTTACACAGCTTGCTAACCTGCTTTCCACAAAAAACTTAAAAAGGCTACTTGTCTCGGCGTTTTTACTTTGGATACCCAACGGATCTTTACAGGCGGTTTTATCCCAATTTACAATGGATACTTTCAGTTGGAAGCCTGCACTAATCGGTCTTGTGTTTTCAATTATGGGCGCCCAAGACATCGTTTCACAAGGTTTCATAATGCCAAAGCTTTTGACAAAACTTAGTGATAAACAGATAGCAGTTCTTGGAATGATTTCAGAGATTATAGGCTACAGTCTTATTGCGCTATCTGCTTTGTTCTCATTCTATCCTCTTTTTATCACTGGCATGTTTATATTTGGTTTTGGTGATTCGATCTTTGGGCCTTCATTTAATGGGATGCTCTCTAAGTCTGCCGATTTTAGTGAACAAGGAAGGATTCAAGGGGGGAGCCAATCTATTCAGGCTTTAGCAAGAATGATTGGGCCTGTCATTGGAGGTCAAATCTATGTATCACTTGGGTCTGCCGCACCCGCTTTTATGGGTATGATCCTTATAGCAGCGGCAATACCAGTTTTATATAAGAGAACGCAGGTAAGTATGTAAAAACATATAATAATAGGGTTTCAGAACTCAGGGACAAGTTCTGAAACCCTATTGGTCTACAGTCTGAAACACCCTGCATGTTAAGGGTGGTTTTCTTATTTCTGCGCTCGTACAAGCCCGGCAGTTTGAGTATACGCCGTCTGTTAAGTCTCGATCAGCAACAGGATGATCGAGGACAGCGACAGGCACACGCTGACCAGATAAAGCACGGCAACAACCTGCTTCTGGTTAAGACCGGCCTTGAGCAGGCGGTAATGCACCTGGGTGGCGTCGGCCTGATAGATCGATTTGCCTTGGATGAAGCGTTTGACGACGACAAAGATATTATCGAAAATCGGCACGCCAAGCGCTAATATCGGGATGAATAACGACAGCACCGTTGCCTGCTTGAACGCGCCGTCCAGTGCGATCACGGCCAGAATGAAGCCGAGGAAGGTGGCGCCTGCGTCACCCATGAAGATTTTGGCTGGTGCCTTGTTGTAGCGCAGATAGGCAAGTGTAACTCCGACGAGAGCAATAGCCATAATTGCGGAAGTAGATTGCCCCTTGGTCACAGCGACAATAAACAGGGTGACTGCCGAAATGGCCGTGAGTCCCCCGGCTAATCCGTCCATGCCGTCAGAGAAGTTAATGACAGTAGTTACGCCGAAGATCCAGATGATCGTCAGCACGAACTGCAGAATAACCGGCAGGGAGATGTAATCCCCGGAGAACGGATTAATGAACCCGGTAAAGGCATTACCGGAGAGAAAAACAAGGATCGCCGCTGCAATCTGTACGATAAACTTGGGCAGTGCCGGGAAATCCTTGCCCTTGGTTTTGTACCAGTCATCAATGGTGCCTATAGTCAGCAGCAGCACACCGCCGATGAACAGGGCAAGTGTCTCCAGTGAGAAGTCACGGGCAAACAGCAGATATGTAATGAAAAATCCGATAAATATGGCGTAGCTGGCTGTCAGAGGGATGGGCTCCCTATGTATTTTGCGTTCGACATCCTGACGGGGCTTGTCCACAAAATCAAGCCGGAAAGCCAGTTTGCTAAGCGGAGGAATCAGCCAATAGACGATGAAAAATGACACCAGAAACGATAAAACGTATAAAATGACAATCACCACCGTTGATTTTTTTAAGCAGGTCTGTCTAAATTATATCGCAGAAGCAGAACGTTTGTCGACGAAACATAAAACTGGAGGGGAATTATGAAATACGAGGTTATTTTATTTGATGCCGATGATACGCTGTTTGACTATGGAATGGCGGAAGGACAGGCTTTTCTAAATGTGTTTGCCCATTTCGGGCTGCCGACGGGGGCGGAGGAATATGCGGCCAGCTACCGCGAGATCAATCAGGCGCTGTGGAAGGATCTGGAGCAGGGGCGGATTACCTCGGCGGCGCTCAGGGTAGAACGGTTCAACCGGTTGTTTGCGCGCCACAAGCTCGAATACAGTCCGGAGGCCTTCAGCGAAGTCTACTTGCGCTTTTTGGGTGAGGGGACCTATTTGATTCAGGGGGCGGTGGAACTGTGCGGCGGGCTCACCGGCTGCAGGCTTGCGATTATCACGAATGGAATCAAAGATGTGCAGTTGTCCAGAATTCAAGGTTCGCCACTCTGCAATACGTTTGAGCAGATTATTATTTCCGAGGAGGCAGGCTCGCAGAAGCCGGAGCCCGGGATTTTCGATTATGCTTTTGCCAAACTTGGGATTACGGATAAAAGCAAAGTATTGATTGTGGGCGATTCTTTGACATCGGATATCCAGGGCGGGATGAATTACGGGATCGACACCTGCTGGTTCAATCCGTTGGAGAAAGCCAATGAAGCGGGGATTAAGCCTACATATGAAATCCGGGATCTGTCCGAGCTTCTTGGAATTATCGCCTGAAGTTGGAGGGTTAACAGGTTGAAAAGCTCTCCCGGTGTTAAATAGTATTAAGGCGCAAAATTCAATTCCACATCATTCTAATATACGGGAGAGGATTGCTATGAATAAAAAATGTCTGATTGCCACAATTGTAGCCGGCATGGCCGTAACCGGTTCTGCTGGCGTATACGCAGGAAGTAAATTGCAGCAGATCAAGGCTTATTTGAACCATGGACTTGGTATTGTTGTGGACGGAACTCCCTACTGGCTGAAGGATGCCAACGGCAAAACCTTGGCTCCGATCACCTATGAGGGGACGACGTATTTGCCGATCCGCTCCATCGCAGATGCCCTGGACGTGCCAGTTGCCTATGATGCGGTTAATTCCAAAGTGAGAATCGGCAGCGGGGCCGAAACTGGAGCAGCGTCAGGAAGCTCTGGAAGCACCGGAGGTACTGCGGGTTCCGGGAACTCCGGCAGCGGCACAAGTACTCCGGCGGCGGGTGTGAAGCGGCCTGCTAATCTGCCGAAGGATTTTCCGATTCCGGCAGATGCCGTGGTTACAACAACTTTGGATACGGATTCGGGCGGAGTCATGAAGGCCTCCTTTACTTATATGACCCAGGAGACATTGGCTACGATGGGGTTCGTGTATAGTGAATATGCCCGGATTAAACGGTCGGAGAATGCATCAGAGACGGTAACTGCAACAACTGTGAAGATTACCGGCAAACTGGGCGGAATCAGCCCGGTCTCCATCTCAGGCCGAGCTTCGACAGCACAGCCCGGCTATAACGTTTTCACCGTTACCTGGTCGGATATTTAAATATCCAGCTGCAGAATTCAGCAGTATGAACAAAGCCGCATTCACAGAGAATGCGGCTTTGTTATATAAGAGGCGTGCCTCAGTATTTAAAAACTAACAGACAGCCGGATTAAGACTGCTGGCGGGTATCAAGCGGCTTCAGATGAGCTTCAATCTGTGCGCGCTTCGATTCCAGAAACGGCGGCAGGGCAAGCGATTCTCCCAGGTGCTCAAGCGGTTCGTCCGTGGCAAAGCCCGGACCGTCCGTAGCCAGCTCGAACAATATGCCATTAGGCTCGCGGAAGTAGAGGGAGCGGAAGTAGAAGCGGTCAACGAACCCGGAATTGGGCAGCTGTACTGTGCGGATGCGCTCGATCCATTGCTTTAATTCCTCTTCGTTGTCCACGCGGAAGGCCACATGGTGTACACCGCCCCGTCCGAGATGTTCCTGGGGAAGGTCATTGCGTTCCTCCAAATGCACCTCTGTGCCGGAACCGCCTTCTCCGGTTTCATATACAATGATGTCCGGCTGCCCGGCTGCGGGCGAAGGATAGCTGCCTTTGCGGCGGAAGCCAAGCAGATCCTCCAAGACTAATGCGGTGTGTTCCGCTGTTTCAACGGTTAAATGTGCGGGGCCCAGACCGACAATGGCATGCTCTGCCGGAACAGGACTCTTATCCGAGGGCTTGCCGCCGGGCACGCCCTGGTTGTTCTCATCCGAGACCAGATTGAAACGCTGTCCCTCAGGATCACGGAAGGCCAATGTCTTGCGGCCGCCCCGCTCCGTTATTTCATCATGCTCTACGCTGAACTCGGTTAAACGCTGTTTCCAATAATCAAGCGCCTTATCATCCGGCACACGCAGTGAAAGGGCAGAGATGCTGTTATTGCCGTCGCGGTTGCGTCCAGCATTCGGAAGCTCGAAGAAAGTCAATTCTGTCCCCGGATTGCCCAGCTCATCCCCGTAGAACAAATGATACACGGAGATGTCATCTTGGTTTACGGTCTTTTTAATCAGGCGCAGACCAAGCACTTCGGTGTAAAATTTGAAATTTTCCGGTGCTTTCTTTGTAATCGCGGATACGTGGTGAAGTCCTTTTAATGTTAAACTCATGGTATATTACCTCCTGTTAGTTGACTAAGCATGTATTGGAATCGTTCGGTTCATATGGAAATCGGATAGAACACAACGGCGAGTATACAAATTTGAACTTTTGTGAATATTATTAAGTTACTATAATTTTATCAGTTAATAACCTAATTTGCAATAGAGGATTTATGATCTGTACAATTTCGTGAAGGAGAGAAGCAAAAATGCACACCAAAACAGGCTTGTTTGAACAGTTGAAGGCACTTGAAATCAACCCGTCGGGGACACTGCTCGTTCATTCTTCGTTAAAAAGCATCGGTGAGGTGCAGGGAGGTGCAGACACGGTACTGGATGTGCTCAGTGAGTATATGAAGGACGGGCTGTTTGTGCTGCCGACACACACCTGGTCGTATATTAATGCCACTAATCCGCGATTTGATGTATTAAACTCCCCTGTCTGCGTCGGGATTTTGCCGGAATTGTTCCGCCGCCGTCCGGGAGTGATCCGTTCCTGGCATCCGACCCATTCCGTGGCTGCCCTGGGCAAGGATGCGCAGGCGTTCATTGCCGGAGAGGAAAGCCGGGATACGCCTTGCTCACGGGATTCAGTCTATGGTAAGCTGCTCGACCGCAAAGCTGACATTATGCTGCTTGGCGTTGATTTACGGCGGAATACGTTCATCCATGGAATCGAGGAATGGGTGGATATTCCCGGCAGAATGACAGATGACCATGAGCTGCTCTACACGATTACGCCCGAAGGCGAAGAAATCGCCGTGCCTTCCCGTAGACATTGCGGACTGTCCTGGTCGCAGCATTTTTGGAAGGTGGAGCAGGTGCTTCAAGCGGGCGGTGCTTTACGCAAGGGCAGCTTTGGGGATGCCGTGGCAATGATCTGCGGCACAGTAGAAACGACTGAAATCCTAAGCCGGATGCTGGCTGTGAATCCCGATCTCTTCTCGGATAACGAACCGCTGAACGGCGAAGCAGTGCCAGAGGCGCTTCCGAAGACCAAGAGTCAGATACCTTGATGACTGCATAGTGGCTGAAAAACCTTTGTCTGTGGGCTTCAACCGCGATCTTAAGTTCAAACTATATAGCGGTTGACATCATCTGGAATAACATGGTAAGCTGGCAATAAATTTACGGGTCGGAATGGGCCAGGGGGGGTGCAGGAACAATGATGATACTAAATCGCTTTGAACAGAATGATCAAACAGGCTTCAGCGAGAGAATTCTATCCGGTGATGAGCCATCATTTGTCTCCTATAGTGACGATACGATTGTATTGCGCAGCTCCCCCTTGCTCGGCAGTATGCAGGCATAACCTGCAACTGTACACAGAGTTTTTGGGAACCCAGGCTGCGTATCTCGCAGCCTTTTTCTTTGGCCTTTTGACGGCTGGGGGAAGAGGCGGCGGAACGCAGTCTTTTTGTAGATATAAAAACTTATATGCTTCACGCTATAAATTATCCTTCTATTTCTCGCTGAAACGGATACCGTCCTTTTGTGGAAGGCAAAGCCGTTTCCACTTGTGTATGAGCTAGCTTACCCTAAATTTAAGCATTCCAGCACGGTTGAACCCATTCGTGAAAGGAGAGAGAACCATGAACGCAAAGATGAGTTGGCATGAACAATTTATAAAAAAACAGAGTCAGGAAAAGAAACAGGAGCAACCGCAACCGCTACAGCTATCGCAGCCGCAGGATCCCGCCTGCCCGCTATATGCTGTTCATCGAGATGAGCGTTATGTTTACTTGTCCGGCGGCATCTATCCTCCCGGTATCTCTCCTGCGAGGCGTAAGACAAGGGGGATTCCGATTGCAGAGCGCAGCATGGCTGCGCCGCTGCAGCTATGAGGAACAAGAGCTGAGGCTGCCGGATTACGCTGGATTTTGCTGCTCCTGAAGAGGACGGCGAACCGCGTGAACCGGCAGTTTTTTATTTTGGGGTCGAAAAATAAGCTTTACGTTCAGGAGGAGAATGAAATGAATTGGAACAGCAAAACCCATGGCGGCAATCATTATGAGCTGGAGCTTCCGCACGGAGCGCTGCATGTGTTCGCCAACAAGGAAATTTACGGATCGTTTGAAGACAAAATCTTTGAGATGGCTGATAACAACCTGCGGATTCCGCGCAATAAGTATATGGGTTACACCCCCGATGCGCATGTGGGCGTAGGAACCTGCATCGGCACCACGGCAGTCTGGAATATGAAGGACGGTATGGTCTCCCCTTCGATTGTCGGCGTGGATATCGGCTGCGGGATGCGGGTACACACCACACCGCTGCTCAAGAAGGATTTGCAGGACAAAGCGGTCCGCCGCAAGCTGATTGAAGCGATTGAAAAGTATGTGCCGACGAACGAGCGCGTCAACAGCAACTATGCCGACATCGACATTATGGAGGTTGTGCGGAACGGCCTAAATGGCCTGCCCGATAAATATATTCCTTCGCCGCAGTGGATCACGCATGTGGAGGAAAGTAATTTCCGCTATGACCATGCGGCGCTGGAGCAGCTGCCGCCCAAAATCCGCAAGAATGCCCACGGACAGCTTGGCACACTGGGCAGCGGCAACCACTTTTGTGAGATTCAATATCTGGAGATTGCTGAGGAGCATAAGGAGCTGGCGGCGAAGTGGGGGCTGTTTGACGGCGGGGTTGTCGTGATGATTCATTCCGGCTCCCGGGCCTGGGGCGCAACGGTGGGCCGGGAGCATACGAAAACCATTAAGGAAGCGATGCATCTGTGGGGCGTAAGTAATCCTGATCCGAACCTGAATTACGCGCCGATCAGCAGCCGGGAAGGGCAGGCCTACCTGAACCTGATGTACTCTGCGCTGAATTTTGCCGTAACCAACCGGCATATGATCGCTTTCGGGGTGCAGGAAGCTTTCCGGGAACTGTATGGGCCGCAGTTTGAAATGCCGGTGTTGTATGACCTGATGCATAACTACGCGCTGAAGGAGTTCCACCGCGGCCAGCCGATGCTGGTGCACCGTAAAGGGGCAACCCGTGCGCTGCCGCCAGGCCATTTCCTTAACACACCTGTGTATAAGGACACAGGACATCCCGCACTGATTCCCGGCTCCATGGGTACCTCCTCGTACATCATGCTCGGGCGGGAGGAAGGCTTGAAGAACTTCTACTCCATATGCCACGGCGCGGGAAGAGTGCGCTCCAGAAGAGCTACCCGGCTGGCAGTGACAGTTGATGAGTTCAGCCAGTCACTGAAGGTGGGCACGGAGGAGGAGATCATCGTCAACCACCGTTCCCTGGAGACGATTCTGGATGAATGCCCGCAAGCCTATAAGGATGTGGACCAGATCATCGACAGCATTACGGGTGCGGATTTAGCCGATGTGGTCGCGAAGTGCAAGCCGATGGCTGTAATTAAAGGAATTTAGCTTTATTAATGAGGTACTTACAAATTATAATAGATTTGGGTATTTACGATCTGCGTGCTTAGCGGGGATTTCTGATGATCCCGCAGTGCCCGCCATTGTATGGCCGGGTATACTGCAGAGCAGATCCGGGACTTATCCTCCTTCGGGGTTCGAATCCCCATCGCCTTATAAGCGACTTTGGTAAAATTTGAGCATTACACATGAGTAGACTTTGCCGGAGATTCTCGGCCTGTCCTTCGGGCAGGTGCCGGAAGCGCTGCTATGCAGCCGGCGGATACCGGAGCCGGGAACGGGCACGGATAGAGGGCCAGGCATTGCATAACTCTTCAGGTTGCAGGCGGGCCAAGATGTTATGCCGTGAACCCTTCCTTCGAGAACTTGCCTCTCCCGCTCCTTAAGACCGGCTCCGCAGCCGCAGCCGGGAGAATCTCCTTGCCGGGGTCGACGATCAGAGGAGCCGCCTCAAGTCAGAGAATCAAGGCGGATTCGGGAGGAACTAATGTTAAATAAAATCACGATTGCTGCCGATGAACGCGGACTACTGTTCAAGAAAGGCAGCTACGACAAATATTTAGAGCCCGGTACATACTGGTTGACAGGTTTTACAGATCAGAAAATCGAAAAGTTGAAATTAAGCGAGCCGTTCAGCGTCCCCGGCAAAGCGTTGAAAGTTTTCATCCAGGACGAAGTGCTGGTGCGTGACCTGGAGATTGTGAACGTAACCGATTATGAATATGTGCTGCATTATGAGGACGAAAGATTCCGAACCTTGCTTCCTCCCGGCCAGCATGCTTTCTGGACGAAGCTGAGCACGCACCGGTTCATCCGCGCCGATAGCCGCCAGCCGGAGATTCCGGCGGAGATTGACCGCTCCATCCTGCCGTGTTTTCCATATGCAATTCAGAGCTTTGAGGTAGCCGCACATGAAATCGGCATTCTTTATTTCAATAACATGCTGCAGCGGGAGCTGCCTCCGGGCAAATATGATTTCTGGAGAGGTCCGGTGAAGGTGGCGGTAAAAACCGTTGACCTGCGCCAGCAGCAAATGGATATGACCGGTCAGGAGATGCTGACAGAGGATAAGGTTAGCCTCAGGCTCAATTTTGTCTGCCAGTATTCGATTGTGAATCCGCAGCGGACGCTGGCGATCAAATCGGTGGAGGAACAAATGTATATCAGCCTGCAGCTCTTGCTCCGTGAATACGTCGGCAGCCTGAAGCTTGATGATCTGCTGCGGATGAAGCAGGAGGTGGGGGCTTTTGTACTCTCCCGGCTGCAGGAGCAGAGTGAAGGGTATGGTGTACAGTTCCACTCCGCCGGAGTGAAGGATATTATTCTGCCGGGAGAGATCAAGGATATTCTCAATACCGTGCTGCTGGCGGAGAAGAAGGCACAGGCGAATCTGATCACCCGGCGCGAAGAAACAGCCTCCACCCGCAGTCTGCTGAACACGGCAAAGCTGATGGACGAGAACAAAACGCTATACCGTCTGAAGGAGCTTGAGTTTCTGGAGAAAATCAGTGAGCGGATCGGCAATGTCTCTTTGGTCGGCGGAGGTACGCTGGCGGAAAGGCTCGGCCAGCTGCTGATCCATGACGGTGACGGGAAGCAGTAGTACGGCGTTTTTATTCTGCATTTTCATTTCCCTGACTGCCGGATAACCTGCCAGCGGACTTTTTTCGTAGGCGGGTTATTCTTGTATAAGCATACAATTTATAAGCATAAATGGTGACCTCAAACTTAAGTTCTGCCGCACAATCTGGCTAGTCCCTATCAATGTATGGTATATTATTCTCACAAAAAACAAAGTAAGGAGATTGGAAATGGAAAAAACATTGATCTTTGGACACAAAAATCCGGATACGGATACGATTTGTTCAGCAATTGCTTATGCGGCACTGAAAAAAGAACTGGGCTGGGATGCCGAGCCGGTTCGTCTGGGAGAAGTAAGCGGCGAGACGCAATTTGCGCTCGATCAATTTGGAGTGGCAGCTCCGCGTCTGGTAGAGAATGTGGCAGGCGAAGCTAAACAGGTTATTCTGGTTGACCATAATGAACGGCAGCAAAGCGCAAATGATATTGATCAGGTGCGGGTTGTTGAGGTTATCGACCATCACCGGATCGCCAACTTTGAAACGGCTCATCCGCTGTACTACCGTGCCGAGCCGGTTGGCTGCACAGCAACAATCCTGAACAAGCTGTACAAAGAAAACGGAGTAGCGATTCCGAAGGAAATCGCCGGTCTGATGTTGTCCGCCATTATTTCCGATTCTTTGCTGTTCAAATCGCCAACCTGCACCGGAGAAGATGTGGCAGCTGCGCGTGAGCTGGCTGAAATTGCCGGTGTGGATGCAGACAGCTATGGACTTTCCATGCTTAAAGCTGGAGCAGACCTCAGCGACAAGAGCATTGCACAGCTGATTTCCCTGGATGCCAAGGAATTCAAAATGGGTGAATACAAAGTGGAAATTGCCCAGGTAAATGCGGTGGATGTGAACGATGTGCTCTCCAAGCAGGTAGAGCTGGAAGCTGCGCTGAACACGATCATTGCTGACAAAGGACTTGATCTGTTCCTGTTCGTTGTTACAGATATCCTGAACAACGATTCCGTAGGTTTGGCTCTGGGCCGCGTTGCAGGTGCTGTAGAGCAGGCTTATAATGTAAAGCTGGATGATAACAAAGCTATTCTGAAGGGTGTAGTTTCCCGCAAATCGCAAATCGTGCCAGTGCTTACGGAAACGATTGCCAAGCTGTAACAATTGCATGGAAGACTGGACGTTGTCCTGTTCCTAATCATATGATTTCAGAGAAACCGGCTGTGCCATCCTTAACAGGACGGGGCAGCCGGTTTTTTTGGCAATACACATCTGCCGCCGTTTGGATCTACCAAATATTCGGCTATACTGTTTTCTAATATTATGCAACTAATTGCCTTCTGAAGGGTATAAACAGCATAGTCACAGAGAGGGGGATCAAGAATGGGGAAGATGAAAAAGAAGGTTTTGGCAGCCGTTTGTATAACGATGATTTCAGGCGGAACCATGCTTTATGCCGCGCCCGGCAAACCGGATATAGCGGTCTATTTGAACAATGTGCTGCAAAAACAAGCAGGATTATCAGTTGATGGAGAGACCTATCTGCCGGCCCAGCAGCTGGTTGGGGGGCTGCAGGCGCTTATGTTCTGGGACGAATCCGCCAAGGCTGTCCGTGTCTATAAGCCGAATGTTAACATTGCGTTGCTTGATGATCAGGGGAAGATCTTTGGAAAGGTCAGAAGCGGTGTCAGCAATAAATTTTCGGTCTTGGTGCAGGTGGACAGCCTGAAGACGGATATATCGGATTTGAAAATAATCATCAGCGACCCGGAGGGCAAAACAGAAAATATTGATGCCGCGTCGGTCAAGGACAAGAAGGACAGCTTCTGGTTCAAATCCGCTGAGTTCTCCAGCACCTTTAGTGCAAAGGGAAACTATAAGATCCAGGTGTATCTGAAGGATACTACTTCCAAGGAATGGGCGGTTGTTTCTGAAATCCAAATTTCTACAATCTAAACGAAACGTACGGATATCAAGAAATTTCCGGTTCCGCGAACGGCCAAGCTCTCCCGAGATCGTATTGCGATGCCGGCAGGGCTTTCTCTTTGCCAAAACTGGGGATGGGCTCTATACTAAGCTTACATGAATGTGCCGAAAGGAGCGGGAATAATGACAAAAACGCGAAACAGCGGAGCTCTTCAATATAAATCGTTTGGACTGGTATTGCAGGCGCTTGTGATCCTGGCGAAAAAGGGCGACACCTGTTCAAGCTGCGAGATCGCCGAGCTTCTCTCGTCGGAGGCAACGCTGTTGAGACGCACGATGGCGAAGCTGACCAGAGAGCATATCCTGGTGACCCGGGAAGGCAGGGATGGCGGATATTTGCTGAACCGTGCCCCGGAGGAGCTGACGCTCGCGGAAATATACCTGGCGCTGGAAGTGGGGGAATCCCGCAATAAAGCGGTAAAAGATACGATGTGCATCAATGCTTTTGGAGAGCAGATGAAGGCGGCCTGCGGAGATGTTTTGGAGGAAATGGATCGCAGTGTGCTTGGCGTGCTGGAGCAGTACACGCTTGCCGATATGGTGCGCAAAGCAGGTTGTTGACAGGATTCATTTATTTGAATTATACTGTGCATATTAAAATACAGTTAAACGCATCATGATGAGTTGCCGCAGGGAGAGTATATTTTTTTGCTTTTAACTGTGTGTTAATAAACACAGAATATAAACCGGATTAGGAAGAGGAGGAGTAGTGTGATGTCAACGGAATTGAAAACGGAAGTGGAATTTAACAAGGTGATCCGCGAACGGCATTCGGTGCGCAAATATGATCCATCCTGGAAGATTTCCGAGGAGGAGCTCAAGGAGATTCTAGGAGAGGCGGTTCTGGCACCATCCTCCTCCAATCTGCAGCCATGGCGGTTCATCGTCATTACGGATCAGGAGCTGAAGGCACAGCTGCTGCCTATCGCCAACAACCAGCAGCAGACGGTAGAAGCTTCTGCCGTTATCGCCGTGCTTGGCGATTCCGAGGCATACCGCAATGCAGAGGCTATTTACGAGTACGCGGAGGCTGCCGGATATGTGACTCCGGAAGTGGGAGCTGCCATGGCGAAGAGAAGCCGGGATGGATATTCCAGCATGCCGGTTGAGGTGCTGAATAACATCGCGCGTGTTGACGGCGGCCTGGTATCCATGCAGCTTATGCTTGCAGCCAAAGCGAAAGGTTATGACACTGTGCCTATGGGCGGCTTCAACCCTGATGGCTTCAGAGAGCTGTTCCAGATCCCTGAGCGTTATATAACAGTGATGCTGATTGCTCTGGGCAAGGCAGCGGTGGAAGGACGGCCAACCGTCAGATTGCCGCTGGAGCAGGTTACCCATTGGAACGGATTTCAGGGTTAAATAGCTTCACCTGTCAAGGGAAGCAGGGGCTGGTCAGCGTAAGCTGGCCGGTTTTTTTGTTTTGCGGTGCTTTCTGCTAAAATATTGTTAGCAGATGCTTTCGAAGTCGGTTTTGTTCGAAGCAGATCTTTGAAGGAATGCTCACAAAACTTTCAGGAGGGGATCATATGATTCAAGTCTATCCGGCACAATCCGCCCACCGTTTTGATCATGGCTGGCTGCAAGGCAGCCACAGCTTCTCGTTCGGTGATTTCTATGATCCTAATAATACCTCGTTTGGTCCGATGCGCGTCTGCAACGATGATACCATCGCACCGGGCAGGGGCTTCGGCGCCCATCCGCACAGCGACATGGAGATCGTCTCCATCGTGCTGTCCGGCAGGCTGCGCCATGAAGATAATTTGGGCAATGTAGCAGAAACAACCTTCGGCGGCATTCAGCGCATGTCGGCTGGAACCGGCGCTATTCATACGGAGCATAATCCTTCGGACAGCGAGCCGGTACGGCTGCTGCAGCTGTGGTTCATGCCGCGTACCCGCGGAACGGCACCTTCTTACAGCACCGGCCGATTTGATCCGGCGAAGCTTGAAGGAAAACTGCTGCCAGTGGTGGCTGCAGAGCCTTCGGAAGAGGTCGTGGGTATTGCCCAGGATATGACGATTTATCTCGGCCGGGCGGAGGACGGCCAGGTATTATCTTTTCAACAGGAGCAGAGACGGCGCATTTTTATATATCTAATTGAAGGAAGGCTGAAGCTGCAGGGGGATGTCGAGCTGCTGCCGGGGGATTCGGCACGGATTGAAGAGGTCAGTGCCTTAAGTCTTGCCGCTGCAGAGAATACCCTGGTTATGGTGATTGATTTACCGTAGCTGCTTACGAAGTACAGTTACAAGGAGGGACATATAATGGCGCAGCAGGAGAGAGTGCTGGTTAAGCATTCGGTAACAGGACGTTTGCTGGTCAGCAGCACGGACGGCCCGGCCTATACGTTTGATCCGCAAGGCGAATTGACGGTAATTACGATCTGCGGGGTAGCTTCCGATAAAGGGGCAGCAGTGGTGGAGCTGAAGTCCGAGCTCAATGTGTTCCGCTTCGAGGAGCCTGCGGAGGGGCCGGTTATCAAGCATTGGTATTATGTAGGCGACAACGCGGTAGATTACGACGCCTCTTCAGGATGTCTAACGATAGCGGTCCAGTCCGAGATTGAGTACCGGCCCGACCAATATTGGGAATAGCGGAGTCAATCTGATATTTCTTTGACTAATATCACATCACAGGTGAAGTTAGTGTCTGGTAAAGTCGTTTTTTTCAAAAAATCCACGGAGAGAGGACAAATGATATTGACAATCCGCTCCTGGTGTACTAGCTTTGTTATGAAACGTAACACGACCAAAGAGATGAGATAGGAGAAATGAACAAAATGGAATTGTTTGCAGCAATGCAGCGGGACGATTACGAAGAGCTATTGTTTTGTCAGGATAAGGCATCAGGGTTAAAGGCGATCATTGCGATTCATGACACAACACTGGGGCCTGCACTGGGCGGAACAAGAATGTGGACTTATGCTTCCGAGGAAGCGGCGATTGTCGATGCGCTGCGGCTGGCCAAAGGTATGACGTACAAGAATGCTGTGGCGGGGCTAAATCTCGGCGGCGGGAAGACGGTGATTATCGGCGACCCTAAAAAAGACAAAAACGAGGCGATGTTCCGGGCCTTCGGCAGATACATACAAGGTTTGAACGGCCGTTATATCACAGCGGAGGATGTAGGCACCACGGAAGAGGATATGGATATTATTCATCAGGAGACGGATTATGTTACCGGGATTTCGGCCACTTACGGTTCTTCCGGCAATCCTTCACCGGCTACAGCTTTCGGGGTGTATCAAGGGATGAAGGCCGCAGCCAAGGCGGCTTTTGGCAGTGATTCGCTGGCTGGTAAGACAGTGGCAGTACAAGGTGTAGGCAACGTGTCCTTTACACTGTGCAAATATCTTCACGAAGAAGGAGCACAGCTTATTGTAACGGATATTAACAAGGAAGCTGTGGCCCGGGCAGTAGAGGCCTATGGGGCCAAAGCAGTTGATCCTGCGGACATCCTCTCAGTAGCTTGCGATATTTATGCCCCTTGCGCACTCGGTGCAACCATTAATGATGAGTCGCTGCCGCTGCTTAAGGCGAAGGTTGTCGCAGGTGCGGCCAACAATCAGCTGAAGGAGCCGCGTCATGGTGATGCCCTGCACGCTAAGGGCATTGTTTACGCGCCAGACTATGTCATTAACGCCGGTGGCGTAATCAACGTTGCCGACGAATTGAACGGCTATAACAAGGAACGAGCCTTTAAGAAAATTGCCAAGATCTATGGCAGCATTACCCGTGTGCTGGAGATTTCACAGGCCAATGGAATACCGGCTTATGCCGCTGCAGACCGCCTGGCAGAAGAGCGGATTGCCCTGCTGCGCACAAGCCGCAGCACGTTCCTGCGGAATGAGCATCACGCCATCAGCAGAAGATAACGTTTCTTCTATATAAATAAGCAAAAGCCCATTTCCGGTTAAGCGGAGATGGGCTTTTGGCTTTCAGAGCAGATGAAACTTCAAAGGCTACTGTACCTTCTGCGGTTCCGGATAAGTGACGCCGAGCGTATCTACGGTAACCTTTTTCATCACCGGAGGTGCTTCCGGGCGGTCCGAATCGTCACGCGGCAGGTTGACGATGGATTCCACTACCTCAAGACCCTCTGTAACTTTGCCGAAAGCTGCATAGCTTCCGTCCAGGCTCGGATAAGCGGCTGCCATAATAAAAAATTGCGATCCGGCAGAGTTGACATCCTGGCTTCTGGCCATCGAAAGAACACCCTCTGTATGCAGCAGGTTGTTGGTGAACCCGTTGCCGGAGAATTCGCCGGAAATGCTGTAATCCGGTCCGCCCATACCTGTACCGTCAGGATCGCCGCCCTGAATCATGAAGCCGGGAATCACCCGATGGAATATGGTTCCGTCGTAAAATCCCTTTTTAATGAGGGAGATGAAATTATTGACGGTATTTGGAGCGACTTCCGGATAGAGCTCTGCTTTGATAATGCCGCCGTTATCCATCTCTATAGTTACGACCGGGTGGCTGGCTGTTGCAGAAGGGACGCCTTCGGTAGCCGCAGCAGCATCTTCTTTTTGCGGAGCGGGGCTGGCTTCACTGTTTGCAGTATTGCCTGACGTTTTGTTGTTGCCGGAATTCACCGCTTCATTGCCGTTAGCCGGTTTGTTGCCGCATCCGGCTACAATGATCAGCAGGAGTGTCATCATCAGAAGGATGACGGGTTTTTTTCTTGTTAGCTTCACGTTCGTAATCTCTCCTTTTTCCTTGTTCATCTCATGTTCTTCCACATTATCATACCTTCTTTGTCCCACTTCTTGCAAAGTGAGGTGTGAGGGCCGGGATTGGCACAAGTTCAAAAGAGGGGTAGAATAGGTAGATGCTTCCAAGGTATAACAGAAGGGATGTGTGCTTCATGCAGTTTTCGTGGAAGCGGAACCTGATCGTGCTTTGGGTGGGTGTTTTCTTTTGCAGTACGGCATATTCGATCTCGATTCCGTTCCTTTCAATTTTTTTGAGTGACCAATTAGGGGTCACGAGTCATTTGGAAATTTGGTCGGGGGTCAGCTTCGGCATCACCTTCCTGGCCAGTGCACTAATTTCGCCTTATTGGGGTTCACTGGCTGATAAATATGGCCGCAAACCGATGCTGATCCGCTCGGGCTTCAGTCTGGCGGCCTTATACTTAATTAATTTCTTCGTCCATGACCCATATGTATTTCTGATAGTACGGATTTTTCAGGGCCTGCTGGCAGGCTTTGTTCCGGCAGCCATCGCCATGGTGGCCACCAATACGCCCGAGGATAAGACCGGTTATGCGCTGAGCATCATGTCGACTGCGGGAGCTACCGGCAGCATCATCGGACCGCTCATTGGCGGCGTAGTGAGTTATTATACCAGCAACCGCAGCGCCTTTTTGTTCTCGGCGGCGATCGTTCTGGTCTCGGCCCTAATCGCTACTTTCTTCGCCAAAGAGGAGAACTACGACCGCTCTGCACCCAGATCACGGGTCAGGGATGACATCCGGGAGGCGAGAAACAACCGCGCCTTTATTACCCTGCTGTCACTGGCCGGCATCAGTACTTTTTCGGTAATGATCCTTGAACCGCTGCTGCCGATTTATTTGCTTGATATGGGCATTTCCAAAAGCACCGCTACACTAAGCTCGGGAATTGTATTCTCCGCCGTAGGGATTGCTACTGTGATTATGGCACCGCAATGGGGGAGAATAGGCAGCCGCAAAGGCTTCGGACTTGTCCTGTTTATTGGCCTGATCGGCGGGGGGATTGGGAACATCCTTCAGTATTTTGTCTCAGGTTATGTAGAGTTTGCGGTACTGCGTTTTGCCTATGGCCTGTTCTATGCCGGAGTGCTTCCTTCGGTTAACGCAATGATAGTCCAGACCATTGAACCGGGATTCCGCGGGCGGGCATTCGGACTGAATCAGGCGGCTTCGCAGCTGGCAACGATGGCCGGTCCGATTATCGGCGGCTTGCTCGGCGCGTTCATTCCCATCCGCTGGGTGTTTGTCATCAACGGTGTGATGCTGCTGGTAGCGGCGGTGCTGGTGAAGACCCGTAAGCTGGAGGCGAAAGTCATCGCAGCCCGTCATGCTGGAGAACCGGTAGCGATGCAGAAGTAGCATGCCGGATTACGCTGCCGTAAGGTCCGGATTAGGATAAGCTGTCGGCTTGGTCCATTCTTAATGGAAAAAGCACCGCCGGAACAACTTCCGGCGGCGCTTGGCGTCAGTCCTACATTATTCTTCTTCTCCGTTCGATCCGTTCAGGACATCGGTCCCGGGCATTACATCCAGGGGAGGTGAGGCAGGGTCCACAGCAGTTCCGGGCTGAAGCTCGTCGGCGTCGGGAATATCCTCCAGTGGCAGATCCTCTTCCTCATCGTCCAGAATTTCGTCGTCACCGGCATAATCAATGACGCTGCCCGTCAGTCCTGCAGCCCCGGCGGCTAAGACGGCATCGGATTCAAGTAGCTCATCCCGCCCGGTTCCCGGTGAAGCGGCTATCTCTCCGTGCCGTTCAGCCCGCGGACGAAGAGCAGGTTCAGGTGCACTGAGGCCTATGTCAGCAGCCAGAATGTGGTCTTCTACGAGCGCCGGATCGGCACCGTCATCCACTACGCCATCGAAATCAATGGGAGCGGCACCGACGGGTTCATGGCTGGTAAATGCAGATTCGAGCGGCCGTCTGTCTTCCTGATCCGTGCCGCTGCCGCTTGTGCTCTGTTCGGTAATCGTGCCGAGCGGACGCAGTTCTTCCAGCGGAATATCCTGCTCCGGGGAGCGTTCTCCCATCTTTGTATAACGCTCATATGCAAAATCGGCTTCAGTTTTATTAAATTCATTACCCATAGCCGTTCAACTCCTTTGCTTAAGTCTGTCCCTTTTTAGGAACAGCATGGTCAATTGCTGCTTGCTGGTCGTCGTCCGGCAGGGCGCCGGGAAATGACCCTTCCTGAAACAGGCCGAACTGTTCATCGATATCCCGCTCGGTTACCAGCCCATCTTCATCAGAGGGTTGGCCCGCGGTGATGTTCTCCTTCTTGTCCATAGCCTATCCTCCTCGACTTCTATAATAGTTCTTTACCCGTTTATCCGGCGCCGAATCTGTTACACCCCGGAGCAGCTTGTCCATTAGAAATTAGAACGGGTATAGAGGAGATTCTTAGCCTGATCTTAATATATTCAATCCAGGCGCCATTTAACCGTGTAACCAAGGGTAAACTACTTAATTCGAGGTTTTTTGCAAGATTAGGCAGGTATAGTGCGAAGGTTGTCGAAAATAAGAATCATATGAACTATATAAATACCACTAATGATTTATTGAGGAGCCAAGATGAAGTTGCCATCATCAAAGAGAGTAGTTGCGATATTCATGCTGCTGCTTTTGATCGCTATAGTGCCTATCGGTATCGTCATGGAGTGGGACGAGCGGTCAGGCGTTGCCTTGCCGGAATGGGAGCTGAAGTGGGGAAGTTCAAATATACAGGATGTTGAAGAGGCTGCGTCTGCACCTGATGAGGATTGGATAAAGCAGACAGCAAGTTCATCCAGGCCGCTCACCAATGAAGGGATGACAGGAGCCTGGATACGCTTCACTTTACCTCCGACAGCGGCAAATTCGGCACTGCTTATAGATAAAGTGTATGGAAATACGCTTAAAGCTTACAAGAATAACGTTCTTATTTACGATTCGGCAGATATGGTCAATTATAATGGCAGCAAAGTGCTGATTCCTTTGTCAGCAGAAGATAAAAGCGGCCAGCTTTATTTGTGGAGCAGCGGCGGCAGCAAAGATTTCGGTATAGAAGGCGGCATCAGGGTAGGGAATTATGACAAGCTCCTTGCCCATTATGTTAAACAGAATCTGATCGATCTTGTCATCGGTGCGGCCCTAATATTTATGGCTGTTGCGCTGTTGATGTGCCTGCTGTTTTTCAGGCTGGAATTTTTCTCGGGCGGCTTATGGCTTGTGCTTGTTATAGCTTCCTTCGGTATGCTGCTGATCACCTACTCACCTTTTTTGCAGCTCGTCTTGCACGGCCATGACCAATGGATTGAGGTTTGTTTTGATCTGGCTTTACTCATACTTCTGCCGGCATTTACCTTGTATTTTGAACGGATATTCGGACGTGGAAAAAGTCTGTGGCTGGTCCGGTTTCGTAATTTTCAACTGCTTTATTCGGGATTCAGTCTCGGCTTTCTGCTGCTGAATATATTACTTTCCTACCGCTTGGATCACCTGTATAGACTGATGAGTGTTCAAGTGATCGGCATCATGATGATCCTGCAATTCTTTTACTTGCTGGTTTTTGCGGTTATTCATGCTCTTAGAGGCAACCGGGAAGCTCTTATCTTCACGATAGGCTTTGTTATTTTCGCGGTTCCTTCGCTTAGTGAGCTGATCCTGTACTTTTCATCCACACATAGATACCATTTGTATTGGTGGAAATGGGGAGTGGTTGGGTTCCTCCTTTCTCTGATCATTATCCTCGGGAGAAGGCTGGCCCGGAATTATGAACAGACCGTGGAATACTCCCGGGATCTGGAGAAATTCAACAACGATCTGCAGCGCTCGGAGAAGATGGAGATCATCAGTGAGCTCGCTGCTTCGGTTGCCCATGAGGTTCGCAATCCGCTGCAGGTAACCCGGGGTTTTCTGCAGATTCTGGGTGAACGCTCCGGCAAGAAGGAAAAGGAGTACCTGGAAATGGCAATGGAGGAGCTGGACCGGGCTTCCTTGATTATTACGGATTTTCTGACCTTCGCCAAACCGGGGCAGGAAACCGTGGATGTATTTGAGGTTTCGGAGGAACTGAAGCATGTGTCCGGCATTTTGATGCCACTGGCCAATCTGCAGGGTGGTGAGATAGAGCTCCGCCTGCAAAGCGATCTTCAAGTGAAGGGCAGCGCCTCCAAGTTTAAACAGGCTTTTATCAATTTGATCAAGAACAGCATTGAATCGCTTCAGGAGGATGGGCTGATTCAAGTAACCGCCTGGAAATCAGGTCAGCATATTATTATCAGTGTGCAGGATAACGGGGAAGGCATGAGGGTTAGCGAACTTGCCCGGCTGGGAGAGCCGTACTATTCGAATAAAACCAAGGGAACAGGGCTCGGGCTCATGGTTACCTTCCGTATTATAGAAGCGATGGACGGGTCCATTCAATTTCACAGTACAAAAGATGAAGGTACCGAAGTGATTGTTAAATTGCCATCAGCCGGAAAAATTTAGAATTTTTTTGGTAAATTTCGTTTTTATGAAGGGATAGGCAACGGCCAGCGCGAAATAATACCAATACAGAACACTTTGTTTCTGAAACTTTCTTCTGAGGTGCTTACATGCGCTTGATCGTCAAAAGTTTACATATAGTAGCAGCATTTTTTTTACTTTTTATGATCTGCGGTTCGCTCACGGTATCAGCGGAAAGTCATTATGCTTCTAAAGAAATCACAAATTGGCAAATCAAATGGGGCAGCAAGGCGGGGGATACAGGACATCAAGTTCCTGTTTCCGATAAAGAAGAGTGGCTGAGCGCCGGCTCCGGCCAGAAAACACCGGAGCTTCCAGACGGAATCTCTTCTGTATGGACACGCATTTCGCTTCCGGAATTCAAATATGTCTCACCTGCAGTCTATATCGATACGTTATATGCACTGCATGTAAAAGTGTACATGGAGGATCGCCTCATCTTTGAAGCTGACCGCAGTTATATTAAGGATAATTATTCACTGCTCGTGCCCCTAAGCAGCGGGGACAACGGGAAGAATCTGTACATATGGACTGAAACGCTTAAGGATCGGATCGGTATCAAGGATCAAGTGATCATTGGGGAACACGGAGTTCTGATTAAGGACTATATCAAAAACGGGCTTATCGACGTTATTCTGGGCGGTGCCTTTTTGTTTGTGGCGATAGTCCTGTTTGTGTGCGCGTTTTATCTCAACAAGGATTACTTTTCGATAGCGGCCTCTTTATCTATCGTCATTGCCTCCACCGGAGTGCTGTCGATCACGTATTCCCCGTTTATTTATACCTTTTACAGCTATTTAGGTCCGGTGAGCATAGTCTTTCTGGATTTGGCGTTACTGTCGCTTCTGCCTGCGCTGACCTATCTGTTTGAGAAAATATTCGGCGGCGGAAGGTTTGGCATCATCCGTAAGTTCCGCAAATTCCAGACAGCATATTCTTTATTTTGCATCGTTTGTCTAGTGATCAATGGACTGTCGGATAACCGCTTTGTTGAACTGTACTATTTTATATCAGTCACTATCATCGGATTTCTAATGATCCTTCAATTCATTCTCCTCATTGCCTGTGTCATTATCTATTCTTTGAAGGGAAATAAGGATGCGATCATTTTTGCCATCGGCTTCGGAACTGCAGCCTTTACTGGAGTAGCCGAGCTGGTGTGGTATTATATCCGCCAAGGCAATTATGATCTGTTCTACTGGAAATGGGCGCTGGTTGTGTTCATTCTCTCGCTCATTATTATTCTCGGCCGCAGGCTGGCCCTGAACCATCAGCAGGTGGTCAAATATTCCCGGGAGCTGGAGCTGTTCAACAATGAACTGCAGCGTTCGGAAAAAATGGAGATTATCAGCGAGCTTGCTGCATCCGTAGCACATGAAGTCCGCAATCCGCTTCAGGTTACGCGAGGATTTTTGCAGCTGCTGATGGAGAAATCGAACGGAGATGAGCAGAGATTTCTGTTCATGGCCCTTAGCGAGCTGGACCGCGCAGCGAACATCATTACGGATTTCCTGACCTTTGCCAAACCGGAATTCGAGCAGGTCTCGATTCTTAATGTTCATGATGAATTCAAGCATATCGAGAGCATCCTGCTTCCGCTATGCCATTTGAACGGGGGCAAGATGGTGCTGGACGTGAAGGAACATTGTTGGGTGAAGGGCAACTCCTCCAAATTCAAGCAGGCTTTTATTAATATCATCAAGAATAGTATCGAGTCTCTCGGGGAGGAAGGGACCATTCATATGTCGGTATATGCCAAAGGGGACAGGGTGTATATTCATGTGAAGGATAACGGGGAGGGAATGGAACCGGGCGTATTGAACCGGCTTGGCGAGCCGTATTTCTCGAACAAGTCGAAGGGCACAGGCCTGGGACTTATGGTCACTTTCCGCATCATTGAGGCCATGAATGGTGAAGTCCGCATTATAAGCAAAAAAGGAGCAGGAACCGAATCCATCATCATTCTGCCGCTGGCAGAAGCTCCGGATGATTCCAACTCCTTATGAACTCTTAAACCTGTTGTTCTACCAAGAACCGAGTGTAGTAACGTCGGTCTTCAGTATGCCTGAAGATGGACTGGGAGGAATAACCAGATAGAACTCATTGGAGCCTTCCTCTACCGTCTTGAGCGTAATATGGTCGGGAAGATTGATGCCTAGTGCTTCTTTGAGGGCTGCTTTTGGGTCTGAGAGCAGCTTCTGCTTGAAACTTGGATCTTCCCATGCTTTCTGAATCACTTGATTTCTAAGAATTGCTTCTGACAAAATAATCACCCTTCCCCTGAATGGTTATATTTACCTCATGAGCATAACATAGGATTTTATATTAATCTATTGCTATTTCTATCATCATAATAGAGTTGCAGTGCTTATTATGTATTCCTATTTTTGGATAACCAGTAGCTGAGTCCTCCTCCCTGCAAAAGCTGTTTCTCTGCTTCGATAGCTGCTGCGATATGCTGGAGATTCTGGACCAGCACATGGTGGAAAGCTACCAGATGGGGAGCCTTCAGCCGGTATTCTGCGAGTTTGCTGTGGTTGGCGAGCGCTGTTTCAGCGTAGGACGCCAGCCCGCCTTCCGTAAAGATGAAATCTTTGACCTTCCCCGCTGTAAGCGGGCCTTGACCCTCCTGAAGCTGGCAACGGGCCAGAGACAGCAGGCAATTATAGCTGCCCTCCGCCAAATCCTGCTCCCAATCCTCGTAATCATCAAGCATTTGCAGTGTAATCAGTACCTTATGCAGCATCTCTTCCGAATCCGCAATTAGAAAAGCATGATCCGAAAGTAGCAGGACGGCTGTACTGCAGAGCTTAAGCGGACTGGCTTTGTGGGCAATTTTGACACGGTCGTTCAGGAAATAGTCACTGCTGGCCTCGCCTGCCACACTGTCTGCCCATTCAAAAAGATAACGTTTGAAATAGGACCAGAACGAGGAGTCCGGGGCGAAAAGAGGCCGGTAAATATGGAGAAATTCCACGTACAGCAGGTTGGCAAGCGGCAGCTGCTCTGCGGCGGTTGGCTCTTTGCTGTCCATCAGATCATCCTGCAGGAAGAAATAGAGCATAATTAAGACGTTCCCCAGCGACATCTGATGCACTTGCTCTGACGTAAGACCGTATTCTGAGCGCAGCCAGAACGGGAGTAAATAACATATGTAATTTTTGTGGCTTCCTGCTTTAAATACGTTAAACTGATGAAGATAGGCCAAACCTTGTGTACGAAGCGGTTCTGGAAATCCTGTGATGATGACACTGGCATCGCCAAATACCGCGCGGAGCTCCTCATCGTACTCATGAAGCCAATCCATAGGCTGCTCCCCTGTCAATATTTTATTTTTTTTAGAAAAAATGGGGTTATCCGTCATGATTATAGTCCTACTAACCTGGGATTTCAATGATAATTTATGGGGTGATATAGTAATGGAGTACTATAATTCATCTTATCCACGGATTGAGAATTGCTAAAGGGGGATGGACATGGAGAAGATTGTGTTTGGGCTGGCCGGCGGCGGCTGGCGGGCGGAGTTCTATCTGCGTATTGCCAAACAGCTGCCGGAACAATTCGCTGTGGGCGCCATGTTTGTGCGCAATAAGGAGAAAGCCTATGTCCTAAGCAGGGAGTGGGGAGTGAAGGTCTACACTTCAATTGAAGAGTTTATCTCAGCGGGTACTTATTCCTTTGCGGTAATTAGTCTGAAACGCGAGGTCAGCAAAGCGTATATCATCCGGCTGGCGGAAGCGGGTATTCCGGTGCTTGCGGAGACGCCGCCAGCGCCAGATCTGGAACAGTTGACGGAGCTATGGAATAGGGTGGGCCGTTCCGCCGTCATCCAGATTGCCGAGCAGTATCTGTTCCAGCCGATGCATGCGGCAAGAATCAAGCTGGCCGCTTCCGGCAGGCTTGGCACGATCAGCCAGGCCCAGGTATCGGCTGCACACGGATATCACGGAATCAGCCTCATCCGGCAGCTGCTGGGCATCGGCTTCGAGAATCCAATAATTCGTGCACAGAATTTTTGTTCTTCTATTATAAAGGGACCGCAGCGAAGCGGACCTCCGGTTGCCGAGGTGATGGTTCAGACGGGGCAGATGCTGGCCACTCTGGATTTTGGAACCCGGCTAGGTGTGTTCGATTTCAGCGGCGACCAGTATTTTTCATGGATCCGCGGCAACCGGATTTTGGTGCGCGGGGAGCGGGGGGAACTGTTGAACGATGAGGTGTCCTGGCTCCAGAGCTATGATACGCCGCTCTACTGCAAGCTGCGGCGGATGGATGCCGGGCATGGCGGAAACCTGGAGGGCTTTTATCTCAAAGGGATTATGGGAGACGGCGAATGGCTGTACCGGAATCCCTTTGCCCCGGCCCGGCTCACGGACGATGAAATTGCCATTGCAGAGAGCCTTGTCCGAATGCAGAGACATGTTCAAGGAGGACCTTCTTTCTACAGTTTGGCCGAAGGGTGCCAGGATCAGTATTTGGCACTGCTGCTGGAGCAGGCGGCGGCGAGCGGAGAAACGGTTACTTCCCATAGCCAGCCGTGGTCAGAGCAGGGCTGAAGCAGCAGATGTAATTCAAAAGCACGGCTGGGCGGAGATGTTTCCGCCTGCCGTGCTTTTTGGCATGTAATCGTACGAGCTTACAACGGCTGCGAACCGGATAGTTGTGCAGCTAATTGTGTATACTCGCCGCGCAGCCGGAGAAGTTTCGCGACACTCTTCTCCAAGCCGCCGAGCCGGTTGCGCCGGGTCCATAATTGCCGGTAATGATGCAGCAGGAGGTCGAGATCATGGATCTGGTGGTCCACCAGTGCCGGATCAATTCCGGCAGGTCCCGCAGCCAGCAGCTGTTTGATGCGGCCAAGCTGCACGGCATGTTTTACAAAATGAATGCCGTTCTCAAGCTCTTGGATGACAAGTTCGGCATCCGTGCATTCCAGCGCAAGATCTTCAAGCTGATCCTCAATACGGCTGATGTACTGCTCCAGATTATCGAAATGCTCAGCGGTGAGTTTATTTCCGATCCCGATATTGTACAGATTACTGCGCATCAGCATGGACATTTCTGAATCATTGGGGCGGGAAATGCCGGATTCAAGCTTGTAGTAATTTCCAAGATCGAGCAGCAATTGCCCAATCTTCTCCGAACGGTCGTGAAAGACCGAGGTATTCAGATATCCTGCAACATCGGCATCAAGATTGTTGTCGACATTCCAGGCCAGCGCAGCGCCGTAGACAAATCCGGCATAACTCACCGGAAGATGCTGCCAATGGCCGAAATCACCCCAGTCCGTAATGAGGTAGCCGATAGCCCCGTTGTTCTTGCCGTGTACAGCGGCGTTATGCAAGTTGGCGAGCATATTGCCGGTGCGTCCGGTAAGGGAATTCCAGGAGCTGGTTCCCGGGCAGACATAGAACGGGATTTGCGCTTCGCGGAATTTCAGGGTGTCCGCTTCGAACGGGTGGTCTGCGCTGTAACCCCATTCCATGGCAATAATATTTTTTGGCAGCTGGGGGATCAGCTCAGGATGCTGGATGATAATATCACCCCAGAACTGCATCGTTTTTCCCCGCTGTACAACGAGCTCATGAATCTTCTGCAGAAATGACAAGTAGAGCGTGCCTTTGCCTGCTGCATCTGCCGCGGCTTTGCTTTTGCCAAGTCCCAGTTCATAAGTCTCGTCGCAGCCAACGTTGAACTGATTCGAGGTGAAATAAGGAAGAAGGTCATCATACATTGTGCCCAGCAGCTCGAGTACTTTAGGGTCTTCAGTATCGAAGGTGCCCGGCTCCATGAAAAGCCCATCCGGATATAAATCACTGTCATACATATGGTCTGGCAGCATGAACCCCTCAGGACTTTCGGCCAGTGCGTTGAATTCCGGCCGGGTCAGCCATCCTTCCATATGGCCGAAGCTGTTCTGGTTGGGAACCAGCTCGATATAACGTTCGCGGCAGTAAGCATCGAGCAGCAGAATTTCTTCACCGGTTATAGGTGTTTCGAGCTCCCAAACCTGGGGGAACGACTCATAGGCAAAAGGAGAACCTTCTATATATAACTGTAGTTGGTTCAGCTTCAGATCGGCCATAAGATCAACGATCCGGTAAAGGGTTTCGAGTTTGGGCGTTTTGTTGCGGCTGATATCAATCATCAGTCCTCTTGCGGCAAAGTCCGGTTCATCCCGGATATGCAGACAGGGCATATTTCTGCCGGATTGTTCCAGAATCTGTTTCAGGGTTGCCACTGCATAATAGGCTCCTTCAGGAGAGCTGTAAGTAATGAAGATTCCATGCTCTTCGATGACAAGCTCATAACCTCCTGCAGGCAGCAGGCGGTTGTAGCTAAAGCTGCATGCGGAGGAAACGGCCGGACGTGTACCTACTGACAAAGGCAGGCTGAGCTGAAGAACTTGAGAAATGACAAGCTGAAGCTTACGGGCTGCCGGGAGAACGGAACGGTTCGCCTCACCGGAGAGAACAATGCTTGCTTTGGCCGGAAGGCGGAAGTAGCCTTCAGAGCGCGTGATTGTCCGTGGATGGGGAAGCAGCTGTAAAGTGCGAATTTCAGGCATAGTGTGGACACCTCTTATTCATGTAGAATATGATCATCTTCCTAACAACCATATCACTCCTAAACAGAGTAAGGAATGCAAAGTACGTCCAAGGTCATGGATTATATAATCAGTCCTTACCCAGTACAATACGTAGATCGCAAGGTGCCACGGTAGAGGGACTTTTGGCCTCATTCGCAAGTGGATTTGCTGCTAAACGGCTCCCTGCAGGCAAAGGTAATATGTGGTATCGTGCATTATAATGATCGTTTTTATTTCTTGGCAATTTTGGAGTATCTATATATAAGACGACATATTTCTTCTTTTGTTGCGGATGAATGTCGGATCATGCAGCTTTATGTTGACACTCACAAAAATTAAATGTTATTATCTAGATAATATTAGTAATTTTTGTGATAGTTCTTAAAGACTATGTTATGCCGGAGATGAAGCCATGAGGGAATTTTACTGCATCAGTTGCCGCAGTCTCCATAAGGTGGACGTACAAACAAACCGCTCCGTACGCATTTTGTCCACCGGGTATCATATCGTTGGCGAACAGCGCTATCAAATTTGTATCTGTAATCTAACTGAGTTGCATACATCCTTCCCAGCTGCAGCCGAATATAATGCGGAATGACTGGTCTAATGATGCATCTGATTCATATATCAGCCGAACAGCCTGTCCACTCAGCGGACAGGCTGTTTAACGTGCCTGTTCACCCATTTTTGAAAGTGAATACGCTATCTTTTGGAGATATGGATAACTCTGAGTGAAACTCCGAAAAAAAATGAATGATATTCTGTTATTTATTTGAAAAGAAAACGCTGTCAGTAAATAGTGAAACTTGTTATTGTGATTTTTCTCATGTATGATGCTTTTAACAAAGCTTAAATAAGCTCGAATTTTCCAAAAAATGGAGAATAGGGTGGTGGGATGAAAATCAAAACAACTGCGGAAGACAAGATGATAGCATTTTACAGATACTTTTCTTTGTCCCTCACATCTCTGATGTACCTCCTGGACCACACGGGACCTTCCGTAATTAATAAATCCCTTTTAATAATAATTTTGTTCTTATTTGCCCAACTATTCACTATGTATTACCGGAGGTTCCGGAATAAACCGCGTGTCCTTATGGCAGCTGTAAGTGTAGAAATGGCGGGTATTATTGCACTGACGCTGTTAACCGGTGCATATGACAGCTCCTTTAGACTGTATGTGCTTAACCCTGTGCTGATCGCTGCGGGTTCGTTATCCATCTATTTCGGATGGAGTTTGCTGCTTGGATACATTGGTATATTCGCAGTATTTTGTTATGTTTTTCTTAATTCTGCCGGAAAAACTTTAGCTGAAGCTGCATTGGCAAATGGCAACCTGTTTCTAGCACTGGTACTTACGGTTATAATTATGCAGATGGTTAACAGGATCAAGCGGCAGCGGGAAGAAGCAAACGCGCGGACCAATGAAACCATGGAGCACATTAAATCGCTCTATCATATCGTGGAAACATCAAGCCAGCATGACTTCATGAACATAGGCCAGGTTATTACGGATTATGTGGTAAAGCTTACCAAACTTGACAGAGCCTTGTTCTGGTTCGCCAAGAAGAGCGGTGAGCCTGCACCGCAGAGCCGGCAGACCGGCTGGCAGCAGGAAGAGGAACGTTTTCTTTTCTCGGAGCTGGAGAAGCATGAGCATGAATGGAGATTACAGCGCGAGCCTGTATTCAAGAGCCTGCCGGGGCTCGGAGATTTTTTGCTGATGCCGGTGAGAATGAGCACCCGCTTTGTTGGCATGATCGGCGTGAAGCTGGAGTCCTCGGAAGGCCTTGAAGGCCGCCGGTGGTATATCCAGCAGTTGATGTTTCTGTCGGAGCTTAGTGCAATTATTCTTGAACGCCATGAGCTGGGTGTCATCGAGAACCGGCTGATCATCACGAATGAGCAGAACCGGATTGCGGATGAAATGCATGACAGTGTCTCACAGAGTTTATTCGGCATCGTCTATGCCACTCACTCGCTAAAGCAGACCTGGCCGAAAATGTCTGATTCCGAGCTGGAGGAGCAGATAGAGCTTATCCATGATTCGGCGACCAAGGTGGCCAAGGAGCTGAGAATTACAATCTACAGTCTTAGCTCCAAGAAGAGCGGCGGTCCAACCTGGCTGGGTATGGTAAGGTCTCATCTGAAGAGCTTGTCCAGACTGAATGATGTGGAGATTGAACTAAAGATCACGGGTGATGACTTCAGTCTCCCGTATCCCTACCACAAGGCGCTTTTCCGGATTATCTCTGAAGCGACCGGCAATGCCATTCGTCATGGTGCGGCCAGCCGGGTGGATGTTGAACTGTCACTTAAGCCAAAATGGATAAGACTTTCCATAATCGATGATGGTGTAGGTTTTGATACGAGTCTGCTGTTGACGGAGTCTGAGGATAACACAGGCGGACTGGGGATGAAGAATATGCAATATCTGGCGCAGTCTCTTGGGGGCGATTTTCAATTGTCCAGCAGTGAGAATGCAGGCACAAAAATTTTAATTTCGATACCTGTCGGTGTGGCTGAATTAAAAAATGCATAAATTTTAGGCAGGAGGTCGTTCAAGTGAAAATCGTCATTGTTGATGATCATCCTTTGGTGAGAAGAGGATTGGCAGCTGTGATTTCAATGCAGCCCAATTTGCATTTTGCCGGCGAGGCAACGAATGGCCAAGAAGCTCTTCTTGTAATTGAGGAGACGCAGCCTGATCTTGTGCTGATTGATCTGAAGCTTGCCGATGAATCGGGACTGGACGTAATCAAAGCAGCACGTGCGCACGGTTTGACCAGCAAGTTTATTCTGCTGACCTCATCGGCAAGCCGGGAGGATTTCCTGAAGGCAGAAGAAGTGCTGGTTGATGGATATGTGCTGAAAGAAGCGCTGCCGGAGGAATTGCTGTTTGCGATTCAACTGGTCCATAAGGGCAGAAAGTATTATGACCCCGGCCTAATGGAAGATAAAATGCGGATGAGCGGCAGCAGTCCGACAGATGAATTGACACCGAAAGAGAAGGAAGTGCTGATTGAGCTGGGTCAGGGTGCCTGCAACAGGGAAATCGCCTCGCGCCTGTTCATCAGCGAATTTACGGTCAAAAAGCATGTGAGCCAAATTTTGGCGAAGCTACAGGTTGCTGACCGGACGCAGGCAGCATTGTATGCCAATGCAGTCGGGCTGACCAAATATGAAATGTCGTATGATTAAGATAAGCTATGATGGCTTAAAGAATGGAGCACGGACTTAGAGGTCCGTGTTTTTTTGTGCGAATTATTATTTTCCAGGTTCCGGACTGCAGATGAACCGGGATACTTTACACGTAAACGGCTGAGCCTTCCTTTTGAAAAGGGCGGTGAGGCCGTTTTTTCTTGGACGCTTTCCGCAAATTTGATGACTTGGTGTAGGGGTTCCTTCCATAAGTTGTTACAATTTACCAAGCGTATACTACTAAAGTATACCATAGAGGTACACTAAAGTGCCAATAGGACTCACACGAAAGTGAAGATTAAAGTGATGGTATGACCCATGTGGCAAGTCGTATGGATTGATAGAATAAAAGTAAGATATCTGAAACTTTCATGATTGCTTTCAGAATTAATGCGGAAGGAGGGTTACTGTGGAAAAGACGATTTTGGATTACATTAACCTGATAAAGAAAAGGTTATGGTTAATCATGGTGTTTGTATTAATCTCCTGCGCCACCACCTTCTACGTCAGCAAGAACTTCGTCGTACCCGTCTACTCCGCCTCCGGACAGCTGCTGGTCAATAATACCGCAAATGTACCCGAGAGCAACAATCTAAACAATCTAAACTTCAGCCTTAACCTCATCGAGAGCTATAAGGAAATCATGAAATCCCCCACGATTATGAAGAATGTTGTAGCGGATCACCCGGAATTCAATCTGACGGAAGACCAGCTGGCGTCTAAGCTGCAGGTGAAATCTTCAGAGAAAAGCTCGGTCATCAATATCAGCGTGCAGGACGAAAGCTACAGTAAAGCAGCTGGGATAGTAAACGCGGTTTCACAGTCGTTCATCCGCAGCTTGCCGACACTGATGAAGCTTGATAATGTAACATTCCTGACGCCTGCTGACCCAACCGATGTTCCCGGACCGATCAACGGTGGCGCCAACATGAATATCATCATCAGTTTTGTAGTTTCGCTGATGGCTGCAATAGGGATTATCCTGCTGATGGAAACACTCAATGGAACGCTCCGGAGTGAGAAGGAAGCCGAATTCGACCTGGGTCTGCCGGTCATTGCAAGCATTCCTGCCATCCGCAAACGTGATTTGGGTAAAGCAGCAAATGCTAATTCGAGAGTAGGGGAGGGCGCTTATGTTGCGGCTGAATAAAAGTTTGATCACGGACTTGAATCCGTCCTCGCATATCTCCGAATCCTTCCGCTCGCTGCGCACCTATATCCGCCAGCTGGGACTGCTTGGCGGAAATTCAGGAAAAGTGCTGCTCTTCACTTCAGCGGAAGGCGGAGAAGGCAAGACGACCATTCTGGCCAATCTGGCGGTTTCTTTCGTTCAGGATGGCAAGAGGGTTGCCGTTGTGGATTGCAACCTGAGACATCCCGGACTGCATTCCGTGTTTGAAGTGGAAGGCAGCCATGGGCTTGCCGCTTATCTGGGCGGCACTGAGGAAACCAAAGATGTCGCAGTTTACGGAAATTTGGCGAATCTGGCCGTGATCCCTGCCGGTATTACCGCTGTCAGTCCGCCGGATCTGCTGGGTAACGACAAAATGGCAGCTCTGCTGGAAGAGCTGAAAACAAGCTTCGATCTTATCCTGCTCGACTCGCCGCAGGCAGTGGAGTTCAGTGATGCAAGAATCCTGGCCCCGCTGACGGACGGTGTCATCATCGTGGCAAGGCACGGCAAATCGAAGCGTGAAGCGCTCCGCAAGCTGAAGACGCTCATGGATCAGACCGGAACCAAAATTCTTGGCATTGCCATGAATCATAGTAAATGAGCTCACAAAACTTTTAGGAGGTAAGTGCGATGAAAAAGGTAAAAAAGGTAATTATCCCTGCTGCTGGGCTAGGAACGCGCTTCCTTCCCGCGACGAAAGCAATGCCTAAGGAAATGCTGCCGATCATCAACAAGCCAACTATTCAATACATCGTAGAGGAAGCCATCGCTTCCGGTATCGAGGATATCATTATCGTTACCGGTAAAGGCAAACGTGCAATTGAGGACCATTTCGACAATGCGTTCGAACTGGAATCCCGGCTGCTGGAAGACGGCAAGCTGGAACTGCTTAAAGAAGTTCAGCGTTCCTCTAAAGTAGAAATACACTATATCCGCCAAAAGGAACCAAAGGGATTGGGCCATGCGGTTTGGTGCGCAAGACGTTTTATCGGAGACGAGCCCTTTGGCGTTATGCTCGGTGATGACATCGTAACCGGACAGGTTCCTTGCCTGAAGCAGCTGATCGACCAATATGAAGAAACACAGAACTCAGTGATTGGTGTTCAGGAAATTCCGGATGAATTCACTAACCGTTACGGGATTATTGAACCGGATTTGCAGGATGGAAGACTCTACCGGGTTAACAACTTCGTCGAGAAGCCGGCACTGGGTACAGCACCTTCCAATCTGGCCATTATGGGCCGTTATGTGTTCACTCCTAAGATCTTCAAATACCTGGACCTGCAGGAAAAAGGTGCTGGCGGCGAGATTCAGCTCACGGATGCGATCCAGAAGCTCAATCAAAGCGAGCGGGTATATGCCTATAACTTTGATGGTACGAGATACGATGTCGGCGAACGCCTTGGATATATTTTAACCACATTGGAATTTGCCCTGCAGAGTGAGGACTTGCGCTATCCGGTAATGGATGCCATGTCGGAATGGCTCAGCAAGGCCGGACAAACCACGCTTAGCTAAAAATGAGGAGAACCACAAAACCTTTAGGAGGAATGAGGAGAAATGAGCATGCAAAAACTGCCGGAAGACTATGAGGCCGTCCTGCCGAAACTTTACATGCTGCATGCCAAAGAAGGGAATAAAGGTATGGATTCCTATCTGGTGATGAAGCGGATTATCGACATTTTTTTCTCCGCTCTTGGCCTTCTCGTACTGCTGCCGCTATTCACTCTTGTTGCTGTCCTGATCAAGCTGGAGGATCCGAAAGGCAAAGTGTTCTTCCGGCAAACCCGGGTAGGCAAAGAAGAGAAGCTGTTCCCAATGTATAAGTTCAGATCTATGGTGTCTAATGCTGAAGAGCTGAAGGCGAATCTGATGGCTTATAACGAAGTGAGCGGCGCAATGTTCAAAATCAAGAATGATCCCCGGATTACACGGACGGGAAGATTTCTGCGCAAGACGAGCATTGATGAACTGCCTCAGCTCTGGAACGTGCTGATGGGCCATATGAGTCTGGTTGGCCCCCGTCCTCCGCTCGTTGAAGAGGTGGCGCAGTATTCGGAATACGACAAGCAGCGGCTCATAGTTACACCGGGCTGCACAGGTTATTGGCAGGTAAATGCCAGAAACAGCGTCGGCTTCGACGAGATGGTGCAGCTGGATTTAACCTACATCCAGATCCGGAGCACGATGCTGGATCTCAAAATCATTGCGAAAACCGCCCTGATGCTGCTCGGGTCCAAAAATGCTTATTAAAAATATGGAAATTGGGTGAATGCCGATGCTTGAATACGGAGATGTACCTAAGATTTCCATCATTATCTGCACCTATAACCGATCGGTTTTGCTAGTCAAAACCCTTCAATCGCTGCTGTCATTGGAGAATCTGCATCAGGCAGAGATCATCGTGGTGGATAACCACTCCAAGGATGATACGGCGTCCGTCACCAAACGTTTTATGGAGACGGAAGGAGCAGAGATGGATATCCGTTATCTTCTGGAACCGGTACAGGGGTTGTCGGCAGCCCGAAATACGGGGATTCTGGCTTCCAAGTCGCCAATCATTGCCTTTCTTGATGATGATGCGATTCCTTGCCGAACCTGGATAACAACGATTGTTGACAGTTTTGAACAACATCCGGAAGTGATGGCCATGGGCGGAAAAATCGCTCCGATCTTTGAAAGTAAGCGGCCTGAATGGCTCATTAAGCCATTTGAACTGCCTTACACGATTGTAGATCTGGGCGACCGGGTGAGGGAATATCCGAAACGGCTGCATCCCTGCGGAGCCAACATGGCTATGCGTAAGCTTGTATTTGACATCAGCCTGTTTCCTCTGGAGCTCGGAAGAAAGGGAGATTCACTTCTCTCCGGTGAAGAGACCTGGTTATTCGGTCAAATACAGGGAGAAGGACATTCCATTCTCTATCATCCTCAGATGGCGGTCGATCATTTCGTACCGGCAGGCCGTCTGACTGAAGATTGGATTATGAAAAGATATTACAGTCAAGGCATATCCAACGCTATGAAAAGCGAAGGTGTGAAGGGCAATCTGATCCTGCTGGTCAAGACGGCCGCCAAAGTAGTCTATATCATGGCGGATTCGATCCTCTCCAGAAGCAAGGGAAGAAAGCTTCTGAACAGATGCCGGCTGGAGAGTATTCGGGGAACTCTTCATATGATTTGGAACCGGAAGAGGCAATCTGCAGCGGGGTGAGGGAAGACAATGACTAATTTTGGGTGGGGCTCAAAAATCAACGCTTTGCCATACGGAATGCTCTACCTGGTGTCTGCCCTGTTCCTCGGAACAGCGGTCATTTACCAGCCGGCAATTGCGGTAGCTGCCGTACTCCTGATTATATTGCTGGTTGTCTCTCTCTCTCGTCCTGAACTGATCAGTTATTTCGTTCTGTTGACGACAGCGATCTCCATTAACTTCTTGTATAACGGCAGCATGTTCGGGATTGAAATTCTTTCCCTCTACAAGCTGGTTATCCTGATGCTTCTGGTGCCTTGCATTCTGGTCAACGGCCTGAAGTTCCGTCTCAGTCCTCCGCTCTGGGCCATGGTAGCACTGGTGTTCATCACCTTTGGCTTCTCGATCTGGCTGCCGGAGATGAGCTCATCCATTGCCATAAAAGCCTTTATCGGTCTGTCGCTTCCCTTCGTGTTTCTCCTGATCAACTGGAAGAAAGAAGTGGCTGAGAAGCAAATCCGCATCATCACTTTGCTGCCGCTGGTCAGCGTGCTGGCTGGAGTGGTGCTGCAGGCGGCTCATATCCATTCATTTCTCGATATCGAGTTCACGGGCGCTATACGGATACAGGGGGCGAACATTCCAGCGCATCTGGCTATGCTGGCTTTTATGGGAGTGGGCATCGCATTTATTGAGGTGAAACGGAGCCCGCAGCATATCAAGTTTTTCTACACCGTGCTGGCGCTGAACTTTCTAATCCTGATCGGAACAGGAACGCGGGGACCGATATTAGCCCTGGTTTTGATGGTTCTCTACTATTTTTACGACATTTCCCGTCAGTACTTAAAGGGGAGAACGCAATATCTGATTCCGCTGCTGTGCTCGTTTCTCCTGATTGTCTCGGCTGTCTATCTGCAGCTGGACAACATCAAGAAGCGCTCCTTCGAACGGACGACCGAAACGGGTGTTGATTTGTCGGGACGGGCGGAGGCCTGGGAATATTTCCTGCACAAAGCGGAGGATTCGCCCCTTGCGGGCAGAGGACTCGGCGCAGTGACTGTAGCCAATGACGGGTCGCTGTACAAAGGCTTTGTGGTTCCGCACAACGAGTACATCCGGTTTTATTTCGATGGAGGATATGTCGGCGCCATCCTGCTGTTGCTTTCCTTATTGGCTGTGTTTCTTCTGGTTTACAGAGCTTTGGCACCGCCGGTCAAACCTTACTATCTGCTCTTTATTGCAGCGTTCCTAATTTATTCTTTTTCCGACAACACGCTGTCGACGGTCCAATCCATTATTCCGTTCTGTTGGTACCTGAACTGCCTGTATCGATCTTCACAGCCAACCGATTCCCCACAAAAAGAAGTGATACGATGAACCAAGTGAATATGTTCGATGTCAATTTCGATAACTATGATTTCATGGATCTGCTTGAATACATTGACAAGACCATTAAGGAAAGGAATCAATCCTACATCCTGACCTGCAATGTCGATCATGTGATCAAGCTTCGCAAGGACAAAGAGTTTAGGGCGGTATATTCCGAAGCGGGTGCCGTAGTGGCGGATGGAATGCCGCTGATCTGGGCTTCGAAGATGCTGGGCAAGCCGCTGAAGCAGAAGGTCTCCGGATCAGATCTCTTCAGCCGCCTGGGTGACGCCTTCGAGCAAAGAAAGTACCGGCTGTTCTTTCTGGGCTCGGCGGAAGGTGTGCCAGAGCGGGCGACAAAGAATTTAAAGGCGGCTTATCCCGGCATGAACATTGTCGGCTGTTATTCTCCCTCCTACGGTTTTGAGCACAACGAGGAAGAGAATCAGCGTATTATCCAAATGCTGACCGAAACCCAGCCGGATATTGTATTCGTCGGTGTGGGCGCACCGAAGCAGGAGAAATGGATCTACCGGCATTACACCTCCTACCGGGCGCCGATTTCCATCGGCGTGGGAGCGACGTTTGATTTCCTCTCGGGCTCCGTCAAACGGGCGCCGGACTTTATGCAGAAAACAGGGCTTGAATGGTTCTGGCGGCTGAGCCAGGAACCGGGACGCCTGTGGAAAAGATATCTTGTAGATGATGCCCAGTTCCTGGTCCTGCTGCTTAAAGAGCTGCGCAAGCGGGATAAGATCAAGGGCGGGAGATTTGAGTAAACATACGAAATTTGGATGGCCATAGGGCGGAGGTGGGGAAATGAAGATGATGAGCCAGAATGAAAGCAACCTGACATTGCCATCCCTCACTTCGGTGAAGTCAGGCGTCATGATGACGCTGATCTGCGCTATGTGCCTGGGGCTTCCGCTGCTGATCGGCTTCGCCAGTGCGAAGCTCAGCTCTTCCAGCAGTCTGCAGGGGGTCATTCTGGCAGGGATTCTATTCCCCGCATTCCTGCTGGCGCTGCTGAAGCCGAAACACCTGATCGCCTATACTCTGCTGATCTGGGCGGTGGCCCCGGAGCTGCGGCGTATCGCCGACTGGTACGAAGGGGTCTACCACTCGGTATCCCTGCTCAGCCTGGCGCCTCTGCTGACGGGAGCAACACTTGCGATTCCGGTGCTGAAGGAAATCCACAGAATCCGGAAATCCTCTACGCGGATTATTCTGCTGTTCTCGGTAGCGTTGGCCTACGGCGCATTGATCGGTCTGGCGAAGAACGGCATAGGCTCGGTATACGATTTGGCTAACTACATCGTACCGCTGCTGCTGATTCCGTTCTTCGCGGTAACGCGTTTCAAGCCTAAGGATATTGACCGGCTGCTGTACGCTTTTGCCAATATTGCAGTCCTGGTGGCGATCTACGGCATCATCCAATATCTGACGGTTCCTCCCTGGGACGCTTTCTGGATGAGGAATGCGGATATGATGTCCATCGGAACACCGTATCCCTTGGAAATCCGCGTCTTTTCCACTCTGAATTCTCCCGGACCGGCGGCGACCTTCCTGGTATTCGCCCTCGTCCCGATGATTCTGGAGAAAAGATGGCAAGGCACGCTGCGCTGGATCGGTGTCCTGCTCGTTGTGGTCTGTCTGCTGACCACGCTGGTGCGTTCCGCCTGGCTGGTCCTGCTGGTTATGCTGCTGGTGTACATCGCCTCTTCTCCCTCCAAAGGGAAGTGGAAAACCCTGCTTCAGCTGGGATTTGTCGCCGTAGCGCTGATCTGGATCGTTCCCAAGCTGCCGGGAGCAGAGGGGCTGGTGGCCCGCATGGAGACACTTACCTCCGTACAGGAAGACCACTCCTATAATGAACGGCTCAGCTTATGGCAGAACATGCTGCCGATGGTAGCCGCTAATCCGGTTGGCCAGGGAATCGGCAGTGTAGGCCAAGGAACAAAGATTGGCAACGGCGGGGAGCTTGGAGAGTACGGCAACATGGACAACGGCGTTATCGCACTGCTGCTTACCTTTGGAGTACTGGGCGCCTTATTCTTCTTCGGCGCACTTGGGGCCGTCATTAAACAGATTGTGGTCAGAGTCACCAGCAAGGACAGTCTTCAGCCCTATGCCCGGCTATCGCTGGCAGCATGGATGGGGGCGGTAGTCAGCCTGGTGTCTGACAACGGATTCCCCGGACTCAAGGGATATCTGATATGGATGCTGATCGGCCTTGGGCTAAGCGCCAAAGAGATTATTGAGAGCAGAAAGAAGGGAACACCACATGCAGCAGTTGAACGCGAAATCACTTCCCACTAGCACAGTCTGGTCCTCGCTCAAGAAATTCACAAAGAGCAAGGACAACAGCTCGGCAGCCGTAAAAACCATGTTCGTCAGCGTGTTGATTCTGCTGGTTAACATGCTGACGGGTGTGCTGACTGCCCGCTATCTCGGGCCGACAGGCCGCGGGGAACAGACAGCTATGGTGAACTGGTCCCAGTTTCTGGCGTTCAGTATGAGCTTCGGTATTCCCTCGGCGCTGATCTACAATGCCAAGAAGAATCCGGATGAGGCCGGGGTGCTCTACCGGGTGGCGCTGATGATCGGCCTTGGGTTTGGCATGGTGGCCATGACAGTGGGAATCTTTGTCCTACCCTACTGGCTGGAATCCTTCAGTCCGGAGGTGGTGGTTTTTGCGCAATGGTCGATGATCCTGTGTCCGCTGATTGTGATCTCGCAGATTAACAACGCGGCATTTCAGTTCAGAGGGGATTACAAGACCTTTAACTGGATGCGTTATCTGGTTCCTCTGCTGACGCTGGCAGCCATTGGCGTTCTGATCCTCACGGATCATATGAATCCATTTACTACGGCACTGGCTTACTTGGTTCCATCCGTACCGCTGTTTATCGGAATGACAATCTTGCTGCTCCGCACCTACAGGGTGAAGCTGAAGGACGCATACCTGAATTTCAAAAGATTATTCACGTATGGCCTCGGCTCTTACGGAAATGACCTGCTCGGCCAATTCTCCGGCTATATCGACCAGATCATTATTGCCGGTCTGCTGCGGCCAGCCGATTTGGGACTGTATGCAGTAGCAGTGAGCTTGTCGCGGATGGTCAACTTCTTCTCGAACTCGATTACCGTGGTGCTTTTTCCAAAGGCCTCTGAGCTCTCGAAGGAGGAAGCGATCGCCCTTACCTTCAAAGCATTCCGGATCAGTACGACCTGCACCCTGCTCGGCGCGGTGTTCCTGATGCTGGTGGCCCCCTTCGTTATTCCGTTGCTGTACGGGAAGGATTTCAATACGGCGCTGACCGTATTCCGCCTGCTGCTGCTGGAAGTTACGATCAGCGGAGGCACACTGATTCTGGCTCAGGTCTTTATGGCGCTTGGCAAACCGAAATTCGTATCCATTCTTCAGGGAGTGGGCTTGATCCTGGTGATCCCGATGCTCTTCCTGCTGGTGCCGAAGTTCGGATTGTTCGGAGCAGGGGTGGCGATGTTGTCATCGGCTGTACTGCGGTTCTTGTTCATTATTCTCAATATTAAATACAACCTGAAGGTCAAGCTGCCGCGGCTGCTGATCAACGGGGACGACATTAAGTGGATGAAGACGACGATGAATTCCTATATTCATAAAAAACCCGCGGATACGAGCAGTTAGAGAGCAGAGGTACGATGCGAGCTGCTTAGCTGCTAAATAAACAAGGGACGGTGTGAGAGGAGTGGAGAGAAAGTTTGGAGCTGTAGAAGCGTTAGCGTTCGCCTAAAAGCTTTTCGTAGAAAAGCTCGCTTCGGAAGCATTAGCTGTTTTCTAATTTCAACCGCTAAACAGCGGTCCAATCAAAGAAATTAGAAAACAACAGCGATCGAAAGCCCAAACATTTCTCGTAATGACGACAACCACCGGACCATCAAAGCAAAGGAGGAAACCTTCATGGATTCAGTGACAAGCGTGCTTGGCGGCCCGGGGAGTTACCCGATATCTGCTGTCATCATTGCTCAGGATGACGAAATTCGAATATCCAAAGCAATTCAATCCTGCCGACTTTTCGCCGACGAGGTGGTTGTAATCGACGGAGGAAGCAAAGACGGGACGGTGCAATTGGCCGAAAGCCTGGATTGCCGGGTATACGTCAACCCATGGCCCGGATACGCGAAGCAAAGAGAATTCGGAGTGGAACGCGCCGTCCATGATTGGGTCTTCCTGATTGATACCGATGAAGTGGTCAGCGATGAGCTGGCCAAGGATATTCTTGAGCGCAAGCCGGCGCTGACGGACCGGGGTGTAGCTTACTCGCTATACCGGATCGGTGATTTTCTGGGCAGATGGCTGGATAAGGGCGAATATCTGGTACGGCTGTACAACCGCAAGGAGTACGGTATCCGCAACTCCCTGGTGCATGAAATGCCCGAGGTGTTGGAGGAACGGACGGTTCGCTTGAACGGAACGCTCTGGCATCAGGGCTTCCGCAGCATCAATGACCATGTAACCCGGTTTAATAAATACACCGACCTGGAAGCGCAGAGCGCTTATGCGAGCGGCAAGCCGTTTAAGCTGAGAAATCTGCTGTTGCGGCCGCCGGCACGGTTCCTGCAGAAATATTTTCTGCATGGTTTGTTCAAGAAAGGCATTGCAGGGTTCGCGGTATCCGTATTTTGGGTGATGTATGAATTCATGGTCGGCTTCAAGCATTACGAATTGAACAGCTCCGGCAAGCTGGCCCAGCACAACGCACAGGGGCAGGCCGAGAAAGAAAAGAAAGGGGAGAGAAGCTATGCCGTACAGTGACGGATTAAACATTATGACGACAGGCCTCAGTTGGCCTTCGTTACAGCCCGGCGGGCTTAACACTTATTTTAAATCCGTTTGCGAGCAGCTCTCCTCACGCAACCAGGTGCATGCGCTGATCTGCAGTCAGGAGACGCCGTCCACCTCGAAGGAACTGATTATTCATAACGCCGGAGATCCCAAGGAAACGATCTGGAAGCGTAAGGATGCTTTTCAGCGTAAAGCTGCAGATTTGATGGGCAGCGGGAGCGGGCGCATTGATATTCTATATACCCACTTCGCACCCTACGGCGTTGGGCCGGCGATGGAAGCGAAGAAGCGGGGGATTCCGGTGGTCATGACTTTTCATGGCCCATGGAATGAAGAGATGAAGATCGAAGGCCAGGGCATTAAACACAGGGTCAAAACAACGATTGCCAAATCTATTGAACGCAAGGCCTACAAACTGGCCGACCAGTTCATTGTACTTAGCGAGTATTTCCGCGATATGCTGCACAGTCTGCATGGTGTGCCGCTGCACAAAATCATCGTGATCCCGGGTGCAGCCAATGTGGAGCGGTTCATCCCTGCCAGCAACCGGCTGGCTGTCCGCCGGACGTTGAATTTGCCGGAGGGAGCAACGACGGTACTGACGGTCCGGCGGCTGATGAACCGGATGGGGCTGCTGCAGCTTTTGGAAGCCTGGAAGCAGGTATCCGAGCGGTTCCCGAACGCGATTCTGCTGATCGGAGGCAAAGGTCCGCTGCGCGGAGAGCTGGAAGAAAAAATCTCCGATTATGGTCTCAGTAACAAAGTCAGGCTGCTTGGCTACATTCCCGATCATGAACTGGCCTCCTACTACCAGGCTGCTGACATGTTCGTGGTTCCTTCACAGGCACTCGAGGGCTTTGGACTTATCACTGTTGAAGCACTGGCTTCCGGTCTTCCGGTTATGGCTACTCCGGTCGGAGGCAACAAAGAGATTCTGCAGGGCTTCCGTCCGGAGCTGCTGTTCAAGGGTTCGACCAGTGATGATATGGCGGAAGGCATGATTCATATGCTCAGCAACCGCAAGCTGCTTCCCGGCCGTGACGAATGCAGAAACCATGTGCTGGAGAAATACACCTGGCAGCATGTGGGCGATCAAGTGGAATCGGTATTCCTTCAAACATTGGGAAAGGGTGTGGCTGCAGGATGCTAAAAGTCGCTTATATTGATCACACCGCCAAGTGGAGCGGAGGAGAGGTTGCGCTGTTCAACATTCTCACCAACATCGGCAAAGAGATTCAGCCGCTGGTCATCCTGGCCGAAGAAGGGGCGCTGGCTGAACGTCTGCGCGAAAAAGGCATCGACGTCCGCATCATCCCGCTTGATGAGAGCATCCGCAGCCGCGGCAGAAATGCCGTCAATCTCGGCGCTCCGGCTGCGGCGTTCAAGCTGCTGGCTTACGGCCGCAAGCTGGCGCCGCTGCTCAAACAGGAAAAGGTGGATTGTGTGCACACCAACTCCCTGAAATCTGCCTTCTACGGTGCAGTTGCCGCGAAGAAAGCGGGAGTGCCGCTGATCTGGCATATCCGGGACCATATCGGTGCACCGTACCTGAAGCCGGTTGTCGCCAAGGCGATCCGGCTGCTGTCACGCCTGCTTCCCAATGGCGTGATTGCCAATTCCCATTCCACACTGAATGCGCTGGAGCTGCCGCGCTCGAAGAAGACACTGGTGGTCTACTCCGCTTTTGCCAAAGCAATCGGCGAGAGCATCGGCAGACGGGACCAGAAGGATTTCAACGTCCTGCTGGTGGGCCGGCTGGCGCACTGGAAAGGCCAGCATATCGTGCTGGAGGCTGCCAAAGCGTTCAAGGATGACAGCCGTGTCCAGTTCTGGCTGGCCGGTGATGCCTTGTTCGGGGAAGAGGAATATAAACAGGAATTAATTCAAAAGATGCAGCAGGATGGGCTTACCAACGTCAAACTGCTGGGTCATGTGGATGACATACAAGGCCTTATGAAAACTGCTGATTTGCTGATTCACACTTCGATTACCCCTGAGCCATTCGGCCAGGTTATTGTCGAAGGCATGGCGGCTGGACTGCCGGTAATCGCCTCCAATGAAGGCGGCCCGGTAGAGATTGTGGTTCCCGGTGTAACGGGACTGCTGATCCAGCCTGGAGACCCAGTCGTACTTGCAGATTCCATCACCTGGATGCTGAACCATCCCGAAGAGCGAAGAAGGATGGCGGAAAGTGGAATGAAGCGGGTAAAAGAGCATTTTGTCATCGAGAATACGGTCAAGGACATCGTCGCTTATTACAAAGGATTGCTCGCCGCAACCTGAGCTGTTTTTCCGGACAATGCTAAAGCTTAAGGGCACCGTTCCTTCCATGCATTCACTACTTGATGATGCTGCTCCATAAAACTTTGAGGATGATTTACATGAAAATTGCGATAGCGCACGATTACTTAATCCAAATGGGCGGAGCGGAAAGAGTTGTGGAGGTCTTCCACCACATGTATCCGGAGGCTCCGATCTTCACGACGGTTTTTAACGGAAGCCGCCTGACCGACAACCTCAAAGATGCGGATATCCGGGCCTCCTGGCTGCAGAAGATCCCGGGAGTGAAGGCCAATTTTAAAGGGGTACTGCCGCTTTATCCGATGGCCATTCGTGATTTGGACTTTAGCGGGTACGATATCGTCCTGAGCTCCAGCAGTGCTTTTATGAAAAGCATAAAGGTTCCCGAATCCACGTTTCATCTATGCTACTGTCATACGCCAATGCGCTTTGCCTGGGATTATGACACGTACATGGAGCGGCAATCGAATTCCGGACTGTTCAAAAGACTGCTCAAGGTCTATATGCAGCGGCTCAAGACCTGGGATCAGCGGACATCCAAAAATGTAAACCAGTTCGTGGCCAACTCTTCCGTAGTGAAGACGCGGATCCAGAACTATTACCATAGGGATGCCGATGTGATCTTCCCGCCGATCAATACAGCCCGCTTCACCAGTTCCAGCTCTATCGGCGACTATTACCTGATCGTCTCCCGGCTTGTATCCTACAAACGGATCGACCTGGCAGTGGAGGCTTTTAGCCGGAATGGCCTTAAGCTCTATATCGTCGGCGACGGGCCGGACCGTAAGCGTCTTGAAGGAATGGCCAAAGATAATGTTACTTTTCTGGGCCGGCTGGAGGATGAAGAGGTTACGGGCCTGATGTCGAAATGCCGGGCGTTTATTTTTCCGGGAGAAGAAGATTTCGGAATTACGCCCCTGGAGGCGAATGCCGCAGGAAGACCGGTCATTGCTTATCAGGCCGGAGGGGCGCTGGATACCATAGTTCCTTATGTCAATGGCGTATTCTTTCAGAATCAGGAAGTGGATGATCTGCTGAAGGCTATCCACGAAGTGGAGTCCTATGCGTGGGACATCAGCAAGATTATGGGGCATGCGCATAAATTCGATGAACAGACGTTTATGGTTCAGTTCAAGCAGTATGTGGAACAGGCCTACGTTAATTTTCTTAAAGGAGGATGATTATATGAAGCTGGCAGTAATCGGTACCGGCTATGTCGGTCTTGTATCTGGCGTATGTTTTACACTTAACGGGAATCATGTCATCTGCGTCGATAAGGATGAGGAGAAAATCAAAAAATTGAACCGGATGGAATCCCCCATCTATGAGCCGGGTATTGAGGCGCTGATCGAAATGAATCTCCGTGAGGGCAGATTATCCTTTTCGGCAGATCTGCAGGAATCGGTGCGCCTTTCTGATATCGTCATCCTCGCTGTAGGAACACCTTCCCTGCCGGGCGGCGAAGCAGATTTAACGTATATCGAGGGAGCAGCCACAGAAATTGCGCAAGCGATGGAAGGCTATAAAATCATCATGACCAAGTCGACCGTACCGGTTGGCACAAATGAGAAAATCCGCAATCTTATTGCTTCCCACACGAATCATCCCTTCGATATCGTCTCCGCTCCCGAATTCCTGCGTGAAGGCTCGGCGATCCGCGATACGCTTCATCCTGACCGGATTGTGATTGGTCTGGATAATCCGCTTTTGGAGCCAACGATGCGCCAGCTACATCAAGGCTTCACTGAAAATATCTTCGTAACGGATATCCGCAGTGCGGAAATGATTAAATATGCATCGAATGCTTTCCTGGCAACCAAAATCTCCTTTATCAACGAAATTGCCAACATCTGTGAAAAAGTGGGAGCTGATGTAACCGAAGTGGCGGAAGGCATGGGGATGGACCGGAGAATCGGCTCAAGCTTCCTGCAGGCCGGAATCGGTTATGGAGGCTCCTGTTTCCCGAAAGATACCAATGCGCTGATCCAGATCGCAGGTAACGTGGACTATGAGTTTAAGCTGCTGAAATCGGTGGTTGAGGTGAATAAAGGGCAGCGGTTTATGATTATTTCCAAACTTCATGAGTCGCTCGGCAGCCTGCGCGGCGCGGTTATCGGAATTTGGGGGTTGGCCTTCAAGCCGAATACCGATGATGTACGCGAGGCACCTGCCCGTGAAATCGTCGAAGCGCTGGTAGCGGAGGGAGCTACAGTGAAGCTCTATGATCCGATTGCCGCCGATAACTTCAAAATGCAATACGATCATCCGCAGCTCCGCTGGTGCGGCCTGCCGGAAGAGGCGGCAGAAGGCAGTGATGCCGTATGCTTGCTGACCGACTGGAGCCAGTTCAAGGATATCGACCTGCATCGCTTGGCGGGCAGTATGCGCCGCCAGGTTCTGATCGACGGCCGCAACGTCTACTCCAAGGAGCAGATCGAAGGCACCGGCTTGGAATACCATTCCGTCGGACGCCCGCAAATGGGCGGACTGAGCGGGTATTCGGCCAGCGTGGCTGGTGCGATCTAAGCTAACACCTTGCCTTTTACTGCCGTCAAACTAGCGGCAATGCCGGATCTTTAGCAGGGTGCTTCGCCTGTGGGTGCAAGCCGCGGGCGTGAATGTCTTGCTAGGGCGCATAGCCCAGCTGGAATCCATCTAAGTAAGCTGTTATGGAATGGAACGGAGAGGAATTTTGGAACTGTAGGAGCGAATGCGTCCGCCTTTGTCTGCGGATTTCCACCGCGGACAGCGGTATAAATCAAGAAATCTGCAGACAACAGCGGCCGAAAGTCCAAACATTCCTTGCAGTGACTCCCGTAACAGTTGTATCTGAAGGCTATCGCGCAGCAACAGCGCGCTATAAACATTCTAGCATCTCGAGGTTGCTGTTTAGCTCGTAGCTCACAATAACAATCCGGTATTTTCGCGTCAACACATAATGAGGAGGGTTCCATATGAAACTGGTACTTCTATCAGGCGGTTCAGGTAAACGTCTCTGGCCATTGTCCAACGATTCACGTTCGAAGCAATTTCTGAAGGTACTTGAGAGCCCGACGGGTGAACCGGAATCCATGGTGCAACGGGTATGGCGGCAGCTGGAGGAAGCTAATATGTCGGGTTCGGCTTATCTGGCTACCGGCCGCAGCCAGGTGGAAATGATTCAGAGCCAGCTTGGCAGCGAGGTGCCTATCATCGTTGAGCCGGAACGCCGCGATACGTTTCCTGCGATTGCCCTGACAGCAGCCTACCTGTATTCCATGGAAGGCGTTTCGCCAAGCGAGACCGTGGCCATCCTGCCGGTCGATCCTTATGTGGAAGCCGCCTTCTTCGATACAGTAGTGCAGCTTGAGCAAACGATGCAGGAGAGCGGAGCGAACCTGGCGCTGATGGGTGTAGTACCCGAGCATGCTTCAGAAAAATACGGATATATCATTCCTACCAGCGCAGAGGCGGGAGCAAGCGGCTATCTGCAGGTAAGTCACTTCCAGGAGAAACCTGACCGTGAGCAGGCCGAGGAACTGATCAGCCGGAATGCCCTCTGGAACTGCGGCGTGTTCGCGTTCCGCCTGGGTTACCTGCTTGATATTCTGCAGCGCAAGGGATTGCCGCTGAACTATGAGGAACTGCAGAAGCAGTACAAACTGCTTGCTTCCATCAGCTTTGACTATGAAGTGGTGGAAAAAGAGGAGAAAATCGTAGTTCAGCCTTATGACGGATTCTGGAAGGATTTGGGCACCTGGAACACGCTGACCGAAGAAATGAACAGCAACCATGTGGGCAAAGGGTTCGTGACGGCCGATTCCGAAGGCACTTGCCTGATTAATGAGCTGGATATTCCGATTACGGTGATCGGCGCGAAGGATCTGATTATCGCTGCCAGCCCGGACGGGATTTTGGTTACCCATAAAGCGGAGAGTCCGAGAATCAAGGAAGTGCTGAAGTCTTTTGAACAAAGACCGATGTACGAAGAACGCCGCTGGGGCCATTATAAGGTCATAGATTATGTGAAATACGATGAGGGAAATGAAGTGCTGACCAAACGGATTTTTATCGAAGAGGGTAAAAATATCAGTTACCAGCTGCACCATAAACGCAGTGAAATCTGGACATTTGTCAGCGGTGAAGCAAGCATTGTAATTAATGAGAAGATGCATAATGTGAAGGCGGGAGATGTGGTGCGTATACCGGAAGGCACCAAACATGCGATTCTTGCGCTGACGGATGTAGAGTTTATCGAGGTACAGACCGGCTCGGAACTGGTAGAAGAGGATAACATCCGCATCACCTTGGATTGGGAAGATATAGCTTTGCAACAGTTTATCTCTTAGGCCTAAACAGTCTATTTACCCAATTGTTGCAGATCCAAAACAGGCATTTAGAACCATTTATTAATTTATTTTTATTAATGCTCTAAATAAAAACTTCATAGGGACGATACTTACGGTAAGAGGGATAAATCCTTCCAAAACGACAAAGGCAAACCTAATCGAAAGATAGGGACGCAAAGCCATAGGGCCTTCGCAAGAGTGGCAGCCTGGCTACCGAAAGGAAGATCATTTTGAAAACTTACCGTAAGTCTCGTCTGCTGTCCACCTTGCTGTCTCTTGCCGTATTGTTAACCGCTATGCCTTTAGGATTTGGGCTGTCGCCTTCAACCGCAGAAGCCTCATCAAGCACAGCAGTGCCGGTTAATCCGGACGCTTCAGCCGAAGCTGTCAAGCTGCTTAGTAACCTCTATTCCATTACCGGAAAAGGGATTATCTCTGGACAGCACGATTATTTGGAGAGCCCGGATGAATTCAGCAACAAGTTGAAGGGAACAAGCGGAGAATATGCTGCTCTTCACGGATATGAGCTTGGCGTAATTAGCGGCCAGTCGGAGAGTACGGCTGCATCGCAGCGCAAGAATGTGGTGAACAGCGCGATCAACTGGTACAAGAACGGCGGCATTGTCGCAATGACCTTTCATCAGAATCTGCCGGGGACGGCTTACCTCTGGTCCAATGTGCAGAAGCCGCTCACCCAAGCGGAATTTAACAGGTATGTAACGCCGGGCACGGCAGAATACGCCAGCCTGATCACGGATCTGGATAAAGTGGCGGTGTCGCTCAAAAGCTTGCGGGATGCGGGCGTTCCCGTACTTTGGAGACCTTATCATGAAATGAACGGCAACTGGTTCTGGTGGGGGAAGAAAAGTAATTTTGCTGAACTGTGGAATATTATGTATGACCGTTTCGTGAACGTTCATCAATTAAACAATCTGTTGTGGGTATGGAACCCCAATGCACCGAATGCCTGGTCTGATCCTTATGCGCTGACCTATCCGGGCGCAAGCAAAGTGGATGTTCTTGCAGCAGATATATATGATAACGACTATATGAATAAGTACTATGACAGTTTGCTTAGTCTGGCTGCCGGTAAACCGATAGGCATTGGTGAAAACGGTGAGATGCCCAGCACGGCCAAACTGAAGCTCTCCCAGAAAAATTTCGTTTTCATGATGAACTGGGGAAAAATGCTCTATGAGAAAAATAGCACAACTACGATTAAGAGTTTCATGAATGATAGCTATACACTGACCCGGAATAAATATAAGAGTTGGAGTGCACCAGCCGTTGCGCCAACGGCAACACCGACACCGACACCGACGCCGACACCAACGGCAACACCGATAGCAACGCCAACGGCAACACCGATACCAACGCCAACAGCAACGTCGAAGCCGACGGCAATGCCAACGCCTGACTCTAATGATTCAGTGGAAGCGCCTGTGGTGAGCGGACTTAAGGGAGAGTACTTCAAAAACATGACGCTTTCCGGTACGCCCGCCTTGGTGCGCAATGATGCATTGCTTAACTTTAACTGGCGCCAGGGTTCGCCGGATCCTTCAATCGGTATAGATTCCTTCTCCGTCCGCTGGACCGGTCAAATCAAGCCAACGTATAGTGAGACTTATCAGTTTTTTACCACTTCGGATGACGGTATCCGCGTTTATATTAACGGTAAAGCTGTCATTGACAGCTGGATGAAACAGAGCGGAGTCGAGCGTACCGGAAGCATCGCTTTAACAGGCGGTCAGTTGTACGACATCAAGGTCGAGTATTACGAGAATGCCGGCGATGCGAATATCCGCTTAATGTGGCAAAGTCAAAGCCAAGTCAAAGGGACGGTTCCGGCCAGCGCATTGTTTGTGAATGCCGGGGCAGCTGCTGCCAGCCAGACAGAATTGGACAGTACACTCAGCCTGGTTGCAAAACCGGTTTTAGCGGCGACAGCAGCACCAGCCGCAACAGCAACGCCGACACCTGCGCTGACAGCAACACCAGCACCGGTGCCAACGGCAACACCGATATCTGCGCCAACACCGGCGGCAACAGCAACAGCAACAGCAACACCGGTGCCAACAGCAGCACCGACGCCAGCAGCGCCGGCACCAACACCGACAGCAGCACCTGCTGAGAATGGGCTAAAGGCAGAATATTTCAATAATATGCTGCTGTCAGGCACTCCGGCACTTGTACGTAACGACGCCATTCTTGATTTCAATTGGCGTCTAGGCACCCCGGATGCTGCAATCGGCATCGATTTCTTCTCCGTACGCTGGAGCGGCAAGATTAAGCCGCTCTACAGTGAAACGTACACAATCTATACTACTTCAGATGACGGCATCCGCGTTTGGGTCAATGACAGTCTTGTGATTGACAGCTGGATGAAACAGAGTGGAACCGAACGCATGGGAAGCATCAGCCTGAATGCCGGGCAGCTATATGATATTAAAGTGGAGTATTACGAGAATCAAGGGGATGCCAGAGCGCGTCTAATGTGGGAAAGCCCAAGCCAAGTGAAGGGTACTGTTCCTGCGAGCGCCCTGTTTCTTCCTTCCGCTTCCTAAGCAGAGCGACTGGTTAGCTACTGTATTCACCGGCGGGTGCTGGTTAAGACGTTACAATTATAATTCCTAAAGTCCACTCTTAGTGGCCCTGCTTATCAGCAGGGCTACTAAGCTATAGCCCCCATTTGGCCTCGGGATGTATGAACCTGCATAGGGAACTCATCCTGTGTGCCGTGGCGGCATTTCGCTGGAGAAAGGAGATTACGATTTGAACACTTACCGCAAGTACCGCCTGTTTAATACGATTTTACCTCTTATATTAATATTTTCCCTGCTGCCCTGGTCAGAAGCGAGGAGTCTTCCGGTTCCCCGGACGATAGTTACACCTGCTGCTGCCATCACTCCCATCAATCCCTCAGCTTCGGAGGAGGCTGCCGATCTGCTCAGCTATCTGGTTGATCTTGGAGGCAAGGGAATGATATCCGGGCAGCATGACTATTTGGAGACCCCGGATGAATTCAACAATAAGCTGAAGCATGCAAGCGGACAATATGCCGTATTGCATGGTTATGAGCTGGGAGCGATTAACAACCAACCGGAGGGCACCATCGTGAAGCAGCGCCAGAATGTCGTGAAGAGTGCGATCAAATGGCACCAGGGCGGCGGAATTGTGGCGATGACCTTCCATCAGAATTTGCCGGGTACCTCCCCGGATTGGGCTAATGTGCATATGAGCCTGAGCCAAGAGGATTTTGATGCTTATGTTACGCCGGGCACCCTGCAGTATAAGAACCTGATCGCTGAGCTTGATGAGGTAGCCGAATATTTGGGAGACCTGCGCGATGCGGGAGTGCCTGTGTTATGGCGCCCTTATCATGAGATGAACGGCAACTGGTTCTGGTGGGGGCAGAAGGACAACTTCACCGAACTTTGGGACATTATGTATAACCGTCTGGCGAATGTGCACAAGCTGGATAATCTCCTGTGGGTATGGAATCCGAATGCGCCTAATGAGTGGTCGGATGGCTATGAGCCATATTATCCCGGTGCCGGGAAGGTTGACGTTCTGGCGGCGGATATTTATAACAATGACTACAGACAGTCTTATTATGAGAAGCTGCTGAAGCTGGCCGACGGCAAGCCGATCGGGATCGGTGAAAGCGGAGAACTGCCAGACCCGCTCATATTGTCCCGAACGCAGAGTAAATGGGTATATACCATGACATGGGGAAAAATGCTGACCGAGAAAAATAACCTCGAGAAGATTAAGAGTTTTATGAGCGATGATTATACCGTGTCGCGGGATGATTATAAATTAATGCTGGTCGGTAAAAACAATAACCCGGCCCCGGTATCCCGAACCGGATTGACGGGAGAATATTTCAATAATATGGATCTGTCGGGCAAAGCCGTCCTGGTCCGCAACGACAATAAGATCGACTTCAACTGGCATGGAGATTCACCGTCTTCAGGAATTGGCAAGGATGCTTTCTCGGTGCGCTGGAGCGGCAAAATCAAGCCGGTTTACAATGAGAAATATAATTTCATAGCCTCCTCGGATGACGGGGTACGTGTATGGATCGACGGCAAACTGATCATCGACAGCTGGAAGAAGCAAAGCGGTGTCAGCCGTGAGGGAAGCATAGTCCTGGAAGCGGGAAGCTCGTACGACATCAAGGTTGAATATTACGAGAACAGTGGAGATGCCAGTATTCGCCTTATGTGGAAGAGCCCAAGCCAGAAGCAGGCGGTTATTCCCAAAGGCGCGTTGACTTCCAAATAATGAAATGAAAGCAATAAGTCATTGTGAGGCAGGCACCCCGGAAGAAAGCGAGGACAAGGAATGAGGACTAGAACTAAGAAGAACAAGAATAAACCTTTACATCTACTGTTAAAATTCGCAGCTTTAACCCTCTTGTTTCTATTGTCTGTTTCTATCTTCGGAGATGACGGGACGAAGAGGGCCGAGGTGGAGGTTGACATGTCTAAATTGTCCGCAGCGAAAGATGCAGGACCCGCATTGCCGGACGGAACTGTGCTGTGGCAACTGGGCAAGCACGACGGAACAGCTGGTGAATTTGCGGCTGCCGGCTCTTCGGCCGCTAAGGAGGCATTTAAGGTTGCCTCCGTTTCGGCCAAGACTGCGGAGCTCCAAAGTGTGCCCTCCGGTCTTAGAGGCGACACTAATCCTGAGCTGAGGATTATGTATAAGCTGGATAAGATCCCGGTCAACGGGGTCTTATTTCGCGTAAGCATCATAGATGCCTATAAATCCATTCCGCAAATGAGCGTATTCTCCAACCGGCAGCTGTCGGGGATTATCCAGATTGCAGGTGTTGCCGGTACAGACAGCAAATATACGTTCCGCAAAACGTATGAGCTATATATCCCGAAAGAGCAGCTGGTGGCTGGAACCAACGAACTAAAGCTGCAGGCGGCCCGCGGGATCTATTCCTCCGATTTGGAGGATAAGTACAACTGGTGGACCTGGGATGACCTTAGCCTGGAGTCGCTGAATGCCCCAATCAAGGAGCCGATTCATGGCAGCTACACACTGACGGGCACCATGGTGAACAATAAGCAATTTTATTTTGACGAAGGTGCAGTTACGCATCTGCCTTATATTATGAAGTGGCTTGGAGTAGCTTACAGCGGCAATATTATGCGCACCAGCTGTGCCAGCGATGTCGGCCGCTCCTGTTCGAATATGGAGGAGTACTACAAGGTGCTCAAGGATTACAACATGCAGGCCGTTGCGCTGTATTTGTATACCGGTGATATTAAGCTTAAGGCGGATGGCTCACTGCCGGATGACGCCGAGAAGAAACTGACTGATTATTTCCAGAAGTACAGCCCGTACTTCCAATATTATGAGGTGGACAATGAACCCGGCCTGTTCAATCGTTCGAAGGCAGTGAACCTGGCGATTGCCAACTGGCTGAACGAGAAGGGCAAAACTATAGCTCCCCATCTGCAAACTGTGGCACCGGGTTGGGCCTATTGGCCGAGTTATAGTACAGATTCCTGCGGCAACCAGAAAGGCACGCTTAAACAGTGCGGCGATCCGGACGGTTGGGAACGTGATTCGGAGCAACGCAACGAGCTGGAGGAAGTGACGGATTTAACGAATGGACACTCTTATGGGGAATCCTATATTTTCAGCCATGGAGGAAGCTTTACCGAGAATCTGAAAACCTTTGGCGGAACTGCGGACGGCCTCGGCAAAAAAATGCTGACGACGGAGTTCGGCACTTCAGACACACATGTAGATGCTTACCAATACGGGGCAGCCGAACGGACATCGGCGGTCTTCGACCGGATTATGCGCGGTCATATCGGCTACGCGGATATGTTCATCCAGCATGCCGCCTTCTTCAAGAATTTCAGTCTGTTCAAGTACGGATTCAATCTGGAAGAGCATGATCCGGCCAAAACAGAGATCTACTATACCAAAGAAGGCGAGGATTCCCGGGTCAGCATTATGAGAAGGCTCAGCCTGGCTTATGCTACCCACGGAGCCCCGTTAAGTTATGAAATTACCAATAAGGATGATCTAGCCGACAAGCTGCTATATGTACGTGCTGTTGATACCTCAACACTTGAGCCTCAACCCGGAAGCAAAGCCACCTCCAACAAGGTGCTGGTCAATTTCGTCAATTTTGAGGATACACCGCAGACGGTTCATGTGAAAGTAAATATGCCGAAGAAAACCGTGTATGAAGGTGAACGGTTCGGCAGCGGTGATTCATACGAGGCGGCACGCAGCTATGTATCCGGCAAAAGTGCTACACCTGTACTGGAGTTTACCGAGACCTTAGCTCCGGGCGAAGCGGTGCAATATATCCTGCAGCCATCCTCCGAGGTGGCGGATACTGCACCGCAGAGCTTTAAAGCTGCTGCAGTCAAAGGTTTGTCCGTAAAATTGAACTGGCTGGAGGCCCCTGGAGCAAGCTATGAAGTGCTCCGGGCCGACGGCTCAGGCACAGACCTGAAGGTTATCGCAACGGGGATAAAGGATACGGAATACACCGACAGCAAGCTGCAGGAAGGAACATTATATACGTACGCGGTTAGGGTACCTGGTTCCAGCGTCATGTCGGAGAAGACACAGATTACAGCAACAGGACTGGTTCCTTTGGACCGTTCGCAGTGGAAGGTATCCTCCAATGTTAATACCGAGGCGTCCTATCCCGGAAATGCGATTGACGGAGACCGGCGCACACGCTGGGATACGGGTAAACATCAAGCCTCCGGAGAGTATTTGCAGGTAGATCTCGGGAAGGAACATAGTATAGAAGCGGTGGAAATGGATTACACATTATCTTCTTATGATTATCCACGGGGATATGAGCTTTATGTATCGGATGACGCCAGTAATTGGAAGCGCATAGCTTCCGGAAAAGGGAAGCTGGAGAAGACCAAGATAGAGTTTGCCAAGGTGAATGCGCGGTACATCAAGATTCTGCAGACCGGCTCGGGAGGAAATTACTGGTCCATTCAGGAGCTGCAGATTTTTTCAAGAGAATAGAGATGTTGGGATTGGGCTGGCCGCATTTTTAAGAGAACTGATGAGGGCATGAAGTTATAAGAAATTTATAAGGAAACCGAGGACTGCCCTGTTCCGTTCTTATCGAAATTGCGGCAAAGATTTATGAATTCACTTTCGGAGATATGTCCGTGTTTATACAACGCGTGGAAGCTTTCTTTTAGGTCTATTGTGCCTTCGTGCTTCATTCCTAACTGGTTTAGTAAGCTGCGAATAGAAAATTCTAATCTCATCAACTAAGCTCCTCCGCGAATATCTAAAATTAGGTAATTCATGTAAGCCTACTTTACTACTAATTCAAAAAAAAGAATGTCACTATGTGTCGGTGATAAAACTAATATTTTAAGTACTTTTGACTCATTTTACTCATTTTTGACTAGGCTGCAGAGGAATATGTTGAAATGTATTCAGCAGACTAGAGAAGTATACATAAGAATTGCAAGAGGAGCAGGAATAAAAAATAATCACGACAGCTCCCTTAACTAGCGGAACCGCCGTGATTATGATGGATATTGATTCATTGTTGACCATTGTCGCCAGAACCGGCGGCCGCCCTGTTCTGAACTACCCGCTCCAGCAGCATGCGCACAAGCTCCAAATCCTGCTCTTCCAAAGGAACGCCGTCCCAATGCAGCTGATGCTGGTTAAGGATCTCTCTGGCATTGTTCGTGATTTCCATGGGGTCGGGGTTATCGGTAAGGCCGATGAGATAATCTGAGGTAGTGTGAAGCTTCTTGGCAATCAGTTGAGTATTTTCAAGGGTAGGCTGACGGTATCCGGATTCATACCCGGCATACGTACTTTTGGCGACGCCAACCGCTTCAGCAACCTCCTGCATTGAGAATTTTCTTGTTTTTCGTAGCTGTTTCAACCGTTTAGCAAACATCTGCATGCCTCCAATTGCGGGTTCCAACATGATTGGATATAGGCGTAATTCGTATTGAATCATTTTTGGATATTATACCATAAACATAACTGAACGAACATCCATCCCTTTTACAGCCGCCAACCCGCTTGGGAAACTCCTCCGCACATCCCCCGGTACTTTACGAGTGTTCTATTTTCAAGGGAGAAATATAGAATTAACAGTGGTCACCTGTTTGTTTACGGTTTTGCTCTGGAACGTGGAATTGTATACGGTGATTGTTCCCCCCACAGGTAAATCAGTATTATAGATAGCCACTTTGCTGTATCCAACGGTAGAGGCCATAAATTTGCTGTTGTACACTTTCACCTTTGCATTCGACAATACCGCGATATCCGCTTTGGGATCACCGGTATAATTGGCGGAGCCGTTGTTCTTAAAGATTGAATTGACAATCGTTACCTCCGCATAATCTTCAACATGAACACCTTGTCCCCGGATATGAATAAAGCTGGAGTTTTTGATGACAATGTCTTTTGCGGACAAGGCAACGCCTACTCCAAATCCCGCCCAGCGGGAAGGGCTGGTGTTGGTATCAAATACACAGTTCTCGATGACCCAGTCACGGCTTGGGGCATTGATTTCAATCCCGTCACCTTTGATATTCACGAACCGGGTATTCAGGATCTTAACCTCGTAGCTCGGATTTATATTCGACAGAATGCCATAGCCGGAATTTTCGAACAGACTGTTAAATACAGTTAACCGGTTGACTGTCACCGCATTCTGAATCCCTTGAACGCTGCATTCGAATCTGACGTCGATAATGTTGATGTCGTCCCCGTTCGGCATAATGCCAATGCGGGCTTTAATCCCGATGCCTTGAACACTCTGTTTGCCGAGCAGCCGCAGGGCGGCTTCATCCTTGTTATCATTGCGGATCAAGGTAGCATCTCTTCTGCCTGCACCTAGAATAGATATATTTTCAGGGACATGAATAGAGTTGATTAGATAAGTCCCTCTGTCGAAATAAACCGTGCCGCCCCCCGAATCCTGCGCAGCCTTTACAGCCTTGGCGATACTCGCTGTATCATTAGTGACTCCGTCCCCTACGGCCCCGTAGTCCTTCACATTAAACGTCGGAATGGCAAAAGCCTGAACACTTCCTGCGCCCGTATCGCTGCTCCAGGCTTTTTCCGGAGCCTTATTCCAAATGAGTCCCACAGCCAGAGCTGCAGTAAGGACGGCAACCAGGGGCAAAGCTATTTTCCAGCGCATCATGAATCCCTCTCCTTAACGAAATGGTTTATGAGTAACTTTGAAAAACTTTTTTTCCTGAAAAGAAAACATTAATTGTTTACAAAGTTATTCTAAATGAATATAATAATTTTGACAAATACTCCTAATGAATAATATATGGCGATAATCATTCGATGTCAGAATATGTGAAGAATGAAAGGGAACATGAAAGGAAATGGGATAAGCGCTTTTTAAAAATATAGGAATTTATATGTTTCACACGATAATTTATCCTTCCATTTCTCGCTGAAACGGTACCGTCCTTAAAAAGGACGGCAAAGCCGTTTCCACTTGATAGAGATTAGGCAAGGAATATTTTTTTTAGTTATTGGGTCGCGATATGAATAACTTTATTTAAATTATTAAACATTTATTCTCGATGAGAACCAAGAGAGGGAGGCCAGTCCTCTTTAGAGCGGCAGACGTCAACCTTCATTAGCATATGTGCCCCGCCAACTGTTGGTGCGGCAGCAACAGCGGACAAACGCTGAGATTCCGTATATCATTGCCTGCATTTTTCGCAGGATCAAAGGTAATGCCTCCTGTACCTATATCACTGGAGACACTCGGTCATGCTGTGGGTGCTGATACCTTAGACGTTAATCGTCAAGGGTGTGACGTGAGGAAGGGTTAAATGCCCGCTTATTGCAAGAATTCAGTTCGTCAATAAAGAAACAAGGGATGTGTTCGGGATGAAAAAGGTAAGAAAGGCTATTATTCCAGCAGCTGGGCTTGGAACCAGGTTTCTTCCCGCTACCAAAGCAATGCCGAAGGAAATGCTTCCGATCGTAGACAAGCCGACCATTCAATATATCGTGGAAGAGGCGATTGCTGCGGGCATTGAGGACATTATCATCGTTACCGGAAAAGGAAAACGCGCCATAGAGGATCATTTCGATATTGCGTTTGAGCTTGAGCATACCTTGTTTGAGAAAGGGAAGCTGGAGCTGCTGGAAGAGGTGCGGCGTTCCTCCCAGGTGACGCTTCACTATATCCGGCAGAAGGAAGCCAAGGGGCTGGGGCATGCCGTATGGTGTGCGCGCAATTTTATTGGAGATGAGCCGTTTGCCGTGCTGCTGGGAGACGATATTGTGCAAAGCGACGTTCCGTGCACCAGACAGCTGATTGAACAGTACGAAAGACTTGGGAGATCAGTTATTGGCGTCCAGACGGTACCTGCCGATCAAACGAACCGTTACGGTATTGTAGATCCGCTGCGGGCTAGAGGGCGGCTGTACGAGGTGGACCGTTTTGTGGAAAAGCCGGCTCTAGGCCAGGCGCCTTCCAATCTGGCGATTATGGGACGGTATGTGCTTACGCCGGACATCTTTGATTTCCTGGAGAGCCAGGAGACCGGAGCAGGCGGTGAAATTCAGTTAACGGATGCCATTCAAAGGCTCAATACGGAGCAGGGCGTATATGCCTATGACTTCCAGGGAGTACGGTACGATGTGGGCGAGAAGCTCGGGTTTATTCTCACGACGATTGATTTTGCCTTGAGAAGACAGGATCTGAGGCATGAACTGTTAAGTGCTCTCGGGGAAATTGTGGATAGAGAACATACCAGTACGTATGCAAAGTCAAGAGGTGAATAATAGATGATACCTTCCAGTCAAAGAGAAGAGGAAGCGGCCCTGTATGCTAAAAGGTACTATCCGGCAGTACGGCGTGCCGGAGGCAAGCCGGAGACATTATATCTATTTAATAAACGGGTCTTTGACATTGCGGCATCTGCGGCGGCACTCCTTGTGCTGTCTCCCCTTTTCCTTATTCTTGCGCTGGTTATCAAGCTGGAAGACCCCCGCGGCTCCGTATTTTTCGGTCAAACCAGGGTCGGGAAGGCAGGTCGTTTGTTCCGGATTTACAAATTCCGCTCGATGATTGCCGATGCGGAAGCGCTTCTGCCGAACCTGTTGAATCAAAATGAAATGAGCGGCCCCATGTTCAAAATGAGAAATGATCCGCGGGTGACCCGGGTAGGCAGATTTATCCGCAGAACAAGCATTGATGAGCTTCCCCAGCTGGTAAATGTGCTTAAGGGTGATATGTCGCTTGTCGGCCCAAGGCCGTCGCTTCCACGGGAAGTGGAGAAGTACTCGGAATACGACCGGCTTCGTCTATCGGTCACACCGGGTTGTACAGGGCTTTGGCAGGTGAGCGGGCGGAGCGGACTGAATTTTAAGCAAATGGTGGAGCTCGATCTGCTCTACATTGAGCAGAGAACGCTGGGCCTGGATCTCAAGATTATGTTTATGACGGCCTGGCAGCTGGTGAGATCGAAAAATGCATTCTAAATCATTTATAACGGGGTGAAGCGTATGGATCGCCATTCGAGAATATATGTAGCTGGGCATCGCGGTCTGGTCGGTTCGGCCATCGTCCGCGCACTTGAGAAGCAGGGCTTTCATAATCTTGTCCTCCGTTCCAGAACAGAACTGGATTTGCGCAATGGCGCTGAGGTGGACCGTTTTTTTGAGGATCAGGAGATTGAGTATGTATTCCTTGCTGCGGCCAAGGTGGGCGGAATTGCAGCTAACAACGAACAACCTGCGGAATTTATCCGCGACAATCTGCTCATTCAGACCCATGTCATTGATGCGGCTTACCGTAACGGGGTGAGCAAGCTGATGTTCCTGGGATCGACCTGCATTTATCCAAAGCTGGCTCCGCAGCCGCTCAAAGAAGAATATCTGCTGACCGGAGAGCTGGAGCCGACCAATGCGCCCTACGCAGTGGCCAAAATTGCCGGCATCAACATGTGCCAGTCTTATAACAGGCAGTACGGCACCCGGTTCATTTCTGTGATGCCGACGAACATATACGGGCCGAATGACAATTTTGATCTGTATTCGTCCCATGTGCTGCCCGCGCTGCTGCGCAAATTCCATGAAGCCAAGGAACAGGGCAGCCCGTCGGTGGAAGTGTGGGGCACCGGCAATCCGAAACGTGAATTCCTGCATGCGGATGATCTGGCGGAAGCCTGTCTCTATCTGATGGAGCACTATGAGGGCAATGATATCGTGAACATCGGTGTAGGGGATGACATTGCGATCAGAGACCTTGCACTGCTGATTAAGAAGGTTACCGGCTACGAAGGGGAAATCACCTTCAACACATCCGTTGCGGACGGTACCCCAAGGAAGCTGGTGGATGTGTCCAGAATCAATGCCCTTGGATGGAAAGCAAGAATTGGGCTCGAAGACGGGCTGCATGATGTGTACGCTGATTTTCAACATACGTATGCTGTGAAAAAATAATGATGCGGGGGAATTCATCAATGAAGAGAGCTTTAATTACGGGCGTTACAGGGCAAGACGGGTCCTATCTGGCGGAATTTCTTCTCTCCAAGGATTATGAGGTATTCGGACTGCGGAGAAGAACGAGCACGCCCAACTATGAAAATGTGTACTCTATTAAAGATCGCATTCATTGGATTTCCGGAGATTTGACCGATTTGGCTTCACTGATTGAAGCGGTGAGAATCGCTGACCCGGATGAGGTATACAACCTGGGGGCCCAGTCGTTCGTAGCCGCATCGTGGCCGCAGCCTTTGCTGACGAGTCAGATCACCGCCGTTTCCGTTACCAATATGCTGGAGGCGGTCAAGATTGTGAAGCCGACGGCCAGATTCTATCAGGCCTCAAGCAGTGAGATGTTCGGCAAGGTCGTAGAAACCCCGCAGCGGGAAACTACCCCTTTTTATCCGCGCAGCCCTTATGGTGTTGCTAAGGTGTACGGCCACTGGATTACCGTCAATTACCGGGAGAGCTTTGACATGTTCGCCTGCTCGGGGATTCTGTTCAATCATGAATCGCCAAGACGCGGACTGGAGTTTGTCACCCGCAAGGTGACCGACGCTGTTGCCCGTATCAAGCATGGGCTGCAAAGCGAGCTGCGGATGGGCAATCTGGATTCCCTGCGGGATTGGGGGTTTGCCGGGGATTATGTCAAGGCGATGTGGCTGATGCTCCAGCAGGAGGAGCCGGATGATTATGTTATTTCGACAGGTGAAATGCACACGGTCCGCGAGCTGCTTCAGGTGGCCTTTTCGTATGCCGGACTCGATTATGAGCAGTATGTGGTGATCGATCCTGAATTTGTCCGTCCGGCTGAGGTCGACCTGCTGCTGGGCGATTCCTCCAAGGCGCAAACCAAGCTGGACTGGAAGCTGGAAGTCGGCTTCCATGAGCTGATTCATATGATGGTGGATGAAGATATGAAGCGTGTCGCTGCTGAGATCCGCTACCACGATGCCTTTACTTTAGTGAACTAATATTTCGATACAGCATAGGTGATCTAACAGGGGACGGCGCTGCCGTCCTTTATTCAAATATAGAATTTGTATGCTTCACGCTATAAATTATCCTTCTATTTCTCGCTGAAACGGATACCGTCCTATTGAGGACGGCGAAGCCGTTTCCACTTGTGAAGGCTGAAAGCGGGTGAGTGCTCTGTGACCGCACTGAGATTGAGGCTGGCAGGGTTGAGACGCAATCGCGATTTCAATAACGTCATTTACAGCCTGCTTTCTTATTGTATTACTCCTGTCGTTCTGTTCATTTCAACACCGCTGCTGCTCAGGCATCTGGGTGATCAGCAGTACGGGCTGTGGATTCTTATCCAATCGGTGCTTAATGTGCTGGCGGTATCGAATTTCGGCCTTGGCAATGCGCTGATCAAGCTGGGCTCCGAGAGTGACAGCGAAGAGAGATTTAATGCCCTCTTCCGGGTAACGCTTACGCTGTCGGTCATTCTGGCGGTGTCGGCGAGTCTTTTTCTTCTTCTGTTCGGCACTTATATTTTTCCTTTGATGGTGAAGGCGGAAGGGCTGGATACCGTGCTGTCCGTCTCCTATTTTCTTAGCGGAATCATCGGCATTCGGATCATCAACGGTATTCTTTCCGGTGCCTACATGGCTAAGCAGCGTTACGATCTGAACAGCAAGGTGAATATCGTATTCAACCTGGCGAGCTCGATTGGCTTCACCATACTGGCCGTCATGTATGGAGACTTGTATCTGCTGGTGCAGTGGATGTTCGTGTTTACGGTGCTGCTGGCGGTATGCAATGTCTTCGTTACACGCAAGGCGCTTCCCGGACTTCGATTTGCTCCCTATTTCGAGCGGGACAGCTTCAGAAGGCTGTTTCATTACGGGATTTATTCCTGGGGCCAAATGTTGATCAGCACGCTGAATGCCCAGATGGACAAATTGATTATCGGGGGATTTCTGGGTGCCAAAGTACTGGGGTACTACACGGTTTGCATGCAGGTGGTAGTGAAAATCCATGAAATTCCCGCTGCGGCCGGAGGATATTTACTGCCTAAATTCAGTTCACTTTCCAAGAGTGATGACCGCCGGGAAATCAGGAGGACCTATCATCAGTCACTGGTCATTGCCATTTCATTCGTAGGAGCTGCGGGTTTGGCAGCCTTTGTGCTGGCCAAGCCGATTCTGTCCCTATGGATTAGCCCGGAGTTTGCTGAAGCCCATTATGTGCTGTTCCAGGTGCTGGTATTGTCGGTATCTCTGGGTGCACTTGGTGTAGTCCCCTATTATTGTCTGAATGGAACCGGGTACGTCAGGCTTAATACTGCCATTTCACTTCTCACCACACTGGTGACAATGGGTCTGTTTGTTCTATTGATCCCGAGATATGGTGCCATAGGCATCGGCCTGGGCAAATTTGTCGGCATACCGCTGGTTGTCTTCTCCCTGTATTACGTGGAGAAAGTGGTTCTGAATGGCAGCGGTCAAAGGAGGGAACCGGTTCGTGAAGGGACGATGGAAAGCATCTGAAGAGAATCATCAGAAGAAGTACCTGTTCTTTGATTTGCTGAATACCGGACATCATTATCAATATAATCTGGCTGTGATGAAGGGGGTATTGAAGGGGGCGCCCTCCAGTGAAGTCACATACTATTCCAGTAGACTGGAAGAGAGCAGGCAGGCGGAGCTTGAGGCAGCAGGGATCAATTATCAGCGGGCGGTGGAAAGGCGGTATCACCGTTATATGCCATCCATGCTGGTCCGTGCGCTGCTTCTGCTGCAGGTGCTGCGTTTTGCTTACAAGCATAAGTCCGTTCTGCATCTGTTATATCTGGATACGCTGATCATTCCGCTGGTGTTCCTGATTCCTGCGCTGAGGGGGATGAAAATAACAGCGACGCTTCACTGGTATCCGCCAAGAGAGAGCAAACGCAGGCTGCTGAGGAATCTGCTGCGGCGTCAACATCTCGACAAGCTTATTGTCCACGGGGATTATCTGAGGAAGCAGGTGCTGGAACTGACCAGCGTGGAGCAGTCAAGAGTAAGCTCTATCGTGTATCCCAACCTGCATCCTGCTGTGGTGCAGGAAACCGTTCAAGCGCCCGGCACCCATGCCAGCCAAGGCGCTGCGGAGTCCGTGCCGACCTTACTCTGCTTCGGCGGCCTGCGGTATGACAAGGGAATTGACCTGCTATTGGAAGCAGCCGGGAGACTAACCGGCCAGCCTTTCTCTATCCTCATCGCAGGCAGGGAGCAGGATTTCACACGCGGCGATTTGGAGCAGATCATCCGCGACAAGGGGCTGGAGCACAAGGTAGAGCTATGTTTGGAATATATTCCGGATCATGAGGTGCCGTTATATTTCGAGCGGGCGGATATCATTGTACTGCCTTACCGCAAAATGTTCTCCGGCCAAAGCGGACCGCTGACCGAAGCGGCGGCCAGAGGCAAGGTGATTATTGGACCGAGCCACGGGGAGATCGGGTACTGTATTGAGCGTTATGGACTGGGGGTCAGCTTCCGGGCGGAGGATATCAGCGATCTTGGCGACAAAATCGTCTATGCCATACATAACATGGATGAACTCCGCCGGAAATCACAAAGCTCGGAGTATAAGGCGCTCCTGTCGCCGGGTATTTTCGAGCAGCGGTATTTCGAGGAGCTTGCCGGGTAGGAGGGAGGATAATGTAAATGGCGTTCGTTTTAAAAATCGGATTCCTGCTGTTGACCGCCTTTTTGATCAAGCCCACGGCTTTGGGAGAGAACTACTCCATGCTGGGAATCGCAGCGGCCATGCTTGCCTTTTTGTTTCATCTCATTGATTGCCGGGTGCATCCCATGAAGAAAATATCCATTCAGGGCCCTCATCGGCTTGTGCTGTTCCTGGTACTGCTGCTGTTCAGCTACCTGCTGGGCCACGCTATGCTGATGAACTCCATCTTCCTGCTGAATGTGTTGAAAGCGGCAGTGCTGAACTGCACCGTAGTTCTCGTTGCGGCCTGCATCCTAAGCGAGGCAAGGGCCAACTATATTTTCTTTCGCAGCATGGTGATCATTTTTATTGGATTCATTGTGTCCTACTATGTGACCATCGCGCTGGCTGTATTTGTGACTCACCTGGAGCAGTTGGAGTTATTCCGGATTCAAATCGGGGACTATCCCTCCTCAGGGATGACCTATTTCCCCTTCACCGTCATGTACGGCGTTTACACCGTAGATGGTATCCGGTTTCCGCGGCTGCTGGGGCTGTTCAGGGAATCGGGCATTCTGCAGATGTTCCTGATCTGGTCATTGTTCAATCTGAAGTCCATCCGGCTGAACCGGTTATGGATTAAAGGAACACTGCTGCTGGGGATAATCGCTTCGTTCTCAACGGCAGGGCTTGCGATTCTCTTCGCCAACCTTGTGCTGTATCTCTTTATGAATAAAAAAGTGATGAGAGGCGTCGTCTTGCTCTGCTTCACCTATGTGGTGGTCATGTACGCCCCGTTTATCGGGATCAACGACAAGACGGAAACGCATGGCGCTTCCATCTCGGACCGTACCTTGGCTACAGAAGCAGGGCTGGAAGCGCTCGGGAACAATCCGTTCGGTGAAGGCATGTACAACACCCGTATTCCCAACGCGGGAATCAACCTGGTAGCAGCTTCTTCCATGATCGGCGTGGCCGGCGTGCTGCTCGCGATGCTTGTCTATCTGGTACCGGCGCTTGCCGCCGGGGACCGCAGGCGGTATTTACTCGCAGTCATTCCCATTATTCTGACTTCGCTGATCTCACAACCGCTGCTGGATGCCCCGCTGCTCTATCTGCTGCTGATGGCCCCGTATAAGGGCGAAGAGGAACCACAACCCGAAGGGGCGGCATTACTTGTTCAACCCGCTTTGGAATACATCCGTTAGGATCAAGAAAAGGTAGGGTCTTATGATAAAAACACTATTGATAGCCTATCAGATCGCCCCGTACCGTATCCCGGTCTATAACACGATCGACGCATCGGAGGATATCGATCTTACGGTCTGGTTTCTGGAGGAGAAGGAAGCCAACCGGGAATGGAATATTGATTATCAGGATATGCGATTCCGGTACAGCTGCCTGCGCGGGTTCCATTTGTTCATTCAGCGTATGGATTTCGGGGTGCATATCAACCCGGGTTTATTCTTTAAGCTGGTACGTCTGAATCCCGATGTGATTATCACTACGAGTTATGATGCGATTGGCTATTGGGTCAGCTTATTCTACGCTAAGCTCTTCCGTAAAAAGTTCGTCGTCTGGTGGGGCAGCACGCTGGAGAGCAGCAGAGTGAAGAACCGGGCGATGAATGCGGTGCGCGGATTGTATTTCCGTTCGGCGGATTCCTTTGTAACCTATGGCTCGGACTCAGCCAGATGCCTGAACCACTACGGCATTCCGGATGAGAAAATGGCTGTCGGCTTCAATACGGTGGATATCCGCTATTACTACCGGAAACGCCTGGCGGTTAAGCCCCATAAGGAAGAGGAAGGGCTGCTAAATCTCCTGTTTGTCGGTCAGCTGATCAAGCGGAAGGGCCTGGAGGAGACCATCCAGTCATTGGCCCGGCTGAACCATGAGAACTGGAGGCTGCGGATTATCGGCACGGGACCGGATGAGAAAAAGCTGAAGGAAATGGTCCGGCGGTACGGCATGGAAGAGAAGGTGCTGTTCGAGGGCTACAAGCAGAAGGAGGAGCTGACCGGCTATTTGGCGGCGGCCGACTGCCTGCTGGTCCCTTCGCTGATTGAGGTGTGGGGGCTTGTGGTCAACGAAGCGCTTGTCTCTAACACCTTCGTGCTGGCTTCCAAATATGCCGGCGTGACGAGTGATCTGATTGTCGACAAGGAGAACGGGATCATCGCCGATCCTCTGGACCCGGCCAGTATGGATGAAGCGATGCAGTGGCTGTTCGACAATGTATCCTATTTAAAAGCAGACCGGAAGATCAAGCTGAGCATGTGGAAGAAGCTGCATCCCACGACCTATGCCAAATCAGTGGTCCGGGCCATCCGGATGGCGAGCCGGCCCAGCCATTAAAAAGGTAAGGTTAAGATTATTTCGAGAGAGGTGCAAGGCTATGAAGCCGAAAATTGTGTTCGTGATCAATTATTTTTACCCGGATTATGCTTCCACCGGCCAACTGCTGACCGAGCTGTGCCTGCATCTGCAGAATGACTTTCAAATTACCGTCATTGCTTCGCAGCCCGGCTATTCCGGGGAGGCGAACACAGAGAAGAGAAGATTCATTACCGATCACCTGGAAAATATTGAAATTATCCGTATCCGTCTTCCTGTGGTCAATAAGCTGAATAAATGGAGTAGGCTGCGATATATCGTAACCTACTTTTTTTATGCCATTGTTGCCGTGCTGAAGCAAAGAAACGTGGATTTTATCTATACGATCTCACAGCCGCCGATCCTCGGGGGGCTGATCGGAACGATCGGCAAGCTGCTGAAACGGTCGAAGCATATTTATAATATCCAGGATTTCAACCCGGAGCAGGCGAAGGCGGTCGGCTTCATGCAGAATGCCAGGCTGATGAAGCTTGCCCAATGGGTGGACACCCTGAACTGCAAGCTGGCGGATCACATTATTACGGTAGGCCAGGATATGCAGGAGACCCTGCTGAGACGGTTTGCCAACAAGAAGGTGACAGAGAATACCGTCATTAACAATTGGACCAATGAACAGGAGATTATTCCCTTAAGCAGGGAGCATCCACAGGTCCAGGGCTTCCTCGAGAAGCATGGCCTGCAGAATAAATTCATTGTGATGTATTCCGGAAACCTCGGACTCTATTACGATCTGGAGAACCTGGTCAAGCAGACGGCAGCCTTCCGTCATCTCGATAATCTCGCCTTCGTCTTTATCGGAGAGGGAGCAGTGAAAGCCAAAATGCAGGAATATGTGGCGGAGCACGAACTCTCGCAGGTCTATTTTCTGCCTTACCAGCCGAAAGAGGATCTGGTGTACTCCCTGAACGCTGCCCATGTACATCTGGTAGTTAATCAGAAGGGAATCAAGGGTGTCTCCGTTCCCAGTAAAATCTACGGGGTCATGGCTGCAGGCAAGCCGGTGCTTGGTGTCCTTGAGAACGGAAGTGAGGCGTACCGGCTGATTCGGGAAAGCAACTGCGGTCTTCTCGTCGAGCCTCACAGTTATGAGGAGGTTGTCCGCAGCGTGCTGGCTTTTTATGAATGGGATAGTGAAGAGCTGGAGGCCTGCGGGATGCGGGGAAGAGCCTATTTGGAACAGTATTTAAGAAGGGAACTGTCTCTTGAACGTTATAGAGAGCTGCTGCTGTCTTTAAAAATCTCATAAAAGGTGGGGGAATTCATGAAGCTGGTGTTATTGTCCGGGGGTTCCGGAAAAAGATTGTGGCCGTTATCCAACGATTCCCGCTCCAAGCAGTTTCTCAAAGTACTGGAGAACGAAGAGAAGGAAATGGTCTCTATGGTCCAGAGGGTATGGGGGCAGATTGAGCGCAGCGGACTGGGTGCATCCACGTTTGTAGCTACGGGGAAATCGCAGATTGAAATGATGCACAGCCAGCTCGGCCCGCATGTGCCTCTGATCATCGAGCCGGAACGCAGGGATACCTTCCCGGCCATCGCGCTTACAGCGGCCTATCTGTATTCCTTTATTGGAGTGGATCCGGATGAAGTGATCGCCATTCTGCCGGTGGACCCGTTTGTGGAAAACCGCTTTTTTGATACCGTCAAGCAGCTGGAGGAGGTTGTGTCGGCAACGAGAGCGGATCTCGCACTGATCGGCGTACAGCCCACGTATCCCTCTTCCAAGTACGGCTATATCATCCCTGAAAGCGGTGCGGATTCCTCCGGCGGCAGCCTGAAAGTCAGCCATTTCCGTGAGAAACCGCAGGAAGAGGAGGCCAAAAACCTGATTGCCCAGGGCGCCCTGTGGAACTGCGGAGTGTTTGCCTTTAGGCTCGGCTATCTTATCGATATATTGAGCGGGCAAGGCTTGCCTGTGAACTACGAGGAGCTGTCGGAGCAATATGACCAGCTGCCCAAGATCAGCTTTGATTATGAAGTGGTTGAGAAGGCAGCCCATATCACTGTGGTTCCCTATGAAGGTTATTGGAAGGATCTCGGGACGTGGAACACTCTTACAGAAGAGATGAAAAACAATCAAATCGGCAGAGGAACGATCAGCGGGGATTGCAGCAACACCCACCTGATCAATGAGATTGATATCCCCGTGTCCATTATCGGTTTATCCGATATTGTCGTGGCGGTGAGCCCGGACGGGATTCTAGTCACAGACAAGAGCGAAAGCCCGAGAATCAAGGACTACATTGATTATAATCAGGGACCGATGTATGAAGAGCGTCAATGGGGCTGGGTAAGAATACTGGATGACCAGTCGTATGAGGACGGACGCTGTGCCGTTACTAAACGGGTATGCATTCTTGGCGGCAAAAGCCTCAGTTACCGGATGCACACCAGCCGGGAAGAGGTTTGGACCATTATTAAGGGAGAGGCAGAGTTTGTGCAGAACGGGAATTTCATGCTTATCGGCCCGGGCAATGTCCTGCATATTCCGATGAAGACATTGCATACGCTCAGAGCTTCTGCCGACCTGGAGATGATAGTGGTCCAAAGCGGGCAGGTACGGGAACCTAACCGGATGCTTGAGCTGTACCCTACATGGGATGAGATGTCACAGCATTGCTTCAAAACCTCCTGAATAGCCGAATCATCCTAACCCAAAGGAGGCCAACACATGCATGCAATCGCCGATCAGCTGGAGGAAATCGTTCAGAGGCGTTATAACCGCTGGAAAAATGCAGAGCTGCCCGCTTATCTCAGCAAAGAGCTGAATGAGCTGAAGTCTGCGGAAATTATCGACCGCTTCTATCAGGATTTGCAGCTTGAGGATCATGGCATTTACGGGATTACCGGGGTTGGAACGAACCGGATGAATATATTTACGATCCGCCGCGTCTGCCGGGGACTGGCTGAGGAGATTAAGAGCCGCGGCTTTGCCGCCGGGCAGAGAGGCATAGCCATCGGCTATGATTCAACGTCCTTTTCCAAAGGGCTTGCGGAGCAGGCGGCGCTTGTTCTGGCGAATCATGAGGTGAAATGTTATCTGTTCCGCCAGCCTTCTCCCGCAGGTGAACTGGCATTTGCCGTACGGTATTTACATGCTGCCGGAGGGCTGCTCATGTCGAGCGGGGGGGAGGCCTCCGGCTACAGCGGCTGCACCCTTTATGATGAGCATGGAATGCCGGTAGAGACGGAGACCAACCTGCGCTTGGCCCGTTACATGGAGCAGTGGGAAGATGGGCTTCATATCGGATTGATGAATGTAGAGGAGGCGGCCCGTACAGGCCGGCTTGTCTTTACCGGGGAGGAAGTCGCCAGCGCCTATCTGGAGGATGTGGACCGGATTCCGGTCTCCAGGGAAATCAATCAAATCATGGGCGCTTCTGTGCGTATCCTTTATATCCAGCCGGGGCAGGGGGAGGCAGGACTGCTGCGCAGCACGCTTCTGCGTTCCGGCTTTACCTCGGTACATGTCGTTCAGGACCCGAAGCTGCAGAGCGCGAAGTCGTCCTCCCAATACTTTGAGCTGTACGATTGGCGGCTGGCGAATGAGGCGGCTGCGGAGATGAATGCCGATCTGATTCTGGCGTTCAACCCGCAGTATAGTGAGCTGGCCTTGTCCATTAAGACGGAAATGGGCAAGTATCTTGTATTAAGCCACAGTGAAACGGCGGCGCTGCTTCTCCACTATCTTTTGCGGCAAAAGAACAACAGAGGGGGAAGCACTGCCGGTGGAGTGCTGCTTAAGTCTTTTTTTACAAGTGATCTTGCCTCGTCTATTGCCCGAAAAGAGGGGATTAAGACGATCAATGTTACCGGAGGTTTTGGCGGAGGGGCATCGCTGGGGAAATTTTGCCGCTCGGGCAATCTCCCTTTTCTGTTCGGTTACGATGAGGACGGCGGATTTGCGGTCGGGGGCTCCATTGCTGGCAGTGACGCCATTCAGTATGCTGTGCTGATTGCCGAGATGTCAGCCTATTTTAAGTCCAGGGGCAGAACACTTGGCAAAGAGCTGCTGGACTTGTATGCGGAGCACGGCTGGTTCGCAGATGACAGGATAGAGCTTACATACCGCGGACTTGAAGGCCGGCAGAGGGTGAGCTTTATCATGGGGCGGCTGAGCAAGGATGCGTTAAGAGTAGTGGGCGGATTAAAGGTTGAGCAGTTGTATGACTTCCGGGCCCGGGAGCATATCCAACTGGCCAAAGGCAAACATTTGGCGCTGGATATGCCGCGGTATGACGCGCTCAAATTTATAATGGAGGACGGGTCCTGGTATGGTCTGCGGCCGGTATCTGCACAGCCGGGCATTCAGCTGTTCCTCGGCAGCCATGCTTCTGACAGCCTTGCCAGCAGGCGGAAGCTTGCAGCTATACGATCCGACGTGCTGTTCATGCTGGAAAGCATGCTGTGAAACTGAAAATTTTTATTTGTTTACAATGTTATTCGAAACGAATATAATTGAGTCGACAAATACTCTTATCGAGGTATTTTTTGAAACCCTTAGAGACTGTCTGAAATTGCGGAATGTTGAAAACGGGTATGTAAAGAGGCATGGAAACGGGTTAAAGCAATAGTTTATGTCTTGTAGGTCGCGTATTGAATAATTATTATTTGTTTATTCGTTCTAATAATTCGAATGGAGGAATTTGAGTGGAGTTAAAACAGTATTGGACCGTAATCCGAAAGCGATTATGGCTGCTGGTCCTGCTTGTTGTTGTGATTACTACCGCCACGGGAATATACACGTTTGAATACACCGAGAAGCAGTATACGGCGTCAACGAAGCTTATTGTAACCCCCAAGCAGGAGGTTGAACTGCTTGGCGGCAAGCTGGATCTAAGCACCATCAACTCCAACATCCGGCTGATAGCGACCTACAAGGAGATCATCATGTCGCCGAGGATCATGAATCTGGTCGTCCAGCAGTATCCTCAGCTTGGCCTCACATCCGATGAAATGCTGAAGAAGGTAACTGTATCCGCCGTCGAGGAATCCCAGGTGATGTCCCTGGAGACAGTGGATACTTCTTACGCTCAGGCAGCTGCAATTGTGAATGCAGTGGCTGCCATATTCCAGTCAGAAGTGCCCAAGGTGATGAAAATAGATAATATCAGCGTCCTCAGCGAAGCCAATCCGGCTGATACTCCAGATCCCACATCACCGCAGCCGCTGCTCAATATGATTATCGGACTCGTTCTGTCCCTGATGATCGGAACGGGACTTATGTTCTTGCTCGATTACCTGGACGATACGATCAAGACGGAAGCGGATATCCGCGATGTGCTGGGTCTCTCTACGTATTCGGCAGTCCCGGCGATTACACAGCGGGACCGGGTGGCAGCCCCGAGAAATACAGCCAAGCCGACGAGGAGGAAGAAGAATGTCACGTTCGAAGTCTAAGCATTATCTGATTGCGGATCCCAGTCTGGATTCCCCGGCTGCCGAGGCCTACCGCAAGCTGCGGACTACTCTTGATTATTCGCACCAGGATGAAGGCATCCGGACGCTCATGATTACTTCGGCATTAAGCGGCGAGGGCAAAAGCACGACTGCTGCCAACCTGTCGATGGCTTACGCGCAGTGCCGGAAAAAAGTGCTGCTGATTGATGCGGACCTGCGCAGCCCGTCCCAGCACTCCATATTTAATGTAGAGCAAAACCCGGGAATCAGCGCGGTTCTAAATGGCCAGGCTCTGCTGGAGGAAGTGCTTGTGCCTGTGCTTGACGGAACATTGACGCTGCTTCCGGCTGGACCCCTCTCCGGCAACCCTGCGGAGCTGCTGACCTCGCCGCGGATGAAAGATTTGCTGGCTGAGCTTAGCGGGAAGTTCGATCTTATCCTGATTGATACCCCCGCACTGCTGACCTACAGCGATGCCCAGATCATCGCGGCCCAGTGTGACGGCGTCCTGCTGGTAGTCAAGCCGGGCAAGGTGAAGAATGGCGCCGCGCTTAAGGCCAGAGAGAGTCTGGCGCTGGTTAAGGCACGGGTGCTTGGGGCCGTCCTGAGCAACGTCAACCGCAAAAATGCCGGCCGTTTTATCTACTAGAAGAAGAGTACAGGAGAATAGCTATGAATGCTTTCATTTATCTCGCTTTTGCATTGCTCCCGCTGGACAATTTCCCCTATATGTTCGGCGGAGCATACAAGCCGGTTTCTCTGATTTTTATCGTACTGTATTGTGTACTCAAGATTCCGGTACTGATCCGGATGAAGTTCCAGAGAAAGGAGATCTGGATCTTTATCGTTCTGGTATCGGCAGTCCTGATCTCCGCAATCCTGGGCCTGCAGAACAATTACTCCTTTGCGGGGCTTCAGGATGCAGTGGTTTCTCTGGCCGCCGGCATTATCATCTATCTGAGCTTCAGAATATATGTGCATTCGAGCGAACACCGCAAGGATTCATTCCTGACCTTGTTCCGCTGGATGTTCAGAGGATATTGGCTGGCCGTCATAATCGGTCTGCTCCAGCTTGTATATATGTATGCCTTTCATAGCGGCGCGCTAAGCAGTGTAATCGGTTTTTTCGTCCAGAGGGATTCTTACGTCACCGCAGGACGGCTGCATTTTACATTCTCGGAGCCATCCTACATCGGACTTCATACCAATCTGCTGCTGTTCCCGGCCTATCTTATCCTGAAGAAATACAATTATTTAACGAAATCCGACAAAGTGCTGTTATGGATATTTATCCCGTTATCGCTGCTCTCCTTGTCTATCCGTTACTATCTGGATCTGCTGTTTTTTGTGGTCGTGTATGTCATTGTTACCAGCAAGCCCGAAAAGTTCCTGATGTTATTCATGAAGTTTATGATGTACCTTGCGGCTGCTGCTGTTCTGCTGAATATCGTGTTTGTTAACAATCTCTTTCAATTAAAATCCGATCATTACTACCGTATTCTGCATATCTACGAGGATCCTGCCAGTATTACGGAAGATAATTCATTCAGCATCAGGAGCACTTACTCCAGCCTGGGTTTTCGATCCTTTCTCGATAAGCCGTGGTTCGGGTATGGAATGGGGAATTACTATTACGGCTTTATGCATAATTTGGACCATATTCCCGCTGACACCCTTGAAGAGAACGAGGAGCTTAGGGACGCTAAATACAATCTGACCCTACCGCAATATAACATGTACACCCGGCTGCTGTCGGAATTCGGCCTGCTGGGGATTATGCTGATTTTATTATTGCTCTCTTTAGTAAGGCTCAGCCACAAGGGCAATTTCCCGAAGCTGATGGTCGTCCTGCTGTTGTATTCGCTTCTGCAATTTGATTCTTTTGCCTTCATCCAGGTGCTCTTTTGGGTGGCTATTCTGCAGAGCGAGGAGGTGTCCCGGCTGCGGATTGGCAAGGCGGAGAGCACAGAGAATAAAAGAAAGATGGCTAAGATGCATTCGGGCCCGTGGGTCCAGCTGCGGAGGTCAGAACATTATCCCAAGTGACAATGAAGGTGATCATAATGAAGAAAATCTGCATTATCGGCCAATTTCCCCCGCCTGTGCACGGATTGTCCAAAGCACTCGAGACACTTCTGAATTCCCGGCTTTTTAACGAAAAATACGAACTTACCCATGTGGATATTAAGGACAATAAGAAGGTTGCTGCTCATATGAGCATGATCAACCGCCAGGACACAGATATTTTTTACTTTACCATTTCACAATCCAAGTGGGGCAATCTACGGGATATGCTTATTCTGGCCAATCTGTTCAGGAAGGGTAAAAAAGTGGTCATTCATTATCACGGCGGCTACTTCAGACAGCTGTACAGCCAGTTTAATCCCCTGCAGCGGGCTATCAACAAGAAACTGCTCGCGAAAGTGGATGTGATGATTGTCCTCAGCAAAAGTCTGGAATGCCTGTTTGCCGGGATTGTCGATGCCGGGAAAATCAGAATTTGCGAGAACTGCATTGAGGACAGCCAGCTCTTAACCTCATGGGAATATGAGAGCAAAATCTTCAGGCTGATGGAAACCGGAAAGCCGCTTGAGGTGGTATACCTGAGCAATTTCATTAAGAGCAAGGGATACTTCGATCTGTTGATGGCAGCGGAACGGCTCAAGGACCGGGACATTCATTTTCATTTTGCCGGCAGCTTCTTCAATCGGGAGGATGAGGAGGAGTTCCTGGCCTACATTCAGCAGAATGGGCTGCAGGATAAAGTGTCTTATCATGGCGTGGTAACCGGGGAGCGCAAGAAACGGCTGCTGGAGCGCTGCGATATCTTTGCGCTTCCGACCTATTATCCCAATGAAGGGCAGCCGATCTCCATAATTGAAGCAATGGGCAACGGACTGGCCATTATCTCGACGAAACATGCCGGCATTCCCGACATCGTATCCGAGGAGAACGGCTTTCTGATCGAACCGCAGTCGCCGGAGGCTATTGCCGGAGTCATCGCCGGACTGCTTCAGGACCGGAGCGGAATGAAGCAAATGGCTGATGAGAACCGGAGTAAGATTCTACGCAGGTATAAGGAAGCGGACTATCTAAAGCGGTTGGAACTAATTATGGATGAGGTCTGAACAATGAAGATGAACTTAGCGAAGTATGATCAATCCTGGTTCGTTAGAGGGAGAAGCGGCGCTGTAGTAATGCTGTGGTGGCTGATACAGGCAACCGTGTTCAGAGTGTCGCTGCACAATATGCATGGCTTCCGCAGCGCTTTGCTGCGTCTGTTCGGCGCACAGGTAGGCAAAGGGGTAAGGATAAGGCCTTCGGCGAAGTTCACGTATCCCTGGAAGGTCAAGATCGGTGATTATTCATGGATTGGAGACCATGCGGAGCTGTACAGTCTGGACAGCATCGTGATCGGCGACCATTGTGTGATATCCCAGAACGCCTATTTGTGTACAGGCAGCCATAAGCTGAATGATCCCCATTTCGGTCTCATTACGAAACCGATAGAGCTGAAAGACGGAGCATGGGTGGCTAGCCATGTCTTTGTATACCCCGGAGTAACAATCTATGAAATGGGGGTTGCAGGGGCAAGGAGCACCGTGATGAAAGATATTCCCGCGAACCAGGTTCATGTCGGATTTCCCGCCGTGTATTTCAAAGAACGATTCACGAGCTGAAAGGCTGCACCATTAAAGGAGAGTAGCAATGAGAATGATGAAGAAGGCCTCCGGCAAAAACTTTTCGTGGCTGTTCACCGGAAATTTAATTTATTCGTTATCCCAATGGGGGATGGTGGTTTTGCTGGCGAAGCTCGGAAGCCCGGCCATGGTCGGCCAGTATGTGCTGGCTCTGTCAATTACGGCTCCGGTCATTCTGTTTGCAAATTTCCAGCTTCGTGATTTCCAGGCTACCGATGCCAGCAACCAGTATTCATTCCAGCAATATTTAACACTCAGACTGCTGTCGATGACGGCCGTATTCCTCCTCATTCTCGCTGTTACTGCATTCATTCCGCTATCCCTGAATACGCTTCTTGTGGTCTGGTTCGTCTGCGCAGCCAAAATGGTCGAATCCGTCTCGGATATTTATTTCGGATTATTTCAGCGGAATGAAAGGATGGAGTATGTCGGGAAATCCATGATTCTAAAAGGCTTGTCCTCTGTCCTTGTGCTTGGGATAAGTGTCTATCTGACCCAAAGCATTGCCGCCGGAGCTTTAGCGCTTGCGCTTGCCTGGCTAGGGATTCTCTTGTTCTATGACATGAAGAACGGGGCTGCCATGCTGCACAGCGGTTCGGCGGAAGGGAGACTGAAGAAGGGCCGCCTGATGAGTCTCTGGAAGGATTTCGGGGAAGGGGAGCGGTCTACGCTCAAGGGGCTGCTCCTGCTTGTATTGCCACTGGGTATTACCGCTACGCTGGATTCCCTGAACAGCAGCATTCCGCGTTATTTTCTCCAGCATATCGGCGGTGAGGAAGCGCTCGGCTACTATTCTGCGATCGCCTACATCATGATGGCGGGAGGCACCTTTGTCAATGCAATGACGCAGGCGTCGAGTCCGAGGCTGTCGCGCTACTACCGGGACAACCTGCAGCGGTTCAAACGGCTGCTCCTGCAGATCATGGGCCTATGCCTGCTGCTCGGACTAGCGGGTCTTTCCGCTGCCTATTTCATGGGTGAGTTTCTGCTCAGCCTGCTCTACAGTCCCGATTATGCCGCGTACAACAATGTCTTCATTATTATCATGCTGGCAAGTACGATCTGGTATATGACAGGCTGCCTCAGTGCAGCTTTAACCGTCTCCCGTTATATTAAGCTGCAAATTCCGGTATTTCTGCTGACCTGCTTATCCATTATCGCAAGCTCCTTCCTGCTGATCCCGGTCTATGGGGCAACCGGCGCCGCGTGGAGCATTTGCATCGGGATGGGGACAAGATTTGTCTGCAGCTTTGCGCTGGTTCTTCATGCCTTGTCCAGGCAGGCGGCACTTGCCAAACAGGCGGAGCAGCGGGAGGCGAGGATCGCTCTCGGTGATATCGCCAGGGGATAAGTTCTTCTATTTAAGCTCACAAAACTTTGATGAGGAGCAGAGACATGAACATTACTGTGATAGGAACAGGGTATGTCGGTTTGGTGTCAGGTGTATGCTATGCAGAGCTTGGCCATCAGGTGTATTGTGTCGATAAGGATGCGGAGAAAATTGAGCTGCTTCTAAGTGGCGGCATTCCGATTTATGAGCCGGGGCTTGGGGAGATGTCCTGCACAAATATGGAGGCGGGCCGGCTCCGCTTCACGACAGACCTGTCTGGTGCAGTGGCGGATGCAGAGCTGGTGATTATAGCGGTAGGAACGCCTTCGCTGCCGAGCGGTGAAGCAGATCTGCGGTTCGTCGATGCAGCCGTAAGGGAGATCGGTGCGGCCATGAACGGTTATAAAGTAGTCTGCGTGAAAAGCACCGTGCCGGTAGGCACCAATGACAGAGTCCGTGAGCTGCTGAGCGAGTTATACGAAGGGCCGTTCGATATTGCTTCGCTTCCGGAATTCCTGCGTGAAGGAACGGCTATCCGGGATACGCTGGCTCCGGACCGCATTATCATCGGGACGGACAGCCAGCGTGCTTCCAAGCTGCTGAGCGGACTGCATGAGCCGCTGAACACCAGAATATTGATCACAGACATCCGCAGTGCGGAGATGATTAAATACGCCTCCAATGCTTTTCTGGCTACCAAAATTTCATTTATCAACGAGATCGCCAACATTTGCGAGAAGGTAAAGGCCGATGTCACGGAGGTAGCCAAGGGAATGGGACTGGATACACGAATCGGGCCCTCGTTTCTGGGAGCGGGTATTGGCTATGGCGGCTCCTGCTTCCCCAAGGATACAACAGCGCTGATCCAAATCGCAGGCAATGTACATTATGATTTCAAGCTGCTGAAATCAGTAGTGGAAGTCAACAAAGAACAGCGCTATAGTGTCATCAGCAAGCTACATCAGGCACTGGGCAGCCTGGAAGGCAGAACCATTGCACTGTGGGGGCTGGCCTTCAAGCCGGAAACCGATGATGTCCGGGAGGCTCCTGCACTGGAGATCGTAGACAGGCTCATTCAGCTTGGCGCTACTCCTAAGGTATACGACCCGGTGGCCATGGATAATTTCCGGCGGCTGCGGAATCATCCCGGGATCCAGTGGTGCAGCTCGGCGCTGGAAGCTGCGAAGGACAGCGACGCGTTGTGCCTGCTGACAGAGTGGAGGCAGTTTAAAGAGATCAATCTGGCCGAGGTAAAAGCAGCCATGAGCGGCACCGTCCTCATTGATGGCAGAAACGCCTTCTCGGAGCAGCAGGTAAGCGGATTGGGCTTCGGGTATTACCCGGTAGGGCGGCCTTCGCTCCAGGAGCCGTTTGAAATTCCGGAAGTCGTGTAGCTTTGCAAGGGGCGATCCAGCCGGATCGCGAAATCAATCCCTGCCGTAAGTGTGGCGGGGATTTTTTTTGCGTTTCCATATCCCTGATTCCTTAGCCTGGGAATGGAAATTAGATTAATTTATTTTAACCTATAAATCGAGAAACTTTTAGACCGGTTGATGCGTCAAAGGGATAGTCAAGAAATTGGAATTATTTATTATCCAGGAGGGTGAGCTTGTGAAGAAGTTATTTATTTCGATTTTAGCGGGGTTGCTGGTGTTCCCGATGCTGCTGCAGTCCCCGGCTCAGGCAGATGCACCTATCAAAATTGTGATTGACGGTGTTCCCTTACCTACTGATCAACCCCCCATATCGGTGCGTGGACGAACGCTGGTGCCGTTACGGGCCATTTTTGAAGCCTTTGATGCCACCACCACGTGGAATAAGCAGACAAAAACAGTAACAGCAACAAAAGAGGATACAACGATTATATTGAAGCTTGGCTCCACACTTGCCACGATTAACAATAAGCCTGTTATCCTCGATGTGCCTGGTCAAAGTTTGAAGGGCAGAACGCTGGTTCCGACACGGTTCGTCAGCGAAGCTCTGGGTCAGGAAGTGGTATGGAATTCCAAAGCGAGAACAGTGTCCATAACGACTTCCGGAGGTAAAGGTGGAAGCGTAAGTCCGGCATCCAATGTAGTCCTGCAGGATGTGAGTGACAGCGGTGACGGACGTGATCTGCAGGTCAGCTTCGTCCGGGCGGCAGATGAGTCCATTGTTGATCATTACAGGGTATTGATTGTGAAAGCGGGGAACACATTAAACTTGTCATCCGCCCAACAGATCGCACCGTCCAATTATTCTACTGTATTGTCTATCGGAGCTAATCCTACGTTTAAACTGAACGCTGGGTCGAGGGATATCAGCGGTGAATTAATTAAAGTCAATCAGCCGTATATTGCTTATGTTTTGGCGGTAGGCAAAGGGAATAATACCAGTGCCCTTTCGAATAGTTCTGCAACGCTTACGTTGGTGAATAATATTGTATCCGCACCAACCAATATACAAGTGAATGATGTCGGGGATAATGGCGATGGACGGGATTTGTCCGTCAGCTTCAACAAGTTGCCGGATGAATCGAAGGTCAATTCTTACCGGATATTTGTAGTTAAAGCAGCGAACTATACAAATTTCAATGTGGCGGCAGCAAACGCAGTTTCCAGCTCTAACTACACCCAAGTCAGCAAGACGGGAAATAATCTTTCTCAGGTCTTGGCTTCAGGATCCAGGGATGTCGATGGAGCGCTTATAAAGTCGGGTGTGAGCTACCGGGTGTTTGTTATGGCGGTAGATAGCAGGAATTCGGCCAATCAAGTACTGTCTCCTGCGTCATCCGCGATTACGTTGTCCACTACAGGAATCTCAAGCTTCATCGTTAGTGATGTTAATGACTATGGAGACGGCCGGGATATGAAAGTGTCCTTTGTCCATCCCACAGCCGAAGCTAATATTAACCAGTATCGGATTATGGTCGTACCTACAGCTTATTACAGCGGCTTCAGCGTATCTGAAGCGAATAATGTATCCAACTCCAATTATACAGCGGTGAGTACATCAGGAAGCAGCACCAATCAAATCCTGACCTCATCAACCAGAGACGTACGGGGTAATTTGATCAAAAATGGAACTGGTTATCAAGTGTACGTGTTATCGGTTGGAAGCAATTCAAGTGCAAATGTGCTTTCCAGCGCTTCATCGGTTATTACGCTGCTGACTGACTTCAGTATGGGAGCCGTTTCTAATCTAACAGTAAGCGACGTTAGCGACAATGGTGATGGACGGGATTTGAAAGTATCCTTTACTCATGCTGCGGACGAAAGGTACATCAGCAAATATCTGATCATGGTGGTGCCAACCTCATATTACAGCAACTTCAGCGTATCTGAAGCCAATCGTATATCCAGCTCCAACTATACAGCGGTGAGCACATCAGAGAATAGCACCAGTCAAATATTAAATTCATCCTCCAGAGATGTGCGCGGCAATTGGATCAAAGAGGGAACCACTTACAAAGTGTATGTATTATCTGTTGGTAGTGGGAATTATTCAGGTTCTAATGTCTTGTCCCAGGCATCCACGGACATTACGTTGTCTTCCAAAACCCCTGTGGTTTCTGTAACCAACGTCACGTATCAAGTGAACGACAGCAGAATACTGGCCCGCTTCACCAAATCGTCCAATGAGACCAATATTTCTGAATACCGGGTATTAGTAGTTCCGGCCAAGCAGGGTTTTGGCTTAGGTGATGCGCTTGGGGTGACAGCTTCCTCTTACAAGTCGATCATTCCTAACGGAACGAATCCGGTAATTACAGCATCAACAATAGATGTCAACGGTAGTCCAATTATTAAAGGCAAAAAATATAAACTGTATATTCTTGCCGTGGCAAATAACAAGGGGACGCAGAATGGCGGCCTTTCAGATTCAACGGAGGAGTTTGAATTATAATAGTCAATGTTAAATGAGTCCGTAAGCCTGACCTTCCAAGGTCAGGCTTTTGTTATGTAGTTAATAGAAGAGATGTATGATGTACGGCCGTTTGAGCATTATAAATTCAGTATGGAAGTGTAGATGACCAGAGCAGGGCACCCGGCAGTCTTTACCGCAGCTGACTCAAGAAAAGACTTTTGAGGTTAATAACGTAAATAACACAAGGAGCGGTAACGTCTGCTTGATTTCATACCAGAAGGGTGCGAAGTAAACGATGACTCATCTTGCAGATCAGATTATTATGCTGCTGGCGGTGCTGCTGCTTGTAGGAGTGCTTTCCACAAAATTCTCTACACGGTTCGGCATGCCGGCGCTCGTATTATTTATTGCGGTGGGGATGGTACTCAGCCACTTTGTCTATTTTAACAATGCATCCCTGACCCAGATTGCCGGGATTTTTGCACTGGTCGTGATTCTGTTTGAAGGCGGGATGCAGACCAGCATGAAGGATATCCGGCCGATTATGGCGCCGGCGTTGTCCTTGGCCACGGTGGGCGTGCTGCTGACTACAGCCATAGTAGGCGTTTTCGCCAAATTCATACTGGGAGTGCCTTGGGCGGAAAGCCTGCTGTTCGGAGCGATTGTCGGTTCAACGGACGCAGCCGCCGTATTCTCTGTTCTGGGCGGCAAAAACATCGACAAAAGGTTGACCTCCACACTGGAGGCTGAGTCTGGAAGCAATGATCCGATGGCCGTATTTCTGACCGTATCGCTGATTGAATGGATCCAGCATCCCGATACTGCCATCTGGAGCCTGCTGCTGTCCTTTGTATGGGAAATGGGGATTGGCCTGCTGCTGGGGATCATTATCGGCAAGGTGGCCGTATATCTGATCAACAGAATCAACCTGGATTCCACCGGTCTGTATCCGGTAATGGCTATAGGGTTTGCCGTACTGACCTATGGCCTTACAGCCATGGTACACGGCAGCGGACTGCTTGCCGTCTATGTGATTGGCCTGACGCTGGGGAATTCCGAACTGATGTATCACCGCACCATCATGAATTTCAATCACGGCTTTGCCTGGATGATGCAGATTGCTATGTTCATTCTTCTGGGGCTGCTGGTGTTCCCGCAGGAGCTTGCAAATATCGCTTGGGACGGGCTGCTGCTATCCGTCATCCTAATGGTAATTGCCCGGCCGGCCGGGGTATTTATAAGCCTGCTCTTTGCCAAATTCTCTTTCCGGGAAAAAACACTGATTTCATGGGCTGGCCTGCGCGGCGCCGTGCCGATTGTACTGGCCACCTATCCGCTGCTGGCGGGTCTTCCGCAGGGACGGCTGTTCTTTAATGTCGTTTTCTTCGTCGTCCTTACTTCGGCTGTTATTCAGGGGACGACGATTTCACCGCTTGCTTCCAGACTGAAGCTGGTCGGGCGGGAAGAAGCGGGGCAGCCTTCCCTCATGGAGCTTGTGGCCCTTGGCAAGACGGACTCGGAATTCAATCATATTGGAATACAGCCTTCTATGCCGATTGCCGGGATGCAGATTGCAGAGCTGGGGCTGCCTGATGATATTCTCTTCACGGCGATCATACGGGATAAGAATATTGTCACTCCGCATGGCAATACCGTCATTCAGGCAGGAGATACAGTCTATGTGCTTAGTCCGAAGTCTAAACGCGACGAGATGCGGGCGATCTTCCGGAGCGGAAAAGGCAAGGCGGCTCAAGCGGAAACTACCTAGGTTTAGATCCTTGTATTTCATGTAATTTTTTATGCCGCAATGATGTGATTTGTGTCAATATAGGTGCTTATGCTCCAATGTGACACAAATAATAGGAGTATAACAGAAAGTTATGCTAGAATTTGCAGCAACAAAATCGTCGTAATCGTTGCAAAAAGTATAACTTCATGTTATATTGTATATATATTTAGAACAAGTCTAAATACAATAACATATATACAAACCATAGGAGGCTATTAGAATGAGTACACAAGTAAAGAGCCAGACTGAACTGCACGCTGCTTTGAATCGCCAAACTGCGAACTGGACCCTGCTCGGAGTGAAACTGCATCATTACCACTGGTATGTGAGCGGATCGCAATTCTTCACGCTGCATGCCAAATTCGAAGAACTGTACAATGAAGCTGCAGGTTATGTGGATGAGCTGGCTGAACGCCTGCTAGCTATCGGCGGACAACCGGCCTCTACTATGACCCAATATCTGGCCCTCTCCGAGCTCAAGGAAGCTGTCGGCGGCGAAAGCGCCAAAGAAATGGTTACCCAACTCGTAAAAGATTTTGCCCTTGTTGCAGAAGAGCTGAAGCATTCCATCGCGGCAGCAGAAGAGCTGAGCGATCAACCGACTGCTGATCTGCTGATTGGTATCAGAAGCAGTGTTGAGAAGAGCGCCTGGATGCTGAATGCCTACCTGGCATAAGACCAAGTGACCAAGTAGCAACAATCAGGAACCGCCTGTGATTCCCGGTATAGAAGCTGTGGCCGGGTTTATGGGTTGTGTGCATTGTCTGTAAATTAAAGAGTGCCCTTGCGTGATACGCACGGGCACTCTTTTTGCTAATTAAGGTTTGTATTTATCCCTACTTAATAAATACTCCCCCGAATGGCAGAGCCTCACGGAGAAACCGTTTGATAATCCCGTCCTCATTGTTGTCGCGTTCAAAGCGCCGGCTCTGGCGACCGGCTTGGAACAGCACGGGCCCGTGGCCTGTCATCTTCCAATGATAGCTCATATGCTGGCTGGCCAGATGATTGCCGTAGACGGTCAGCTCAAGCTTGGCATTCTCGGGGTAGGCAATGACGCTTCCGGCATCCACATACAGCGGATCGAAGGGATGCAGCTCCGCTTCGCATACCGTTCCCTCAGTTAAGATGCCGATGCTGCCCCTGCCGGAGAACTTCACCTTAATGACATCGCGTGTCACGAGCATATTCTTCATGCTGAGCACCCGGGTCTGCATCGTAACCCCTTTACTATAGAAGAAGAGATGCCTGAAATCATAGAGCAGATCGCTTTTTCCGTCGAGCTGCAGCGTTTTGATCCGATAACCGGGAGGAAGTGCGGCAACGAACCGACAGGGCCCGGACAGATCCGAGCGGATCAGCTTGCGCTTGCGGTACATGCCCTTGACATCCATCAGCCGGTCCGCCCGGCCTGAAGAGGGACCTTGATAAGCAATAATCTGCTGCGGGTGCAGCACATGAACCTCTTCGTTCTCTCCAACAGTAAAGGCAACGGCTTGTCCGCTGCCGCTGTCGCCTTCATCCTGGACATCAACGTTCATAGCTTACACTTCCTTGTTCCTGTGACTTCTTGTTTCTGCGGGTAGCGCTCTCCTTGCGGACTACCGCAGCCGGTCGCTTCTTCTGGACCGGTAGCGCATCGCGAAGCGAAGCAGCCGGGTGAGCAGGAAATAACCGAATATAAGGGCAACCCCGGTAATGACCGTAACTTTAATCCGGTTATAGTAGTTTTCCCGGGCCGTACGATCGTTTTTCAATTCATCTACCACCAGGCTTAATTGGCGGTTCTGCTCCTGAAGAGCCTCATTCTGGGTACGGTACGTCTCCATCTCCTGCAGCGTCTGTCCCAAGGCTTGGGTTGTTTCGCCCAGCTCATTTTTGGTCTGCTGGAGCTCATCCACCGTTTGCTGGTAGCTTTCCTGCAATTGATTAACTTCACCGGGCAATTCCGAGAAATTCTGCAATCCTTTATATATATCGCTGAAGTAATTGGCCTGAGCCGCAGGAGCCGGCAGGGCTGCCGTTATCCCAAGCAGCAGCAGGGCCGAACTTAACAGCTTGATCAATTTGCTCATTACATGTTTTTTCATTACATATCACCACCTGGTATAGGCTAATATTACTTTTATTTTAACATAGCCGGACAACTTCCGGGTACCTTACAGGGGAAGTCTGGCATCATTTGGCGGATAAAGCACATTTTTGTCCCGAGTTTTGGATATAAAGGGACTTAAGCTTTTTTACCCTGGGGCTTGCGGCTATAACCATAAAAGTAATACAGCATTAAAGACACTCAGGTTTCGGTTTTGCTACCACAGGTGTACAAATTATCGTATACTTTGAACGGAAAGGGGCTGATGTGATGAATAAATGGCTCAAGACGCTATTGTTTCTGGCAGGTTCTGCCTTTTTGACGCGGTTAATCCCGTTCTCTTCCTTGTTCCGCAATCTGGATACGATGGTTCACGAGTTCGGCCATGCGCTCATGACCCTGCTGCTCTCGGGAAGTGTGCTGCGCATTGAGCTGTACGCCGATCACAGCGGGGTCACCTATTCGGCCATTGGTGCGGGAGCACAAGCGATACTGTTGTCGCTGGCCGGATATCCGCTGGCTTCGTTATTCTCTTTGCTGCTGTTCTATTTATATAGAAGAAACCGGCTGCAATGGGGGCTGATGCTGTCCACCGCCATAGCACTCATTATGCTGATTTTATATGTGCGGGGCGGATTCGGCATGATGTGGCTGACCGGCTTTATTGCGCTGAATCTGGCAATGATGTTTCTCTGGCCTAAGATCAGCAAATATTATTACTTGTTTCTGGCGTTTCTCACGCTTGAGGAATCCGTAGTGGGCACACTTTTTCTGGTATCGTCTGCGGCATTTACACCCTCCCGTGCAGGGGATGCGGCCAATCTGGCGAGGTTGACTCCTTTGCCGGCCATCTTTTGGGCAGTGCTGTTTCTTCTATTTTCATTGCTATGCGCCAAAGGGGCACTGGGTTTCTTGTTCAAGGAAGAGCGCCGGAACGGCAAACTGGGGAATAGGTGAAATTACACGAATTTTTCGTCATCTTTAGACAAAAGAACGATCTTTCGCAAAGAGGCAATCCACTTTTTAGTGGAGTGGCTCTTTTTTTGTCGATATTCTAGGTCCGAACATATATTCCATGACAAGGAGTTGTCCGCCATTATTGGTACATTAATAGAAGATCCAAAAAAAGAAAGAGGTGGAAATATGCAAGCAAGTATCCAGCCCATATTTACATGGAGTCAAAACCGGATTTTTGCAGGAGCTGCTCGAGATGTAGTTTTGCTAGTCGAGTGGGAAGGCATGGTCCAAGGTGTGGAAACCCGCAAGAAAAGCCGCAAAGTCGTTGCCCGTGAAATTGAACTGAGAGTATGGCTTGAAGCGCATGTAAGTCTGAAGGCATGTTATGGATGTGTAGTGGAGGCAGGGGAAGGCAGATCGCTGCTGCTTAAGCTTGGTAAAATACATGCGGGAGGGAGGAAATATATAGCGCTGGAATTCACTATGGCGGCGATGCCAGCCGGAAACCATGAAGCACTCTGGCTGCAGTGGCAATATAAACAACCCCCGGTGGAACGCATCCGCGAGCTGCCCTTGCATAAGCTAAGCCTAGAGTATACCCACCATACCGATGTGCTCGGCACGGTCAGTTGCTTTCATGTAGCCAAGCATTTGGAGCTGCTCAAGACAGCGATGGTGATGGAAGAAGCAGTGGCCTTAAGTTCTAAGACATCCGACCCAGCTTCCTATGATAAGTTGCGCAGACAGGCGGATGATCTGCTGCTGCTGGCAACCCAGTCTGGAGACATGCAGCTGGTTAAAGAGGCGGAGGCTTTGTACAAGCAGTTGGACGTTGGGATTCAGGTCTGGTGACTCTAGGAATACACAGTTTAAGATCCAACAACCGGTAACTAGGGCATATACATAACTGCACTATTTCGCTGAGTGCAAACCAGAATAGCTGACAGATAGAGCGATATATTAATGTGGTAATATAGTAAAATAGTTCTATTATATTTTTGTAACGAGGTTATTAATTCCCTGTTTTTAGATATATATAACTAATTTATTTAAAATAATGGGTCTATTTTACCATAAATCAAGGGGAACTGAAAATGACAGACCGATTAATCCGGCTGATGCGCATCATTACGCTAGTTCAGGCCAAACCCGGAATTTTAGCCCGTGAGCTGGCGGAACGCTGCGGCAACAGTGAGAGAACGATATACCGGGATATGGATGCGCTAAGTGCCATGCATATCCCTATTACCCACCTGGGGCACGGGAAGGGATATGCTTTTATCGGGAACTTTGCACTCTATCCTTTAGATTTGTCGGAAGAAGAATCGGCCGCATTTTCACAGCTCCGCGGCATTATGAATGACATTAAGCCACTGCTGCCTGCGCATTTTGAAGACGCCTATGAAAAAATCATGGCTGCGGAATATAAGCAGAAGGCGGAAAGGGAAGAGAAGATGGAAAGCGTAAAAAAAGAAGCCGGGCAGCATTGGACAGAGAGGGGGACTTCGCAGGGGGAGCCTTCGCCTTTTCTGACGGAAATTCTGCTGGCTATAATGAAACAGCGAAGCTTTCAGGCGGATTACAGTGAAAATGCCTATGAAGAGAAGGAGATACAGATCGATCCGTACTGCCTGGTTCCGCTGGAGAACCGCTATCATTTAATTGGTTTCTGCCACCGCTTTGGCATGATCCGGGCTTTTCACATCAACGGGTTCTCGAGTGTCAGGCCGTTGAACCGTTTTTTTTCCAAGGAGCAATTTGATCTGCAGTCTTTTATGAAGCAGAAGTGGCGTTTGGACCAAGACAGTCTGGAGATCGAATTCAAGGTGAAATTTTCGGAACGGATGATGGATTGGATCAAATATGAGGAGTTGTTTGTAAAACCGAGCAAGGTGGACCGCCAGAGCCGCTTTCTCCACTTTAAGGTAGCTGTTGAACAGGATATTGGATTTGTTCGTTGGATCATGAAATTCGAGGAGGAAGCGGAGATTGTGGAGCCGTTTTACTATAGGGATATGATGAGGGTTCAACTGGAAAGGTGGCTATTGGTCTACAAATAGAGCAGGATCTTTTTGTTTTGTCATTAATTATACCCTTAAACCCTATGAGGTTAGTTAATCTTGTAAATTTTTCTTGTCTACCATGATTTTATATAGTAATGTTATACATTAAATAACAACTATGTCGAATTAATGCTAAAAACTAACTTATTATGTAAGGTATTCGCGGTTGAATCTCTCTTTTAGAGAGATTTTCTTGTCAGTCATTTGACCTTTGTTCAATTTTTAATAGAAGAGAGGGTTCATTTTGATCCAGCCAATTCTGGAAATTGAGGATTTGCATACTCATTTTTTTACGGATCGTGGAGAGGTTCCTGCTGTGGACGGCGTCGATTTGTATATTGATCCGGGCGAGGTTCTTGGAGTGGTTGGTGAATCGGGCTGCGGCAAGAGCGTCACTTCATTGTCCATCCTAAAGCTGGTTCCGAATCCTCCCGGCCGGATTGTAGGCGGCCGCATTCTATTAAAAGGGCAGGATCTTGTGCCGCTTAGGGAAAAAGAAATGCGAAAGATCCGCGGAGACTCGGTATCGATGATCTTCCAGGAGCCAATGACTTCGCTTAACCCGCTGTTTACGGTAGGTCAGCAGATTATCGAAACTGTGCGGCTTCACCGCGGCTTATCGAAAAGAGAAGCACGGGAGCATGCGGTCGAGATGCTCCGCAAAGTAGGAATACCGCGGCCGGAAGCGATCATTGATGAGTATCCTCACCAGTTGTCGGGCGGCATGCGCCAGCGGGTGATGATCGCGATGTCGATCTCCTGCAGTCCGGAGCTGCTCATTGCCGATGAACCCACAACGGCGCTGGATGTAACGATTCAGGCGCAGATTCTGGATTTGATCCGGCGGTTGAATGAAGAACAAGGCACTGCGGTCATGCTGATTACCCATGATCTTGGAGTAGTGGCGGAGATGTGCCACCGGGTTGCTGTTATGTATGCCGGCAAGATCGTAGAGGAAGGCTGTGTGCGCGATATTTTTAAAAATCCGCTTCATCCCTACACGAGGGGGCTTATACAGTCTGTGCCAAGAATGAACGAGGTCCGGGAACGGCTGTATTCCATTCCCGGCAATGTGCCGATTCTCAATAAAGATATGCAGGGCTGCCGGTTTGCACCCCGCTGTCCGGATATGATGGACATCTGCCGCGAGTCGCTTCCTGAGCTGTCACTGCAGGAAGACCGGCACAGCTGCAGATGCTGGCTGCATGACAGCCAACAGGAGGATGCTGTATGAGCGAGAACCTGCTCGAGGTTATTGGCCTCAAGAAGTATTATCCGATTCATAAAGGTTTCTTCAACAAGGTGCAAGGGGCTGTCAAAGCGGTGGACGATATTTCCTTCTCCGTAAACAAAGGCGAGACCTTTGGACTGGTGGGGGAAAGCGGCTGCGGCAAATCGACAACCGGGCGTTCGCTGCTGCGGCTGATCGAGCCTACAGCAGGGGAGGTCTGGTTCGAAGGCCAGGATATCACCAGGCTCACTCTGGAAGAAATGCGCAAGCGCCGGCGGGAGATGCAGATTGTCTTTCAGGACCCGTTCTCTTCCCTTGACCCGCGGAATACGGTGCAGCGTATTCTGGAAGAGCCGATGATTGTACATGGTGTTGGCGATGCCAGGCAGCGGAGGGATACTGTCGAGCGGCTGGCTGATGTAGTCGGCTTGGCGAAGGCACATCTCCAGCGTTACCCGCATCAGTTCTCCGGCGGACAACGGCAGCGGATTGGAATCGCCCGGGCGCTTGCCCTGCAGCCGAAGCTGATTATAGCGGATGAGCCTGTGTCCGCACTGGATGTATCCATCCAGTCTCAGGTCATTAATCTGATGCAGGATTTACAGAAGGAATTTGGACTTACCTACATATTTATAGCCCATGATCTCAGTGTGGTGAAGCATATCTGTGACCGTGTCGCCGTAATGTACCTGGGACGGATTGTAGAGATTACCGATAAGTACAAGCTTTATGCCGAGCCGCAGCACCCGTATACACAGGCGCTGCTGTCGGCTGTTCCCGAACCCGATCCCGATATCCGCAAGAAACGGGTTATTCTGCAGGGGGAAGTGCCGAGTCCGGCCAATGCGCCTGTCGGTTGTGCCTTTAATACCCGTTGTCCCCGGGTGATGGACGTATGCCGCAATGTAAGACCACCGTTGATCGAGACCGGGCCAGGGCATCTAACCGCATGCCATTTATATGATGATGCTGACACCCGGCTGGCTTAACAAGACTTGACGACATCTTAGAAAGACTCCGGCAGGAGTTATCTTAAAATATAAGAAATTATATGTTTCACATGATAACTTATCCTTCTATTTCTCGCTGAAACGGTACCGTCCTTAAAAAGGACGGCAAAGCCGTTTCCACTTGGTATTCAGAGCGAGCAACCATTCATGAATGCAATTAGTGGACTTGGTATATGGCAGCGCTTTGGCGCAGCTCCATATAGACGCTTTAATACTTTTAATGAAGGAAGGGAGTTTTCTAGAGATGAAGAAATGGAGTAGTCTTGCACTGGCAGTGACGCTGGGGGCGGTATTAACGTTAAGCGGCTGCGGAGGCAACAATAACGCAAGCACGGAATCAACTGCGGGGGGCAATACAGCGGCAACTGCCGCACCGGAAAGCTCTCCTGATTCTGCGGCAACGTCACAGGATACACTGATATTGGGGCGCGGCGGTGACTCGGCTTCGCTGGACCCGGCAATCGTAACCGATGGTGAATCTTTGAAGATTGCCCATCAGGTATTTGACTCTCTGCTGGAATACAAACCGGGGACCTCTGAGGTGCAGGCTTCACTTGCAGACAGCTGGGAAGTCTCAGCCGACGGCTTAATCTACACCTTCAAGCTGCATCCGGGTGTGAAGTTCCATGATGGATCAGACTTTGATGCCGAGGCTGTCGTGTTTAACTTCACGCGCTGGAGTGATCCGGCAAGTGAATACAAATTCGAAGGCGATTCCTTTGACTACTATGACTCCATGTTCGGTCCGGACGGAAGCCGTGTCATTAAAGAGGTGAAGGCTGTTGATGCCACAACCGTGCAATTTGTGCTTAATCAGCCGCAGGCCCCTTTCCTGCAGAATATCGCCATGACCTCCTTCGGGATTGCCAGCCCTACAGCGATTAAGGAGAAGAAGGAAAACTTCAAGAATGAGCCGGTAGGCACAGGACCGTTTGTGTTCACCGAATGGAAGCACAATGATTCCATTACGCTGGACAAGAATCCGGGCTACTGGAAAGAAGGGCTTCCTAAGCTGAACAAAGTTATCGTCCGCTCCATTCCGGATAACTCTGCGCGCTTCACAGCTCTGCAGAACGGTGAAATCGACCTGATGGAAGACCTTAGCCCTGATGATCTGTCCACACTGGAAGGCAACACCGGGCTGCAGAAGATTGAACGCCCGCCGTTTAATGTCTCGTACCTCGGCTTCAACTTCAATAAGAAACCTTTTGACAACGTGAAAGTAAGACAAGCGCTGAACCATGCAGTGAATAAGCAGGCCATTATCGAAGCGTTCTTCTCAGGTCAGGCAACGGCTGCCGTTAACCCGATGCCGCCATCACTATGGGGCTATAACGATGCCGTGAAGGATTATGAATATGATCTGGAGAAGGCAAAAGCGCTGCTGGCTGAGGCTGGATATCCTGAAGGTCTGCCGGATCCGGTAACCTTGTATGCTATGCCAGTCTCCCGTCCTTATATGCCTGACGGCAAGAAGGTTGCTGAGGCGATTCAAGCCGATTGGGAAAAAATTGGCGTGAAGACGGTAATCGAGTCCCCTGAATGGGCTACTTACCTTGACGACACAAAAGTCGGAGAAAAAGATGACATCTACATGCTCGGCTGGACCGGTGATAACGGTGACCCGGATAACTTCCTGTATACGCTCCTTGATAAAGATGCGATTCCGGGCAACAACCGTTCCTTCTATATTAATGAAGAATTGCATACGGTTCTGATCAATGCACAGAAGGAAACGGACCAAGCCAAACGCTCCGACCTGTACAAGCAGGCTCAGGAAATCATCAAAGCGGATGCGCCTTGGATTCCGCTTGTGCACACGACTCCGCTGCTGGCTGCCAAAGCCAATCTCAAGGGTTTTGTTCCAGGTCCGACAGGTACGGAATATTACAGCGCAATCTACTTCGAATAGTAGGTGAGCTGATTTGAACTCCTACCTATTAAAACGTGTAATGGTTTTAATCCCGGTGCTGATTGGGATGACAATCATTGTCTTCTCTATTATCCATGCGATTCCGGGAGATCCGGCAGAGACGATTCTGGGACAAAAGGCAACGGAGCAGTCCAAGCAGGCGCTGCGGGAACAACTGGGTCTCGACAAGCCATGGCTGCAGCAGTATTTCAATTATATGGGCGATTTGCTGCAAGGCGATTTGGGTACCTCGATCCGTACCAAAACGCCAATCGCCAAAGAAATTATGCCTTATCTGGCCGCTACCCTGGAACTTACGGCGGCGAGTATGCTGTTCGCCACTGTTGTGGGAGTCAATGCCGGTATTCTAAGCGCCTGGCGGCAAAATTCATGGTTTGATTATACCGCAATGATTATAGCGCTCATTGGTGTGTCCATGCCGATTTTCTGGCTTGGTCTGATGGAGCAGCTGTTATTCTCGCTGAAATTACACTGGCTGCCCTCCATAGGCAGGATGGACCAGCGCAATCCGGTGGAGAGCATCACCAATCTCTACGTGATTGATACGATACTGGCAGGCCGCTGGGACCAGTTGTGGACGGTTGTTAAACATCTGATCCTGCCAAGCATTGCACTGGGCACGATTCCGATGGCGATTATCGCCCGGATGACCCGCTCCAGCATGCTGGAGGTAATGAATTCGGACTACATCCGTACGGCAAAAGCCAAAGGGTTATCGCAATTTCTCGTAGTATACAAGCATGCGCTCAAAAATTCGCTGATTCCTGTATTGACTGTGGTGGGGCTGCAGACAGGCGCTCTGCTCGGCGGGGCGGTGCTGACAGAGACGATCTTTGCATGGCCGGGTGTGGGAAGATATATATTTGAGGCGATCAGCTCGCGTGACTATCCTGTCATTCAGACTGGCATTCTGATTATTGCTTTTATTTTCGTAATCATTAATCTGCTTGTGGATCTGCTCTATGCCGTCGTTGATCCACGCATCAATTACAAGTGAGGGGTGAATCTGTGGCACAGGCAACAGTTAACGTAACGCCCCCGAAGGTGCCTGCCGAAAAGGGCTCCGGACCTTGGCATGATGCGTGGAGGGCATTCCGCAAGAACAAGACGGCTATGCTCGGGCTCTGTATTATTTTGTTTTTCGTGCTGATTGCGCTGTTTGCTCCGCTTATCGCGCCGTATAGCTTCAAGGAGCAGGAGCTGGTGAACCGGCTGAAGGCACCGTCGGCTGACCATTGGTTCGGCACGGACGATCTGGGAAGAGATCTGTTCAGCCGGGTCCTGTACGGTGCCCGTATCTCGCTTTGGGTCGGGTTCTCTTCAGTGATCGGTTCTATTATTGTCGGCACGTTTCTGGGGGTTCTAGCCGGATTCTATGGCAAGTGGGTAGACATGCTGATCTCCAGAATGTTTGATATCCTCTTGGCTTTTCCGAGTATTCTGCTCGCGATTGCAATTGTGGCCATACTCGGACCCTCTCTGCGGAATGCGCTGCTCGCCATTGCGATTGTTAATATCCCGACCTATGGAAGACTCGTGCGGGCCAAGGTGCTCAGCTTGAAGTCGGAGGAATACATCACGGCGGCAAGAGCGATCGGGATGACGAATACGCGTATTCTGCTGACTCATATTCTGCCGAACAGCCTGACGCCGATCATTGTACAGGGGACGCTGGGCATCGCAACGGCCATTATCGAAGCGGCAGCCCTCGGCTTCCTTGGCCTTGGTGCGCAGCCGCCTGATCCGGAATGGGGCAAGATGCTCTCCGATTCGCGCCAGTTCATTCAGAAAGCGCCATGGACGGTCATTTTTCCGGGGATGTCAATCATGTTGACTGTACTCGGATTCAACCTGATGGGAGACGGACTGCGCGATGTGCTTGATCCGCGGATGAAGAGTTAAAATAACGAAGTCCAGGGAAGCCCTTAGGCGTTTACACGCCTGGGGGCTTTTTTGCTATGAAGCCCATTATAAATAAAAATGTATGTTAAGGTGTAATCTGTATCAATCATAACTAAATATAAGCAAACATAACCAAACGTATAGAAAAACGAAAAAAGGTATGCTAGAATATCATCTAAATATACAAGATATATAAATGGGAGGAATGGAAATGTTCAAGAAATTAGCGTTGGTTGTCATGACTGTAATGCTTGCTGTGGGCTTGTCGGCAATACCTGAGAGACAGGCAGAGGCGGCGAAGAAGAAAACCGAAATTATTGTATCTGCCGCAGCCAGCCTGCAGGACAGTCTTGACAAGATTGCCGTTCTTTATGAGAAGCAGCATCCTGATATCGACCTCGTCTTTAACTATGGCGCTTCCGGTACATTGCAGAAGCAGATTGAACAAGGCGCTCCGGCCGATCTGTTCTTCTCAGCAGGAGATAAGCAAATGACAGCGCTGGTGGATGGCAAACTCATTTCAGACCATACGGAACTTCTAAAGAATCGGCTGGTTCTCATTGTGCCTTCGGATTCCAAAGCCAAGATTACAACAATCACACAGCTTACAGATAAAACGTTCAAGAAGGTTGCTGTCGGACAACCGGAATCGGTGCCGGCGGGCCAATATGCGCAGCAGTCATTGACTGCGAAGAATGTATGGGACACGCTGCAGAGTAAACTGGTATTCGCCAAGGATGTCCGCCAGGTGCTCTCCTACGTGGAAACAGGCAATGCTGATGCCGGATTTGTGTATAAGACGGATGCCCTAACCTCCAAGAAAGTGAAGATCGCCCTTACTGTAGGGGCACAGGTGCACAAAGCAATCAATTATCCGGTCGGGATCGTTAAGGATTCCAAACATCAGGCAGAGGCCAAAGCATTCTATAACTACGTGCAAGCCAAGGCGGCAAGCGATATTTTTACCGGCTACGGCTTTCAGCTTGCCAAGTAATTCTAATCGAACTTAAGCGGGGTGAAAGCGGATGGAGATCAATTGGACTGATTTTTTCGCCCCGGTCTGGCTTTCGGTCAAAATCTCTGTAATCACGAGCATCATCGTATTCCTTCTGGCAACCTTCGCGGCCAAAAAGATGGCGGGCCGGAGGTTCCCCGGATACAGTCTGGTCGAGACCATTCTGCTGCTGCCGCTTGTACTGCCCCCTACCGTGGTCGGCTTTGTGCTTCTGGTCATTTTGGGACGTCGGAGCTGGATTGGCAGGTTGTATGAGCAGTTCACAGAGCATACCATTCTCTTTACCTGGGGGGCTGCCGTTATTGCTGCGGTGGTTGTGGCCTTTCCGCTGGTCTACCGGACCGTTAAGGCCGGATTTGAGGATGTGGAAAAGGATCTTGAGGATGCGGCGCGTGCGCAGGGTGCCAGTGAACTGCAGGTACTGCGTTATGTAACGCTGCCGCTTGCCAGCCGTTCTCTGGCTGCAGGGTATGTGCTCGGCTTTGCCCGCGGGCTTGGCGAATTTGGAGCTACGATCATGGTAGCAGGCAATATTCCCGGCCGTACACAGACGGTGCCCACCGCCATATATGTGGCCGTCGACGGCGGCGACATGACGCTCGCCTGGATGTGGGTATGCTCGATTATCGTAATCTCAGCCGTTATGCTGATGTTTGTCAATCGCCGTTCTTGAATCGAAGTATACGGATAACCTCCGGTTTTGCCATCAAGCATCATGGCGAGACCGGAGGTTATTTACTATGATCATAGAGAGAACAGAACATTTGAGGACGGCTAATAAATGATTATGTGAAATTTCGAACAAAGCCTGGAGTTCATTCGTAATGTTAATTGAAAGGGTGGGCGGGGGCACATGATTACCGATAAACAACTCATTGAAGGTTGCCGGTCCGGCCGCCGTGAAATGCTGGGACTGCTCGTCGACAGATACAAGGATGATTTGTACCGGTTTTGCCGCCACCTTACCCTGAATGCCCAGGATGCCGAGGACCTGTTTCAGGAGGTGTGGGTCCGGGTCATCCGCAAGCTGGAGAAATATGATTGTGAGCGTTCCTTTAAAGCCTGGCTGTTTCAGGTTACGGTCAATCTGCATAGGGACCGCTACCGCAGATGGAAAAAATTCCAGCACCGTTTTCTGGGTGAGGCATCTTTCCAGGCGGATTTCCTGAACATCCGGGATTCCTCGCCTCTCACGGAAGAGGCCTTGCTGCGGAATGAACAGAACGCCGAGCTGGAGCAAGGGCTGCGTGCGTTATCCAAGCGGTATTTGGCGCCGCTGGTTCTCTATTATTACAACGAATTCAGCTATGAGGAGATTGCGGAGATGCTTGGCATTCCCGTGGGAACGGTCAAGTCAAGGCTCAATCAAGGGAAGAAGCTGCTGCAAACCTCCATGCAGCATGTAAAGGAGGAAACGTGATGAATGAAGAGGAAGCGCAGGATCAGCTGCTAAGCCAATATTTTAATGAACCGGCCCTGGCTCCTCCCCGGCTTGTTGCGGATACGCTCCGGAAAATAACGGCTGCAGAAAGATTGGGAAGAAGTATTATCGCTGTCGTGGGGATTCAAGTTATTGTGCTAATGCTGCTGGGAGCCTGCGTGCTGACAGGTCCTCTTCCCCTGCTATGGAAGCTGGCCCTTCTGCTGGCCTTCGGTCTCGTTCAGACATCTGCTGCCGCAGCGCTGCTGTTCTGCCTGTCCGGCAGATCGGGTGCAGCAGCCCGGGCATGACTTTTCAGGTATATGGGGCAGGCGGACACCAGACATCCGCATTATTCTCAAAGGAGGACGGCATATGAAGAGACATAAGCCGCTTGGCAAATTGCTTTTTTGGGTTCTTACAACCGGCTTCTTGCTTACTCTGGCCTTAATGGGATATTGGATGTTTCCCTATATGTCGGATGTCCTTAGCGAGGAACGTGGCTGGTTTTTGTTTATGGGGCTGGCTGTGCTGCTGCTCATTGGTTTGAATGGAGCTATAGCCGTATTCATCTACAGGGATGCTTCGCGTATGGGGATGAACACCTGGTTGTGGATGACTGCTGTAATCTACATTCCCAATTTAATCGGGCTGCTGATCTACTTTGTGGTCAGACAGCAGCACAAAAGAGATGGCGGCGTGAGTGCTCAAGAGGAATATTGCCCGCATTGCGGGCACATGATTAGAACCGGGGAGTGAATGAAATGAACAAAAAGTGGAGCTTGCTGATACTCGCAGTACTGACATCAGCTTTGCTGCTTACGGGCTGCGAAAAAAGGCTGATGTTCGTTGGATCAAGCAGTGGTAAACAAATTAAGGCATCCTATAAGCTGCTGTCAGGTACGGAAACGAAGACGCTGAAGCTCAAAGAAGGGGAAACTCTGCTGCTGGATTATACCTCCAAAGTGGATAAAGGCAAGCTGTCCATGAAGCTGTATGATCCCGATCATGAGCTTGTGAAAGAGCTTCGTACGAATGAGGCTGCAGAAGAGAAGGTGGAGATTGAAAAGGACGGCAAATACAAGCTCGAAATTGTCGGTACCGCGACCAAAGGAAGTTATAAAATCCTATATTCCACTGAAGCCGAGTAGGAAGGGCCGTCTGGCTGCGTTCTACTTAAGTCTCGTAAATGACCCTTCCGGTATCGGTAAGGTCATAGCCGTGAATGGAGCTGAGTTCGTTCTTGAAAGCCGATGACCGTAAAATGTCGATGACTGTCCCGATCCATTGCTCATGCTCCGGCTTCTTGATCATTACAAGATCATAACGCTCCTGAATGAGCGGAATGAATTCAATGCCGTCAATAATCTTGGCGGCTTTTTCTGTGCCGATGCCGACGTCAGCCTCACCCCGTGCCACCATTCCGGCTACAGCCAAATGGCTGTTCTCTATAGTGTCATAACCGCTTAACTGGGCGGATTGGATACTGTGCAGGCGCAGCTGCTCGTCCAGCAGCACCCGCGCACCGGAGCCGCGCTCGCGGTTAATCAGCCGGAGGCCCTTCTGCTGGAGATCCGACCAGTCACAGATGCCCTTCGGATTGCCCTTTAGCACGTAAAATCCTGCACTTCGCGCCAGCATATGCACCACTACATAGGAGAAGCCGACAAGCAGCTTGCGGATATAGGGCAGGTTATATTCTCCTGTATCTCCGTCTAACAGGTGGGTGCTGACAATGTCAGACTCCCCATGATACATCGCAATCAGGCTGTCCAGACTGCCGGCATAGGAACGAAGCGGCCGGGAAGAGGGCTGGCTGCGCTCCAGGTGGGTAGCCAGAATGTCCAGCGACATATCCTGTCCGGTAATGACCACATTGACTCCGGCGGATTTACCGGTAAACGCAGGCGGCTGGGAAAAGTGCAGCGGTGCTGTAAAAGTGGCTGGCGGCAGCGCAAAGGGAGTATGGGGTAATGCGGCTGCATCACCAGCAGGCGGACCGGCCGAAGCTCCGCTGCGCGAATTCTGCTTGTAGGCCTCCAGATCGGAGAGGTCGACACGCATTTGCTTACCGACACGGTAAGAGGGCAGCTCGCCCTTTTTGATCAAATCATAAACCTTGAGCTTGGATATCTTCAATAACCGGGCGATTTCCTCGGTAGTATAGGAAGTGTTCTCAGACATGGATAAAGCCTCCTAAAGGATGGACTGCAGCAGCGATCATAAAGTCATAATAATAGCTCAAGACTACCTTATTTTGAGGTCAATCGCAATTAAAGAGCCACGGAGAGGCCGGCAAAAGTATTCAAAAAGCAAGATGTCGGCCTTGCTTCACCTGCTGTGCATCGGATAATTCAATCAGTTCGGAAACGGTGACGAACCGGAAGCCCCGTTTTGCAAGCTCGGGCAGGATGATTTTGAGCGCTTCGCCCGTCTGCGACTGTCCGTGTACATAATCATGGAACAGTACGATATCGCCGTTTTTTGCATTGCGGATGACTTTGCTGTAGATACTCCACACGCCAGGACGGTTCCAGTCGCGGGTATCCTGATGCCAGGACCACAGCACCGGCTTGAGGCCCATATTGTTGGATACATCAATCAGCGTATCATCGTACATGCCGCCAGGCGGTCTGAACAGGCTGCTGTGTTTGCCTGAGATCTTTATGATTTCCTTTTCGGTCAACTCCAGCTCCTGCAGAATCTGCTGCTCGGAAATAGGCTTCTTGAAATACACATGGTTGTAAGTATGGTTAGCCAGCTCATGCCCCTCGGCAATCACCTGCTTGGCTACCTCGGGATAGGCGGCGATTTTTTTGCCGATAGCAAAAAAGGTGCATTTGGCATTGTATTTATGCAGTACATCCAGAATCTGAATGGTCTCGGAAGGATCGGGTCCGTCGTCGAAGGTCAGTGCTATTACTTTTTGACTGGTGGGAACTTCCCAGATCATGTCTCCTCGCTGCTCATAATAATAGCGGTTTTTAATATTTGGACTGGCTAGTGCGATGTTAGTAAGCCCAAGCAGAAGCATGAATGCTGTTATTGTGGTATAGGTTATTCTGCGGCCTGTTTTCATAAGATTCACCTTTCACTCCATACATGACCCCTGGCAAAGGTACCGGGTTATTTTGCTTTAGAATGCTCCATGCACCTTACAAACTATTCACTGCGGCCGGGCAGTTGCTCAACTTTCTATTTTAGAGTGAAAGTTCTGCCTAAAATGACTTATAATGAAGTACTAAATACAGATCAATGGATAGGGGCAGCGGATATGACACTTATTGAGAAAAGAGAGCATCGGCAATATCCGGAGATTACCCGACTGGAAACCTCTAGAGCCGCATATGAGCGCGATTATTCGCGCCTGATTCATTCGCCGACTTTTCGCCGGCTGCAAGGCAAATCACAGGTGTTCGGCGCCGGAACCGGCGATTATTACCGCACGCGCCTGACTCATTCCCTGGAAGTAGCACAAATTGCCCGTGAAGCCGCCAAGAGCCTGCTGCGCTCTTACCCGGAGGTGGAAACGGGGCAGGCGGACAACCCGGGTCTTGTAATCGATCCCGAAGTGGTGGAATGTGCAGCCATCGCGCATGATTTCGGCCACCCGCCATTCGGCCACAAAGGGGAAGAAGTGCTCGATAATATTTTGGAGCAGCTTGTGGCCAAAAAGACTGAGGAGGAAGCGCTGAAATCCGGCGCGGGTCCGCTGCAGAGGCAGACGATCCACGAAAATCTGAAACGGCAATATGAGCATTTTGAGGGCAATGCCCATAATTTCCGGCTGATCATGTTTCTGGAGAAGCGCGAGAACATCGACGGCCTGAACCTTTCCGACGCAGTGCTGCTGGGTATCAACAAGTATCCTTTTCCCGGCACGGTACTCAAGAAAGGCATGTATCTTCATGAATGGGATTATATCAGGGAAGTCCGCAAGGAATGGGGGGTGCCGGAAGGCAAGAAGACGCTGGAAGCCCAACTTATGGACCTCTGCGACGACATCGCCTATTCCGCCCATGATTTGGAGGATGGCATAAAGGCCGGCAAAATCGAGGTCCATGAGCACTTTATGCATGATGCCTATATCCAGCGGCTGATCGTCGAGAAGATTACCACGCTGGAGGATTTGTTCTGGGAAGGCTGGAAGTCAGAGGCTATCCATGCCAAAGTCGAAGAGGTGCTGAGCTCATTCCTGCGGGTATGGATGGAGAAAATGCCGACCTGTGAAAATGATTACTCCCGCACCCGGCGTGAGGTTAAAGCCTACTGGGTCAGCACCTTTGTCGCCAGCTTAGGCGTGATTCACGACGGAGACTGGAAGAAGGTCACCTTTATCAAGGAGGACAAAGAGGATGAGGACATGCTGCGGACGGTCAGTGTGCTCAAAAGCTTCGCCTGGGTCACGATGATTCGCGACCTGCGTGTGCAGCGGCTGCAGAAACGCAGCGAGTGGATTTTGCGGCGGCTTTGGGGCGCATTCCTCGATCCTGAAACGTCGAAGGCGATTATCCCGAGTGACTGGCTGCAGCGCTTTGAGAAGGATCAGCGGTCGCAGAGGCCGATCTGGACGTGGGAGCATATGGTGATTGATTATATTGCCGGAATGACAGATGCTTTTGCCGAGAAAATCTACAATGAGCTTTATGGTCTGAAGGTCGGTTCTATTTACGATCTGGACTAGGACAGGCAAAGCTTGGATAAGAAGACTAAGAAACGCTAAGAATGCTACCTTTTAACATAAACAGGGCTCTCCAGGGAGTCCTGTTTATGCGTTTTCTGGTCTTTGCTTTTGATTTCTGGTCCCTGTTTTAGAATTCTGGTCTTTCGTTGCTGTATGTTGTTATTTTTTTGTTATTATATATTTGGTGATGATATGAATGAGTGTAGTTGATTTTTAATTTCTGGAGTACCTAAATAATCCTTGTTAATTAAGGTTTTTTGTTTATGTGGTGTGAGAAAAAGTTTTGGATTGAAAGAATCAAGATTAAATTTAAAGTATTTATTTAATTTTGTTATTGTTTATTTATTATAATAATGCTAATATTACCGGGGAGTTATCGTTATAATTGAAAGCCCTTACACAAAAGGAGGATGAAGTCTTGAAGAAGTTTAAGAAGAGTTTCCTGCTGTTTCTTACGGCCCTCATGATGTTTTCGATGGCTGTACCTGCACTGGCCGGCAATGCCCGCCAGGAAAAACTTGCAACCCACTGGGCCAAAGAGAGCATCGCGAAATGGCAGGGGAATGGAGTGCTGCAAGGATATCCGGACGGCAGCTTTAAGCCCGATAACAATGTTACCCGCGCTGAGATGACGAGTATTATTAACAAGCTTTTCGGATTTAGTGCCTTGCCCGAATCCAATTTCTCGGATGTGCCGGCAGGCGCATGGTATGCCAAAGATCTGGCTGTAGCGAAGCAGGCCGGTTATTATAAAGGCTTCCCGGACAACAAAGCGAAAGCGGATACAAAGTTGACCCGCCAGGATACTGCTGTATTGCTCGCTTCGGTCTTTTCGCTTACACCGGGCAATGGCGCTGCTGCTCTTGCTTTTACGGACAGTGCCGGCATCAGCCTGTATGCGAATGAGGCGATCCAGGCGCTGCAGGGGACTTTGAATGGTTATCCGGACGGATCCTTCCGGCCTGACCGCCTTATCACAAGAGCAGAATTGCTCAGCATTGTCGACAGGCTGGTCAGCCGCTACTATCACGAGGCTGGAACGGTTGCCGGGGGCGACATTCAGGGCAATGTTCTGATCAACCGCAGCGGAGTACTGCTAAAGGATGCCCGTATCTCGGGGAATCTGTATTTGGCCCCTGGCATTGAGAGCGGAGAAGCCACTCTGGAGAATGTAACTGTTCAAGGCGCGGTTTATATTTCCGGTGGTGAGAATTCGATTCATTTCAACAACTCCAAGCTGGCGTTGGTCAACCTGAATCGTCCGGGCGGGAAAGTCGGCATCATTGCTGAAGGCCATACAACGATTGCTCAGCTGGCTGTTGAAAGCGCTGCAATTCTTGAGGTGGGCGCAGAAGCGGAGATTGCTGAGGTTGTCATCGGCAGCGGTGCTTCCGATACGGCGGTAACAGGCAAGGGGACAATCAGCAAGCTTGATGTTCGTGCTTCTTCTGTCAGTTTTAACGGGCAAGCATTGACGACTGGAACCTTCTCGGTAAGAAATGGCGGTTTTACGACCTCTGGCAGTACAACAAACGGAGCCGCCACCGGAACCGTATCCGGCTCTAATGGTTCAGGCAGCACTGGAGGAGGTGGAACTGGGACGCCTGCCGTTACCGTCAACATTGCTGACCCGGCTGCATCCGCCGCAACGAAATCCCTGTTCGCTTATCTGGATGAAACCAGCGGCAAACAGATTATGTTCGGGCATCAGCATGATACGACCGTATCTTTTGCCGGCAAGGATAAAGCGGGGACTGTAATCTCGGATGTGTACAGCTCGGTAGGCGATTATCCGGCTGTGTTTGGCTGGGATACGCTCAGCCTGGACGGATACGAAGCTCCTCCCGGAGTGAGCGGGAATCATGAAGCCAGCAGGCTGGGTCTCACCGCTGCGATGAAGCAGGCACATGAGCTGGGCGGTATCTTGACGCTGAGCACGCATCCTTATAATTTTGTGACTGGCGGAAGCTTTAATGATACGGGCAATTCCCCCGGGGCAGCCTCATCGGTAGTGGCACGTATTCTGCCGGGCGGTGATAAGAACAGCGGATTCAATACCTATCTCGACCGGATTGCCGACTTCGCGAGCAATCTCAAAGATGACGACGGCAACCTGATTCCGGTGTTGTTCCGTCCGTTCCATGAGCAGAATGGAGGCTGGTTCTGGTGGGGGGCGGCAACGACTACAAAAAGCGAATATGCTGAGCTGTACCGATACACCGTTGAATATCTGCGGGACATTAAGGGAGTCCACAACTTCCTGTATGTATTTTCCCCGAATGGTCCGTTTAACGGCAACGAAAGTGAATATTTGACGACTTATCCGGGCGATCAATATGTGGATATTCTCGGTATGGACCAATACGACAACAAGGACAACGCAGGTTCCGAGTCTTTTCTGAATGGCCTTGTGAAAGATTTGAAGATGATTTCCGGCCTGGCTCAGGATAAGGGTAAGATTGTGACCCTCTCGGAATACGGATACAGCGCCGCAGGAATGAAAACAACGGGAAATAATGAGCTGCAGTGGTTTACGAAGTTATTGAACGCCATCAAGGCGGATCCGGATGCGGCGAAGATTTCCTACATGCTGACCTGGGCCAACTTTGGCGAAGGCAATAATCTGTATGTTCCTTACAAGAATGTTCCGAATAAAGCCGATCACGAGCTTCTTCCGGACTTTGTGAATTTCTATAATGATGCTGCTACTGCCTTTGCGGGGGATGTGAAGGATGACAACAAGTATTCCCGTGCGGTCAATGTTGCAGTGAAAGAACCGTTTCTGCATATCGTTACACCGAATAATATCGGTACAGTAACTGAGGGCACGACAGTCATCCGTTCGAAAACGGCTAATTTCACACCGGTTAAGGTCACTTATACAATCGGAAAGTCCACAGTTGAACAAGAAATGACACTGGGAGCGGACGGCTATTACGCTGCGGTCTGGCAGCCGGATTCCAGCTTGAACGGCAGTTCCACCGACATTACGGTAAAAGCTTATGGACCGGGTGACACGCTGCTTACGCAAAGCATCTCCGTATTTGTGAAGATCGGCGAGGTGCCGGTAAAAGAGATCAAGTTCAACACGGCTGATGATCTGCAGCTCATCCAGAACAATGGCAGCTGGTCCGCTCTAGCTGGAAACGGCGAGACGATCAAGACGGAGTTCAAGCATGCGGTTCTGGACGGAGACGGAAAGCTGAATCTGAATATCTCGGAAGGATTGGCCTCCGGGGATACCTGGCAGGAGCTGAAGCTGCAGCTTACATCTGCGGCACTGGACGGGGTAGACCTGGCCAAAGTGGGCCGTGTGAAATTCAATCTGCTGATTCCTGAATCTGCCCAGAATGAAACCGGAAATGCCGCTATCCGCGGCGTTGTTCAACTTCCGGAAGATTGGAATACCAAGTATGGCATGGATTCCAGTTATAAAACGTTATCCAGCCTGGAAAAAGTAACGGTGGACGGCTCGTCATACTACAGGTTTGCTGCCTCTATTGACTTAGATAATGCCGAGAAGTCTGCAGCGGCAGCCGGTCTGGCCATTTCCATTGTAGGGAGCGGACTGGTCTCTGAAGGAGCTCTGCCTATTTATGTAGATGATATCAGCCTTTACAATACCTACCGTGCGCCGGTAGCAGACCATGCGCTGGTGGATGATTATGAATCCTACGGTGCAAGCGATGATGCACTTGCGGCAAAATATCCTAAAGCCGGCGGCGACGATGTCAGCGTAGCTTTAAGCGCGGAACGCAAAAATACCGGCGGTTATGGATTGAAAATGCACTATAGCATTGATAGTGCCGGTTATACGGGAATCGGTAAGAACCTTGGTTCCCTGGATTGGTCCACTTACAACGCGGTCAGTCTGTGGGTTGCTTCCGACGGCAGCAGCTCTTACGCGGAAAAGGGAGAGCCGCTCAAGCTGGTTGTCCAGCTGGTCATTGACGGCGGATATTTCGAAGCTTATCCCGTGATTACTCCGGATCAGAACGGACAGGTTGTATTAAGCCTGAAGAATTTGACCGAAATGAGCTGGGGCAAAGGCGGTGCGCTCACAGAGGAAAGACTGAAGCAGGTGCAAAACTTCAATCTGTATGTGAACGCTATGGATGGGCAGTCCCATAAAGGTGTTCTATACTTTGATGACATTAAAGCGGTATATGACCCGGCACTTCCGGATATGTCCGGGGAAACTGGCGGACAGCCGGATGCGCATGCGCCTGGAGTTCTGTACCAGTTCAGAAGCGCTGAAGATATCACAGGCTGGGTGACGGCAAATGATGATCAAGCGGGCGCCAAAGCTCCGGAATTTTCGGAGGAGGAGCAGGCGGTTGGCGTTCAGTTCGATCAGGTTGACAACGGCTCCTTTGAACTCGCTGTAGATCCGGTGAAGCTGAATATTGCGGGTCTCCATACGATAAACGCAAAGGTCAAACTGTCGGGCGGCGCGGCTAAAGCGCGCTTGTTCATCAAGACAGGAGCTGGCTGGGTATGGTCGGACAGCGGAGCGCCCCTAACAGTGGACTCCAAAGGGTATACAACTTTGAGTATTTCGTTGCCGTCCGCCGCTGAAGCAGCAGGGGTTGACCTGACTGCCGTAAAGACGATCGGCATCAAGCTTGAAGGGATCACAAACGGCGAAGGAACGGCGGAGTTGTATCTGCAGGAAGTGATGCTTGCCGCAGCCGGGGCAGATATTGATTAACCGGTTTCAAATGAATAAGGCTAAAGACTCAAGGTGAAAGCCAGCAGACTCAGCGGCGTTGCAGAAGACCCGAAGCCCCTATACGGTGCGCTTTGGGTCTTTTGGTATGTTCTAAAGAGACAGCAATGAATATCTTACATTATATAAATTTCTCATTTCAATCTGCCGAAATAAAAGGTAGATCTGTTTGTTTGCCCATTCTTGAAAATGAAATGTAACAGATTGGAATTACATGTAAGGTTTTCGGAAAAGTTTGAGGAGGATGCGCAAATGAGAAAGGATCTGGGACTTAAGGGATCTGTACACAAATTCGTTAATGGGACATTGAAGGGGGTAACATCCAGGGGGAAGCAAAGCATAGGCTTCAAAATAGCTTCCGGGTACGTTGTTTTGGCTTTGCTGGTCTTGATTATCGGAGGAACCTCCCTCTATTTAATGAACGGTATGCAAAAGAATACCGGAAATATTGTTGAACAAATGGTCCCTGCGCTGGAAGAAATACATAATGTCAATTATTACACCGAACATATCATGGCGGTCAGTATGCAGCATATTTTAAGCACCGATGCTGCACAGAAAAAGAAGCTGGAAGCAGAACGTGACCAATTTATCCGTAAAGTGGCCGAATCTATGACCAACTATAGAAATACGCTGCGGGACAAGGATCAGAAGGAGCTGCTGCAGTCGCTGAATCATAAATGGGATGAATTTATGACTATTAACAACCAGGCGATCAAGCAGAGCGGTGCAGGCGACGAAGAACTGGCACTGGAGGTCTCGCAAAAAGGGATTACGGCGTTTAATTCGATGCAGACCGATATGGATGCTCTGGTTGATCTCAGCCAGAAAGCCGCATCTGAAGAGGGCGAGCGTTCCGTTGAGATTTTTCATACTTCCATTATTGTGAATCTGATTACTGTAGTGGTAGTGCTGGTTGTGATCGGTCTGATTAATATGGTTATCCGGTGCACAATCATCAATCCGCTGAAGCAGGTAACCGTTCATTTGCAACAAATATCAGGCGGTGATTTGACGTCAGAGGATACCTTGATCGCAAATCAGGATGAAATCGGTTTGCTTGCCAGGACGGTAAACGATACGAACCGGACATTGCTGGAGATTGTGAGTCAGATCCGTAGTGTTTCCAGTATTATCGCGCGGCAGGGGGATGAGCTGGTCCGCAATATTTCCGATACAAAGGAGGGCAGCCAGCAGATTGCCCTTACCATGGAGGAGTTGGCCAAAGCTTCTGGAAGCCAGGCGGAGGCAGCTGTAGAAGCATCCAAAGCGATAGAGGATCTGAATATGCTGATTGAGGCCTTTGCAGTCAAAGGAATGGATCTGTCGCTTCATTCCGGGCAGGTGCGGACAAAGGGTGACAGAGGCAAGCAATTAATGGAGAGCTCAGTGGCACAAATGGGGCAAATCGCCGAAGCCGTATCACAATCCATGGAAACGGTGGAGGAGCTGAACCGCAAGAATGAGGGGATCTTCCGGCTGGTTGGCTCGATCCGCAGCATTTCCGAACAGACGCATCTCCTGGCAATCAACGCTGCGATTGAAGCAGCCAGAGCCGGAGACAGCGGGCGCGGATTTGCGGTTGTGGCGCAAGAGGTGCGGAAGCTTTCGGAGGAAGTGCAGCGGACGGTATCGGAAATCACCGGGATTACGCAAGGCATTCAGCTGGACTCCAAAGAGGTGGTCGAGCATTTGCGCATGGGGGTCATGAGGACAGAAGAAGGCAGCCGGCAAATTGCTGAGACAGGCGAAGCTTTGGATGACATCAACAAATCGGTGCATGTGATGTCCGGCACCATTGAAGAGATGGGCGGTAATCTTCAGCAGATGACCGCAGCAAGCGAAACGATGAACGAGTTCAGCCAGCATATTTCAGCCCTAGCCCAGCAATCGGCGGCAGGTGTGGAAGAAACCTCAGCTTCGGCCCACGAGCAGCTCAGCGCCACCAATGAAGTTGCAGCTGGCATAGGGCAGTTGAAAACACTGCTGACCGAGCTTAGTGAATCGGTAACTCGTTTTCAGGTATAAGAAGACAGCCCCTCACGGGTTCATTTACGCAAGGAGTAAATGTGCCTGTGAGGGGCTGTTTGTGCTTGTACTTGTTATAAATGTGACGGCAGAAGCTTGCTGCACGTTGTTTGGCCGCCAGTCAATAGAGTGAGCTGCCGTCAGTACTGGCGGCTATAGTCAACCCTATTGCGCGAAGGGGCGCCATCTTGCAGATAGGACTGCAGGTTGTCTGTGAAAATATCAACAACGCGGTCGGCATACCGGTCTGTTGTGCCGGCACAGTGCGGGGTGATTACCACCTGCTCCATTCCCCATAACGGATGATCCTGCGGCAGGGGTTCGGTCTCAAAGACATCCAGCCCCGCTCCGGCCAACTGGCCGCTCTTCAGCGCGGCCATCAAGTCTTCGGTATGGGTGGTGGCTCCCCGGCCGATGTTGATATAATAAGCGCCTTGCTTGCAGTTGGAGAAGATTTCCGCATTAAACAACCCTTGTGTTTCGTCGGTGAGCGGCAGCGTGTTGATCACGAAATCGCCTTGGCGGACTGCGTCAGGCAGCTCGTCAGTGGTGTAGACCTGGTCAAAATCGGCAACCGGTTTACCGGAACGGCTTATGCCGATGGTCTTCATCCGGAAAGCCTTGGCGATTCTTGCCGTTTCACTGCCGATGGAGCCGGTGCCGGCAATGACGGCTGTTTTGCCGGTTAATTCACTTTCATTGCCTTCCGAATGCCAGCGGCGGTTCTGCTGGTTGCGTACGGCTGTATGCAAATTACGGGTGAAGAGCAGCATAAAGCCAAAGATTACAGCTGTGATCGGCTCGGCGTGAACGCCACTGGCGTTCGTGAGCAGGATTCCGCGCTCCTCCAAACGATCAAGCGGGAGTTTCTCAACACCAGCCGACCAAGTCTGAACCCAACGCAGCGGTGAATCCGGCCGCAGCAGCGTGTCGCTGATGCCCTTGCCCCAGCCGATTACAATTTCTGCATTGGCCAGAAGCTCCAAATCCGGGTTTTTGGCGTTTCCTAGTGTGAGGGTATAACCTGGGGCGGCGTCGAGAATAAGCTTCTGCTGCTGGGATGTAAGGGGCTGTAAACAAACAATGGATTTCGTCATGATGGTTCCCTCCCGTTATACTTTTTTATAGGATTGGCTGATAATGTATAGAATAAGGATAACAAATCTGTCTGGAAAGGTGAAATTTTTATGGAGCGTAATAGGTCTGAGCGAGATATGGAGCGCTTGTTTATTGCCGTAAAAGTCCCTTCAAACCTGAGTGGATTATTGGAAAAAGAGTCTGAAAAATGCTCCGCAAAGCTGAAATTTGCAAAATGGACACATTCTGAAGATTATCATATTACCCTGCAGTTTCTCGGTGACACACCCAGAAAAGAAATTCCTGCACTTCTCAAAGCGCTCGAGGAAATATCCGGAAAGAGCAAGCCGTTTCGATTAAGCTTGGAGAACTGGGGGACCTTTGGTCTTCCGCATGCGCCTAAGGTGCTCTGGGCAGGGGTTTCCGGCGAGCTTGCGAGACTTGGGGAACTGCAGCGGGACGTGGTTAATGCGACTTCTGGCTTGGGTTTTAAAGCCGAGACAAGGGAGTACAATCCCCATATTACCCTGGCCCGGAAATACCGGGGCGAGCAGCCCTTCAGCGCCGAAGAGCTGCCGGATTTACGCCACTGTGGAGGAGAAAAGGAGAACAATTGTTCGGAAAAGGACTGGACGGTAGATGCTTTTGTGGTGTATGCTACTAGAATGCATGCCATTCCTATGTATGAAATGATTGAAAAATTGACATTTTTCTAAATTAAAATCGACAAGAAAGTTTTCAAAGCTTCCATTTTCGGTTACATACAATAGGAATGTGCCGTAAAATAGGAGGTAAAAAATGGTTATTTTTAAACAAAATCGCTGTATTGCGCTGCTCGTTGGCGTTATTCTAGTGTGTTTCTCTTCAATAAGCCTGATGAACTCCGAGCGTGTATCAGAGGGCAAAAATACAGTACCAATGAATAAATTACAGACAACCCATGCATCTGCCGCATCTGTCCTGTCGCATCCTGCCACAACCGGCGCCAAGAGGATAACCGAAACACCCAAACCCATGCTCTACACCACAGTTGCTGGTCTGAGGCTTAACTGGAACAGCAACCCAGCCGTGAATTGGTTCACTCCCGATAAGCTGAAGCCGCAAAGCGCAGCCAAGAAGGTAACCATTCAGACTAAGGCTACTGTGGTGAAGGCACCGCCGGCAACAGCGCAGAAAGCGCTCGGACAGGCGGCAGCCAAGGGGAGCCAGACCGTAAAACAATCGAAAACGGCATCTCAGCAACATCCCCCCGCTAAATTGTTCTTCTCCCGGACGCAGTTATTAAGCCAGGAACAGCAAGCGCAAGCAACCTGGAGCTACGCCGTATCCGATGAAGACCTGCTACTGCTGCAAAAAATCGTTATGGCAGAAGCAGAAGGCGAACCGTACCAGGGCAAGGTGGCAGTTGCCAACGTTGTTCTGAACCGGCTGCGGTCAGCCAATTTTCCCGACACCATTTATAAGGTCATTTATCAGAAAAGCCAGTTCAGTCCTGTGGCAAACGGGCGTCTTAAACGTGTCAAACCTAATAAGGACAGCATTAAAGCGGTAAATGCTGCGCTCTCTGGAGTTAAAGAGGTGACGGATGATACGTATTTCTTCCTGTCGCTGAAGCTGGCACAGGATCTGACGGTCCACCATTCGCAGGAGTACGCCAAGACCATCGGCAATCATACCTTTTATAAATAATTTGATTTCAAAGAACGAGAAGCATAATTCCGCAAAACTTAGCGAATGCTTTCGAAGCCAGTTTTGCTGCACAGCCATTCCAAGAAGTATAATTCCGCAAAACTTTTAGGAGGATCACTCTATGAAAATCACCTATTACGGTCATTCGGCGCTGCTTGTTGAGACGGAGGAAGTCAAGGTTATTATTGATCCTTTTTTGTCGGGAAATCCGAATTCGGGGATCTCACCCGATGAGCTTTCGGTCGATGCTGTTCTGCTCACCCACGGACATTCCGATCATTTTGGAGATGCGCTGGAGATTGCCGCGAAGAATGACTGTCCGATCTTTGCTGTCTATGAACTGGCAGAATATTGCCGCATCAAAGGTGCGCAGGTCAAACACATGAATACCGGCGGCAGCCATACCTATAAAGGAATCACCGTGAAATATACCCAGGCCTTTCATTCCTCCTCCATTACAGAAGGGGATACCTGGATTTATGCCGGACAACCGGCGGGCATTCTGCTCACCATCGGAGGCAAAACCTTATTTCATGCCGGAGACACGGCGTTGTTCGGAGATATGCGTCTGATCGGAGAACGAAACGCCATTGATATAGCGGCGCTGCCTATCGGGGACATGCTTACGATGGGGCCTGACGATGCGCTGCTGGCGGCAAGATGGCTTCGTGCGGACAAAGTGATTCCGCTGCATTACAATACATTTCCGGCGATTGCCCAGGATGGCGCAGAGTTCTGTGACCGGCTGCGGCAGGAGGGGATTCAGGGCTATCCGCTGCAAGCAGGGGAAAGTATGGAAATCTAAACTCCTGCTGACGGTATAATAAAAGAACCCCCAATCCATACTTTAACGGATTGGAGGTTCTTTTGGCTTTACAGTTCAGGCAGAGCTGGCGGCAAACATTCGAGCTTAAGGGGTAACATAGACGGCCTCTTCATTGCGGGCCGGTGTCCGCGCTCCCCGCAAATCGGTTCTTCCATCAGCCGGTTTGCCCAGCAGCTGCAGTACCGTAGAGGCGCAATTATGCGGTTGCTGGCGCTCTGGAGCCAGCCGGCGCTTCCGCAGCTCCTCCAGTCCGGCATATTCACGCAGCAGGAGGGAGAACCATTTGTCCACGACATTCGAATCCAGCACCTCGGCTAAGCCAAGCTCCACGAAATACTGGCAATTCTTCTCTTCCTGGCCGGGAATAGCGCTGTAGAAGAGCATCGGTATTCCTTTGGCCTGGCCTTCCGTGCAGGTCATTCCACCGGGCTTCGTAATCAGCAGATCGGAGGCGTCCATCAGCTTGTTGATTTCACTGCTGTAACCAAGTATCCTCACGTTGGGATGGTTCAGCAGGGGATTGGCCTGCATCTTGGCCACAAGCTTGTCGTTGCTGCCCATGCAGAAGATCAGCTGGATATCATCCATTCGGGCCGTGAGCGAGTCCATAACATCCTTGCCGAACATGAGTCCCCAGCCTCCGCCCATAATGAGCACGGTAGGAATATCGGCGAGCCCGAGTTCCTTGCGGAGCTGCGTCTTGTTGGAACGCTCCCAGAACTTCGGATGCACCGGTATGCCGGTGACCGTCACAAGCTCGGGAGATACCCCGCGGCCGGTCAGAATTGATTTTACCCGTGGAGTAGAGACTAGATACCGGTCAGCTTCAGCGTTGACCCAGGTGGCGTGTGCGTCATAATCCGTTATGAGTGTAAAGAGCGGGACATTCAGCCCTTGCCGCTTCAACCTCGAAATGACGGCTGCGGGAATGGGATGTGTGCAAATAATTAAATCCGGCTTAAGTTGCTCGATAACCTGTAAGGCATGTGTATAAAAAACCCGGTGAAGCGCCAGCTTCGTCAACCGGTTCAGTGATTTATTGTATTGGGTCTTATACATCATGCCAACCAGCTTGGGCTGGCTGCTGACTGTTTTACGGTAAGCGGAAAGAATCCAAGGAGCGACCGTAGGATTCAGGAATTTTCCCAGCTCGATGACCCGGCATTGTACATCCGGATTCAACAGCTTTATTCCTTCGGCGAGAGCATAGGCTGCCCCTGTATGGCCCGTGCCGAAGCCTTCCGAAAACAGCAGTACTCTTTTCTTTCGCATAAGTTCACCTGCTACTTTCCTTCATAGGTAGAATTGCGGGTTCTCTTCTTTGGCGGATTGGAGATACCTCTATATAATCATCTCTTCTATTATACAGCGAAATTAGCTGTTAATCTCATAATATAAGACTATGTGTGTCCGGCCATTCTATTCTTCCATTTCCCGCAGGGAAACCGCCCTTTTTCAAAGACGAGACAGATGTTTCTTCTTACATTATACAGATAAGACGTAAATAGAAAGTTAAATCACTGCAATAAATTAAAAAAATATACATTGGTTAAAGTATTGCAAACGCGGAGGCATCATGTTAAAGTAAGTAATGACCGAATGACCGGATTAGTAAAATGGTCAAAATGCGGTTACAGCGATATTTCCGAGGAAAGGGAGTGTACGGGTGGCTGTGGTAGATCGAAGGCAGCAGGTGCTTAAAGCCGCGACGAAATGTTTTTCATTATTTGGCTATAAGGCAACTACAATGGATCAAGTCGCCAAGATTGCGAATGTGGGAAAAGGAACGATTTATACCTTTTTCACGAATAAGGAGCAGCTGTTCGATGAAATCCTGCGTGATGTCATTGTCGAAATGAAAAAAATCGCCGAGCGGGAAATCAAAAAGGATAAGCCTTTTTTTGATAACCTGCACAGGGTTCTGGATGCTTTGCTGGAATTTCGAAGCGAACACGAGCTGTTCATTAAGCTTTCCCAGGAAAGTCGCGATTTCGGAACGCCGCAGGCTGGTGAAGGACTCGACAAGATCGAGAGTGTTGTGCTTGACTATTTGAAACGGGAGGTGGAACAGGCGATTCGTCAAGGCGAAATCAAACCTTGCGACCCCAAGATCGTATCTGTTGTAATGTTTAGACTTTACATTGTGCTGACTGCTGAACTTAACAAGGTGCATGTGCCTTTGAACAAAGAGCAAATCAAACATTATTTTCACTTGTTCTTGTCCGAAGGGCTGGCAACAGCAAAGTAAGGTTTGGAGCTGGAATAGGGATGGCATCGTCAACCGTCTGCTTTCCCTGGATGTTCTTTTATTTAGACGGCAGTGGTAACAAAAACCGGAAAGGTTTTTTTTTACCCCGGACTGACCAATTGGGGAAAATAGTCATATGGTATTACTGTAACTTTCAATACAATAGCAAGAATTGAAGATTCATAGCATTTTAAAAGAGAGCAAACGATTATAAGGAGAGAACCAGAATGAAATCTTTATCCGTGTTTTTCAAGGACCTTGGGGCAGTGCTGAAGAATCCTAAAGTGCTGATCCCAATGTTTGTTGTCCTATTCGTTCCGGTGCTGTACAGCGGGTTGTTCCTGAAAGCATTCTGGGATCCCTACGGTAAAATGAATGAACTGCCGGTCGCTGTCGTAAATGAAGATAAAGGTGCCGACTACGAAGGCTCAAAGCTAACTGCCGGGAATGACCTGATAGAAGAACTTAAGAAAACCGACGGGTTCGAATGGAATTTCGTAACCCGTGACCAGGCAAAAGCGGGACTTGACGACAGTACTTATTATATGGCGATCATTGTGCCTGAAGATTTTTCAGCAAATGCAACAACCCTGCTGGGTACTGATCCCCAGCCGGCCAAAATTATTTATGAACCGAACGAAGGCTTCAATTTCCTTGCCGGCCAAATTGGCGGAACTGCGGTAAAGGATATTAAGACAAAAGTATCGGCCAAAATAACAGAAGCTTATACAGAATCCGTATTCGATAAAATTACCAAGATCGCCAGCGGGCTTGGCGACGCCGGAGACGGCGCAACAAAAATTGCCGATGGCGCAAGCAAGCTGGATGACGGCGCGCTGAAGCTGAAGGATAATCTGGTAGTACTGACTGAGGGCACAGGTAAACTGCTCGATGGTGTAGCGCCGCTTACGAAAGGTGTGAGCGATCTGAACACGGGTGCCGCCGCCATACACAACGGCAGCAGCACACTGGCAGGCGGACTCCAGCAATTGTCTGCTGCACACAAGAAACTGCAGGCTGGTGTATCACAGACTGCAGCAGGCAGCAAGCAACTGAGTGAAGGTCTTAAGAAGACGGAAACCGGAGCAGCTTCACTTCAGGCTGGTACAGCATCAGCTGTAGAAGGTACGACTAAGCTTCAAGCTGGCACGAAGTCGGTTGTCGATGGCAGTGCTAAGCTGGAAGCGGGACTTACTTCTTCCGTCGAAGGCAGCGCCAAGCTGGAAGCCGGTCTGAAGGCTTCCAAGGATGGCAGCGCGAAAGTGAGCGCGGGAGCCAAAGCAGTGGCCGATGGCCTGCAGCAGCTGGCCAAATCGAATCCTCAGCTTGCAGCCAGCCCTGAGGTGCAAAAGCTGCTGGCTGCAAGTACGGCAGTCGCTCAAGGCAGCGCGCAGCTGGATCAAAGCCAGCAGCAACTCGTGGAAGGCGCATCAGCGCTCCACAGCGGGCAGGAGCAGCTTGTGCAGGGTGCAGGACAGCTGCATACCGGTTCTGAGCAGCTGGATGCTGGAGTCAGTCAGCTGCATGACGGAGCGCAGCAGCTGAATGCCGGCAGCACGCAGCTGCTGGAAGGACAAAAACAGCTCGTGGCCGGTGCAACGAAGCTGGAAACCGGCGGCACTACACTTGCCGCAGGAATGAAGCAGTTCGGCGCGAAGCTGGATGAAGCTGCAGCTGGCGGTGCGAAGCTGGCCGATGGCGGCAAGGCGCTGGAAGCCGGAACTTCGAAGCTGCTGAACGGAGCCGGACAGCTGAGCAGCGGTCTGACCTCTGTAGCCGATGGCTCGAAGAAGCTAAGCGCTGGAGCAGGCCAGCTGAAGGATGGTCTTGATGATCTGAAGGCCGGTTCAGGAGAACTTGCAACGAAGCTTGGCGATGCCGCATCACAGACCAGTTCGGTGAATAAGACCGACGCGTTGGTATCGATGTTCGCCCAGCCTGTGGAGATTGAAGAAGTTAAAGTGAATGCCGTGCCAAACTACGGCACAGGCTTTGCGCCTTACTTCCTGTCCCTTGGACTGTTTGTAGGTGCACTGATCAGCACGATTATTATTCCAATGCGCGATTCCGAAGTGATCGGTGCCAGCCGGTTCAACCGGTTTGTCAGCCGTACGCTTACATTCACGATGATGAGTGTGCTTCAGGCGCTGCTCGCTGCAGTTATTGTTCTGTACGGATTGGGTCTTGAAGTGCAGAATGTACCGCTCTTCTATGCATTTATCTTCATTACCAGTCTTGCCTTCATGTGGATGATCCAGGCGATTGTAACCTGGCTGGATCAGCCGGGACGTTTTGTGGCTATTGTCATCCTTATCTTCCAATTGACGACAAGTGCAGGTACGTTCCCGCTTGAATTGATTCCGAACTGGATGAAATTCTTCAATCCGCTTCTTCCTATGACCTACAGCGTCAGAGGATTCAAGGCAGTAATTTCCACGGGAGATACGGGTGTAATGTGGAACGATGCAGGACTGCTTGCGATCTACGGCCTTGTATTCCTGGCCCTTACGTTCACCTATTTCATGACCCGCAGTCATGAAAGTGAAGCTGCTATGAAAAGTGAACAAGTTTTGACTGTATAATCGGTTAATAGCAATAATATAACAATAAGCAGAGGACGCTCCTTAAGGGGGCGTTCTTTGCTTATTGCGGAAATGATATGCGACATTAAAATGACATGTTATGGAAAGAAAACGGAATAAGCGTTTTCATTGCATAAGAACTTATTCGGTTTTAATGCATAATTATACATTGTAAAGATTTTTTACGCTTTTATTCACTAAAGCTGTACCGCAAAAGCAATTGTTAATCAAACTCATAAAAAAGTTTAAATTGCGCTCATGTCAGGTCGATGATAAAATAATATAACCAATCTGCCTTGAATAATTATTAAGATTTTTCTCTGAAATATTTTCCTGTAAATATAATGTAAGTAGAGCTTTGCGCTTTGCTTTTTCCTTATATTTTTTGTGAAAGTGATGCCGCCATTATGCAGATCGGCAAGCGGGTTCTTCCGATGATAACTTCTACTTTATTATAGAAAGGTTGCGTACAATGAGACACACTGAACTGCCCGGCAAACAGGGCCTTTATGATCCCCAGTTCGAAAAAGATGCATGCGGCATGGGATTTGTTGCCCATATTAAAGGCACACCGTCCCATGATATTGTAAGTAACGCTTTGACTATGCTCTTCAATATGGAGCATCGGGGGGGCCAGGGTAGCGAGCCGAACTCCGGTGACGGAGCCGGCATCATGCTGCAAATTCCGCACCGTTTCTTTGCAGGGGAAGCCGCTAAGCTTGGCTTTGAACTGCCGGAGCAGGGCCGCTATGGCGTGGGTATGATCTTTCTGTCTCATAACGAGGAGATCCGGACCCGCCACGAGGCGCTCTTGAGCGGCATTATTGCAGAAGAAGGCCAAGAGGTGCTTGGCTATCGCGATGTGCCTACCTTTGACGAAATGCTGGGCAAAACTGCCAAGGCAGCGAAGCCTTATGTCCGTCAGGTATTCATCGGCCGTTCCGCAGGCGTCAAGGATGAATTGGCTTTTGAACGCAAGCTGTATGTAATCCGCAAACGCGCAGAACTTGCAATCCGCTATGGCGGTACCGAAGAGGGTGAGTCCTTCTACGTGCCAAGTATGTCCTGTCGTAAGATCGTATATAAAGGCATGCTCACAACTGAGCAGGTAGGCCAGTTCTATCTGGATCTGCAGAACAAAGAGCTGGAATCCGCGATTGCGCTTGTCCACTCCCGGTTCAGCACCAATACGTTCCCGAGCTGGGAGCGTGCCCATCCCTACCGTTTCATGATCCACAATGGTGAGATCAACACCCTGCGGGGGAATGTGAACTGGATGCACGCCCGCCAGTCTCTGTTCAAGAGTGAAGTATTCGGAGAAGACCTCAGCAAGATCAAGCCGGTTGTTAATCCGGACGGTTCCGACACCGCCATGTTCGACAATACGTTCGAGTTCCTGTATCTCAGCGGACGTTCCTTGCCGCATGTGGCCATGATGATGGTACCTGAGCCTTGGAGCAACCATGACAGCATGGATGAGCAGAAGAAGGCGTTCTATGAATACCACAGCACCTTGATGGAGCCGTGGGACGGGCCTGCCGCGATGGGCTTCACCGACGGTGTGCAAATCGGAGCCATTCTTGACCGTAACGGTCTGCGTCCTGCCCGTTATTATGTAACCAAAGACGATATGATTATTTTATCCTCTGAAGCAGGAGTTCTTGATATTCCGGCAGAGAATGTACTATATAAAGACCGCCTGAGACCAGGCCGGATGCTGCTCGTGGATACGAAGCAGGGCCGGATTATTTCTGACGAAGAAGTGAAAGCGTCCATTGCTTCCGAGCAGCCTTACCGCCAATGGCTGGATGAGCATCTGATCGGACTTGACGAGCTTCCGGATGCACCTGAGCTGCCGAACCCGAAACATGACAATGTGCAACAGCTGCAGCAATCCTTCGGCTACACCTTTGAGGATTTGCGCAAGGTGCTGGAGCCTATGGCTTCAACCGGTGCCGAAGCTGTCGGCTCCATGGGCTATGATGCTCCGCTGGCTGTGCTGTCGGATCGTCCGCAGCGTCTTTACAACTACTTTAAACAAATGTTCGCACAGGTAACCAATCCGCCGATTGATGCAATTCGCGAAGAATTGGTAACGTCAACTGCTACGACAATCGGACCGGAACGCAACCTGCTGAAACCAGAACCGGAGAGCTGTCGACAGATCTCCCTGGAATCGCCGATTTTATCGAATGAGGATTTCGCCAAGATCCGCCATGTCCGCCGTGCGGGCTTCAAATCGATGTCCATTCCGATTCTGTTCCCGGCTGAGCTTGGAGCGGAAGGACTGCGTATCGCACTTGAGCGCATGAATGAGGCTGCTGACCGCGTAATGGCCAAAGGACATAATATTCTTATTCTGTCCGACCGCGGTGTGGACCGCGAGAATGCGGCCATCCCGGCGCTGCTGGCTGTATCCAGCCTGCATCACCATCTGATCCGCTCGGGAACACGTACGAAGGTCAGCATTTTGCTGGAGTCCGGCGAACCCCGTGAAGTCCATCATTATGCGCTTCTTCTGGGCTATGGCGTAAGTGCGGTCAATCCGTATCTGGCCTTCGAAAGTCTGGATGACATGATCAGCCAGGGCCTGCTGCGCGGAATTTCGCATGAGAAGGCTGTGAAGAACTACATTAAGGCTGCGACAAAGAGCGTAGTGAAAATACTGTCCAAAATGGGTATCTCTACTATTCAATCGTACCGTGGCGCACAGATCTTTGAAGCTGTCGGACTGAATTCGGAATTCGTCGACCGTTACTTTACCTGGACGCCTTCCCGTATTGGCGGTATCGGCCTTGAAGAAGTGGCGGCAGAAGCGCTGATTCATCATAACCGCGCCTTCACCGACAAAGACGGCAACGATAAAGTGCTTGATTCCGGCGGCGAGTACCAATGGCGCAGCGACGGGGAAGAGCATCTGTTCAACCCGCAGACCATCCATCTGCTTCAGCACTCCGTGCGGAGCGGCGATTACAATATGTACAAGAAATATGCAGCACTTGTTCAGGGTGAAAGCGAGAAACATCAGACGCTGCGCTCCATGCTGCAATTCAAATCGACAAATCAGCCAGTTCCGCTGGAAGAGGTGGAACCGGCAGAATCAATTATGAAACGGTTCAAGACCGGTGCGATGTCCTTTGGTTCGATCAGTAAGGAAGCACATGAGACGCTGGCAATCGCCATGAACCGCATCGGCGGCAAGAGCAACACCGGTGAGGGCGGCGAAGATCCGGCACGCTTTATTCCGGACAGCAACGGTGATTCCCGCCGCAGTGCGATCAAACAGGTCGCATCGGGACGTTTCGGGGTAACTTCGAACTATCTCGTGAATGCGGATGAAATTCAGATCAAAATGGCACAGGGTGCCAAACCTGGTGAAGGCGGACAGCTGCCGGGCCGCAAGGTATATCCATGGGTGGCAGAAGTGCGCGGCTCCACAGCAGGCGTAGGTCTGATCTCACCGCCGCCGCATCATGATATTTATTCCATTGAGGATTTGGCAGAGCTGATCTACGATCTGAAGAATGCCAATCCGCGTGCCAGCATTAACGTGAAGCTGGTGTCTGAGGTAGGCGTCGGAACCATCGCTGCCGGTGTAGCCAAAGGCCGTGCGGATATCATTCTGATCAGCGGTTATGACGGAGGAACCGGCGCATCGCCGATGAACTCTATCCGCCATGCCGGTCTGCCTTGGGAGCTTGGTCTCGCTGAGACCCATCAGACACTGATGCTGAATAACCTCCGCGACCGTGTCGTGCTCGAGACAGACGGCAAAATGCTTAGTGGCCGTGACCTGGCAGTAGCAGTATTGCTGGGTGCTGAAGAATATGGATTCGCTACTGCTCCGCTTGTAGCCGTAGGCTGCATCATGATGCGGGTGTGCCAGATGGATACCTGTCCGGTCGGTGTAGCAACACAGAATCCGGATCTGCGTAAGAACTTTACAGGCGATCCACAGCATGTTGTTAACTTCATGACGTTCGTGGCGCAGGATCTGCGTGAGATTATGGCTGAGCTTGGTTTCCGCACCATTGAAGAAATGGTTGGACGCACCGATTGCCTCGACGCCGTACGCGCTTCGAGTCATTGGAAGAAGAAAGGCGTCGATCTGAGCAGCCTGCTTCATACTCCGGCAATGCCGGAAGGAAGCACACGTTTCCGCAGCAAACGCCAGAACCATGGTCTTGAAGAAACGCTCGACGTTTCGAAGCTGCTGGAGCTGGCCGCACCTGCATTGGAATTCGGTACGGTGGTTGAAGCTTCACTGCCAATCACGAACGTGAACCGTGCGGTAGGAACGATTCTGGGCAGCGAACTGACGCGCAAATATGGTGCGGCAGGTCTGCCAGATGATACGATCCGCCTGCATTTCAGCGGATCTGCCGGACAAAGTCTGGGCGCGTTCATGCCGAAGGGGATTACGATTACAGTCGAAGGCGACTCCAATGACTATGTGGGCAAAGGGCTGTCCGGCGGCAAGCTGATTATTAAGCCATCGCCGAAGGCAACCTTCGCTGCTGAGGACAATATTATTATCGGGAATACGGCGCTTTACGGAGCGACCGGCGGCGAAGCTTACATCAGCGGCATCGCCGGCGAACGGTTTGCCGTCCGCAACTCCGGTGCGAATGTCGTCGTTGAAGGCGTGGGCGACCATGGCTGTGAATATATGACCGGTGGACGCGTAGTTGTGCTCGGTGAAACCGGCCGCAACTTTGCAGCGGGGATGTCAGGCGGTATCGCTTATGTATACGATCCGAACAACAACTTCATCAAACGCTGCAACCTGGAAATGGTGCTTCTGGAGCGGGTCGAAGAACCGGACGAAATCGCTGAACTGCACAGTCTGATTGCCCGTCATACGGAGCTTACTAACAGTGCTGCGGGAAGACGGATTCTGGATGGCTGGGAAGCGGCTCTGCCGAATTTTGCCCGTGTGATTCCAAAGGATTACAAACGGATGATGGAGCAAATTCGCAAAGTTGAGCAAACCGGCTTGACTGGCGAAGCTGCCCTAATGGCAGCCTTTGAAGCCAACATGCGTGAGCTTGCCCGTGTCGGTGGCTAATCTTTAAGCAATTGTCGAAGAACAAGGGACCGTATCCTTTTGTAATGAAGGGGTACGGTCCTTTATTATGTAATGTATTTTTCTTGATTTTCATGAAAAAGGTAAGTTGTGGTAATATAGTAATGCAAACTAATGAAAGGAAGTGAAATAATGCCAAATATGGCAGAAGTGTCGAAGCCTGTAGCCAGCCTAATGGGCGTCACCAAAAAAATAGGTTCCAAAACGCTGGTCAGCAATTTAACGCTGGACATTCCGTCCGGTCAAATTTTTGGGTTTCTTGGACCGAACGGCGCCGGGAAAACGACGACGATTCGCATGATGGTAGGGCTTATTTCGATCAGCCAGGGAGACATTCTGATCTGCGGCCGCAGCATCAAGGATCATTTCGAAGAAGCGGTAGCCAATATCGGTGCCATTGTTGAGAATCCTGAGATGTATAAGTTCTTGACCGGATACCAGAATTTGCGCCAGTATGCGCGCATGGTGCCGGGTGTAGACAAGCAGCGGATCAATGAGGTTGTGGAGCTCGTCGGGCTTGGACAGAGAATTCATGATAAAGTAAAAACCTATTCTCTGGGCATGCGCCAGCGGCTTGGTGTCGCTCAGGCCCTGCTGCATCGGCCGAAGCTGCTGATTCTGGATGAGCCGACAAACGGGCTTGATCCGCAAGGGATCCGTGAGCTTCGCGATTATTTGCGCCGTCTTTGCCAAGATGAGGGAACAACGGTGTTTGTCTCCAGCCATTTGTTGTCCGAAATGGAGCTGATGTGCGACAGTGTCGCAATTATCCAGAATGGCCGGCTTGTAGATGTGAAACAGCTGAAGACAGTGGGAGACGCAGTGATGCCAGCTGGGGAAACACTGTTTGAGGTGAGCGATCCGGAAGCGGCGTTTAGCCTGATTGGCCGTGGAGTATTGAGAGAAGGCGGTCTGGCCGTCGTGGCGAGCCGTGAGGAAGTGGCCGAACTGAATGCGAAGCTGGTGGCAGGCGGCATCAAGGTCTACAGCATCAAGGCGCTGTCCCGCTCACTGGAAGATCAATTCTTGGAAATTACAGGAGGTGAAGGCATTGGGTGAGTTCGCTGCTCTCATACATAATGAGAATATCAAGATTTACAGCCGTGTTCGTACATGGATTATGTTGTTCATTCTGGCTTTAATGAGTGCGCTGTTTCCGGCACTGTTCTATTTTACCAGCAGTGGTGATATGTCCAGGATGGGACTATGGGAGAGCTTTCAGACGACCGTGAGCGTTGCCTTTTTCCTGAATACGATCTTCACGGTTGTAGTTGCATCCGACTCCGTGGCGGGCGAATTTTCCTGGGGAACAATCAAGCTTTTGCTGATTCGCCCGTGGAGCCGCTCCAAAATACTGCTCTCAAAATATATTTCCATGATCCTCTTTAGTCTGCTCAGCACAGCAATATTAATTGCTTTCGCTTATGGTTCGTCATTGATCTTCTCCTCTTCAGCGGAAGCGTCTAACTTCGGAAATTGGAGTCCGGTTGAATACTCCTTCCTCGATGTGCTCTGCCGCTATGTTGAGCTGTTTCTAACCGCTGCGCTTGCCTTTATGGTATCCAGTGTCTTCCGGGCAAGCGGACTGGCGATCGGTCTGTCTTTGTTTATTATGTTTACCAAAAATTTATTTATCGTCATCTTTAGCCCGGAAAGGTATGAGTGGGCTAAGTATCTGATCTTTACCCACATGGATTTGCGGGGATATATATTGAGCGATGCCGGTCCTGGCGGTGTAACCCTTGGGTTCTCTGCCGCCGTGCTGGCTGTATATTATCTGCTGTTTCTGGCGGTTTCCTGGATCGTGTTCCGTAAAAGGGATGTCGCCGCTTAAGACCGTACGTAGATGGAATGTGAGGCGGGTGTACATGGGAAGCTGCGGGAATGAGCCTAGACAGGTTCAAACCATTTAGCCGGCTTCCAGCTTGCTCTGCGCCTTGGAGGCACGTTTACCTGCCTTGCCCTTATTCTTATCCTCCTGCAGTCCGCCCGCTTTCTCCGGGGCGGGCTGTTCTGCCATGCCTATGGAACCGTTAAGCACACTTCCCTCCATAATGCTGAGCGTCCCTGCAAGGATGTTGCCGTGGAGTTGTCCGGTTCCAGTCATGGTGAGGCGGCGGTCGGCGGTAACATCGCCGAACACTTTGCCGGCTATAATGATCTCCTGAGCTTTAATGCTGGAACGGACCGTTCCTTGTTCACCTACGGTCACTGTCCCCTGGCACTGAATTTCCCCGCTGAAATTGCCTTCAATCCGCAAGTTGGTATCACACTGCACCTTGCCCTCCAGTGTACCTCCAAGACCGATCAGCGAGTCAGTAGACTTAAAGGATGCCTGCTGCTTTGGTTTATTCCACACTATTAATTCCTCCTTAGGGTTTTACATAATTGAGCGGATTCACCGCCTTGTTCTGTTTTACCACCTGAAAATGAAGATGGGGACCTGTACTGCGCCCCGTATTGCCCAGCATTCCGATTTGCTCGCCTTTGTTCACCTTGTCACCGGCTTTGACGGTCATTCCGTTCAAATGCATATACCAGGTCTCCAGCCCGTTCGGATGCTCGATAATAATGTATTTTCCTCTTGCACCCATCTGATCGGAGGCGGTGACCACACCGGCCATTGCTGCATAGACAGGATCACCGATATCACCGGCAATATCAATGCCGGAATGATAGGCGGAAACGCCCTTGAAAGGGTCGGAGCGGTAGCCGAAGCTTGAGGTGATCACATTGGAATGGGTGGGCCAGATCACGGCCGGTGCCAAGCGGGCTTTTTCGGCGAGCGCTTTTTTGGCCTGAAGGTTGGCTTGAACGCTGTTTGCCCTCTCGGCCTGGGTAATCGTGGTGGAGATGCTGTTCACCATCTCTTCAAGCATGCTGCGGATTTCGGCAAAATCGTCTTTAGTTTGCCGGACCAGCTCCAAGGGATCCTCCTGATAGACCGCGATATATTCACCGCCTACCTGTGGGGTTACCTTACTGCCTAGTACCGATGAAAGCGCACCGATCCGGTAGCTTACACCGGACAGCGAAGAAGGATTGGAAGCCGCTGCAGCAGCCGTGAAATTCACACCTTTTAGCGCTGTTGCAACGGCTGGAGCAGATCCGTCTACGGTATCCAATGAAGCAGTGGCATGAGAGAGCGTCCCTGATGACGCATTGGAGGAGGATGTCTTTTCGGTATCGGAGTCTGTGCCTGTACCTTTACCTGAGTCTTTTCCAGTGGTAGAACTGCTCTCCTTGTCAATCAGCGACTGGAGCTGCGCTTCCAGCTCACTGACACTTTTTAGCTTGTCTTTGATGTTCTCGGCCTCCTCCGACAGCTCAGTCACCTGACTGCGGAGCTGCTGGAGTGTCTGGTCCTTGTCGGCGACCTTCATTTCCATTCGAAGATTAGTCAGGGATAGCGCTGCTGCTTCCGATTCCAGCTCCGCAATCGAGCGGGAGGCATGAAAATGCATGGAGGTGACCAGACTGGAGATAGACAGGGCGGCTGCGGCCGGGAGGGCCAGGGCAAGCGGCCTCGATAGCTGAAGTTGTCTGACCGGACGTCCGGCTTCGCGGACGACGAGCAGTGTAATCCGGTTATGATCGGGCTGACTCTTCATAGCTACTCCTTTCTGCGGCTTGTGCAGCCGCCTCGTGGTAACTAAAACTCCGTGCCTGCGAGTGTTGGCTATTAAATGGGCTCATCCGAATTGTGCTACTACTCTATGTATTCCAGGCCTTTGGTGAACATGACAACGGTTTGGTTGAATAAAGAAGGAGAGTTACGGCAAAACCTGTACTAGAATTGGCTTGGGTGCAGCTAATTCCCGGTTTTTCATGGTGAACAAAGTGATGCGGGTACCAAAGCCCCAAACCCGGCTTGTACGAAGCTCAGGCAGGAGACAGCTATTATAGACTTTCAGGAGGTGTGCGCCTTGAGAATATTTGCAATTATTTTATGCCTTTTTATTCTGCAGATTGCCGTAATACTGCTGCTGGAGCACCGCCGTCCGCAAAGAGCGCTGGCCTGGCTGTTTATTACATTCTGTTGTCCGCCTGCCGGGCTGTTGTTCTATTATTTTTTGGGCCATGATTATTGGCAGAGCCGTAGGATCGGCAAACGCTGCACGCCGCTGCTTCGTGAAATTCGCGCCCATGTCTCCGGCAAAATTCAGATCGTGAAAAATACGTCAGATATCGGCAACCCGGAGTTTGAAGGCCGCGATGAACTGCTGCATCTGCTCTCCGGGCTCTCGGAAAGTCCAGTTACCGGACGCAATAAGTGCCGGATACTTTCCAGCGGCCAAGAAGCCTATGAGGATATGCTGGAAGCGATGGAAACGGCGCGGGAGAATATCCATCTGGAGTTTTATATTTTTCGGGATGATGTCACCGGTGAGCGGTTTCAAGAAGTCATGATCCGTAAGTGCCGCCAGGGGGTTAAAGTGCGTCTGCTATGCGACGGTCTCGGCGGTCATAAGCTGAGCCGCAGATTTATCCGCACCTTAAAAAATGCGGGCGTAGAGGTCCATTTCTTTCTGCCGCCGCTGACCTCACTCATGGACCGCCGCTTTAATTACCGCAATCACCGCAAAATACTGGTTGTTGATGGTCTAATAGGATATACGGGCGGATTGAATGTCGGGGATGATTATCTGGGCAAGGATCCCAAGCTGGGCTACTGGCGTGATACCCACCTGCGGCTTGAAGGAGATGCAGTTTATAATCTGCAATACGTGTTCCTTAAGGATTGGAGATTGGCGGCAGGAGACGCCCTGAGCCATCCCCGCTTTTTTCCAAAGCACAGCTGTGAAGAACAGGAGTCTGTGCTGATTGTGGCAAGCGGTCCGGATGGAGCAATAGATGCCTCACTGGAGATGTATTTTGCCGCATTGTGTGCAGCCAGGCAGCGAATCTGGATTGCTTCACCGTATTTCATTCCCGATCCGACGATTTGCCGGGCCCTTAAGAATGCTGTGCTCAGCGGTGTGGATGTGAGAATTATCATTCCTGCCACACCAGACAACAGGCTGGTTTATAATGCTTCTTTATCCTATCTGGAGAATCTGCAGGATGCCGGGGTGAAATTCTACCGCTACAAGAAGGGATTTATGCATGCCAAAGTCATGATCATAGACGATCTGCTGGCTACTGTGGGCAGTGCCAATCTGGACATGCGCAGCTTCTACTCCAACTTCGAGCTTACCGCGGTGCTGCTCCAGCCGGAGATCATTAATTCGCTTAAGTCAGCGTTCCAGAATGATCTCAAGCATAGCGAATTTATTGACCCTGCAAAATTTAGCAGGAGGGGACGAAATGTCAAGTTGATTCAAGGGCTCTGTCAGCTGCTTTCGCCGCTATTATGACGGAAAAAGGGTCAAAACCCTAACTTTTCGAAGGCGCGAACATGTTCCGTTCCTTATTTTAGCTTCTTTTATGATATAATATAGGTATAAGAAGAAATTTAAGAAAGTATAGCTTAACAATTATGCTTTCGATTATTCTTGTTTATACTTTTTTATAGGGGGAGTTCTATGACTGTAAGCCAAAAAGTCTTTACGAGTGAGGAACAGAAGAAACCGCAGAAGTCGGGGGCTTTGAAGACCGCCAGACTGGCCCAGCGGATTATTATGATGGTGCTCGGGGCGGGTATGATGTCTGTTGCACTGGAGATTTTTCTTGTTCCCAATCAGTTGATTGACGGCGGAATTACGGGTATTTCTATTATGCTGTCCGATATTTTTGACATCCCGCTCGGGATTTTGCTGACGCTGCTTAACTTGCCGTTTCTGGTTATAGGTTATAAGCAGATTGGCAAAACCTTTGCCTTATCCACATTATTTTCCGTAGTAGTAATGTCCATCGGTACTCAGCTGCTCCATCCTGTAAATCCCATAACGGTGGAACCGCTGCTTGCCGCAGTGTTTGGGGGCGTCATTCTCGGCGTGGGTGTAGGACTCGTTGTACGTTACGGGGGATCACTTGATGGTACAGAGATTGTCGCCATTCTCGTGTCTAAGAAGCTGCCGTTTTCCGTAGGTGAGGTAGTTATGTTTTTCAACCTGTTTATTCTTTCAAGCGCAGGTTTCGTGTTCGGCTGGAATAATGCGATGTTTTCTCTAATTGCTTACTATATTGCGTTTAAGCTGATTGATATTACGCTTGAGGGGCTTGATCAATCCAAGTCGGTATGGATTATCAGCGATAAATTCCGTGATATCGGCGAAGCGCTGACCGAGCGTCTGGGACGCGGCGTTACCTATCTTGATGGGGAAGGCGGCTTCTCCGGTGAGAACAAGAAAGTGATCTTTGTGGTAATCACCCGTTTGGAAGAAGCCAAACTGAAGTCGATTGTTGAGGATTGGGATTCCGATGCCTTTATCGCAATTGGCAATATCCATGATGTTAAAGGCGGCCGCTTTAAGAAAAAATCAATCCACTAGCGATTCTCACAACCTGAACGCTATCCGAAGGAAGGTATATTTACGAAAGTCAGAGTAATCAATAGGGCGGTTGCGTTTGGCAGCGCCGTATTCTCATATATAATACCTTCCGTCCAAAAGCTGGACGCCTGATAAGCCCGCAGCCTGAAAAGGCAGTTGCGGGCTTATTGCTGTTTCAGAATCAAGGGAGCCGGGAGATAATGTTCTCTACCGGCTGAGGCGGTACACCAACAATTAAATCGCCCATGCGGCTGAGGCGTTCCTCAATATTCAGCAGATGAAAATCTGCAGGGGAGACATTGCGCTGCACCTCTTCCCATAAGAGGGGAGTAGAAACAGTGGCCAGCGGTCTGGCACGCGGTGTATAAGGAGCGGCAAGGGTTTTGCCTCCGTAGTGCTGAAGATAATCAAAATAAATTTTGTCGCCGCGGTGTTTCTTCAGCCGCTCCAGGGTGAACAGATCGGGACGTTTCTCTGTGACATAACGTCCCACAAAATGCCCGATCTTGCGCAAGTCATCGAAAGTAACACCAGGCCGGATAGGAATGATGATCTGCACACCTGTGGCCCCCGAAGTCTTCGGAACGGAAGCCAGTCCCAGCGATTTCAGCACTTCACCGACAGTGGCGGCCGCTTCCATGATCCGCGGCTCCACCTCAAGGGAGGGATCAAGATCAATCATCCATTCACAGGGAAGCCCGCTTCCCGCATAATGCAGGGAAGGGTGAAACTCCAGTGCAGCCAGATTGCCCAGCCAGAGCAGCTCCGGCAAGCCCTGAAGCACGATATAGTTGATTTTGTCCTGTACCGCCGTTCGGACAAAGTCCGGCAGGGGGTCCGGGGCGTTTTTTTGATAAAACGACATGCCGGAAATGCCGTGGGGGTAGCGAATTACCGTCAGCAGCCGGTCCCGGCAATAGCGCAGTAAATAAGGGGAGAGTGCGGCCAGCTTTTCCAGATAGATCCGTTTGGTAATCCCTGCCTCGGGCCATAATGGTTTATCGGGGTTCGTTATCGTAATTTCTTGTCCGGCTACAGTAATGGAGCCTTTGATTGTTGCCGGCATGCCGGATCTCCTCCCTTCCCTTCCTCGTACATAGCTGCAGCGCACACTTTTTGCGCTTAATCCCTTGTTTCTAATTGCCCCTTCTGCTCTATCCGGCAAGACTGCGGCGGCAAATCCACTTGTGCCTGAATGACTGGTTGGCGAAAGGTACCCGAGCTGTTCCATTCCAAAAAATGAAGCTTGAAGACCAGCTCGGGCTTGATCCATACCGCATCCTTGCTGCGCTGGGGCAGGGCTGCAAAAGGCATCTTCGGGACGGTGAGGCGGTGGGCTGCCGCAGTCACGTTCCGCCAATCCGCCGCCGTCATTCTGCCCGCACCGGCATGACCGATGTAATGCAGCTTACCTTCGTCGTCGTACAGGCCGAAGAGCAGCGCATTTACAATCCCGTCACGAAAGGTTACCCCGCCGGCGACGGCAGTTACATCGGAAATGATTTTCCGCTTCTGCCAGCGTTTGTCCTTCCCTCCCGGCGCGTAAGTACTATTCACGTCCTTGCATACGATGCCTTCCAGACTGCCGCTCTGGGCTGCGGAGAACAGCTCCGCCGGATTGGCATAGCTCGGCACATTCTGGACATGGGGATGGGGCAGCAGCATTTCATTTAAGTACTGCTGCCTCCGGGATAAGGGCTGATCAAGCAGCCATAGTCCGTTGCAATACAGGATGTCAAACACCATATATAGAACCGGAACCTGCGGTCTAACCGCCCGGATGGCAGCTTCATTCTTCAGGCTGTCGCGGCGCATGACCTCATGAAAGGAAGGTTTGCCGGCACTGAGCGCAATGACTTCTCCGTCCAGGATAAAAGAGCCGGCCCGGCAATAGCTGCGGGGCTCGGCCAGCTCGGGATACTGCGGCGTGCGGCGGTTGCCCCGACGGTTAATGAGCTCTGCATGGCTGCCATCGTAATAAGAAAGCATGCGCACACCGTCCCATTTGATTTGTGCGATCCACTCGCCGCCGGACGGAAGCTGCGCGGCCAGTACAGGCTCAAATGGAATGACTGGCTGCAGCTTCATTGCAACCCCTCCTAAAGGAAATATAGGCTAATAAGCTTAGGAAACTGTGTCTTTGCTCTTGGCGCTGCGGCGTTTCGGCTTAGGTGAAATGACCGGAATCGGTCCGGTTGCTTCGTTAAGCACAGCGGCTGCAGGAGCGGCGGCTGTTGTTTTGGCCTTGGCGGTTTTTTTCCTGGCAGCGGCTGTTTGCGGTTTGGCCGCAGCACCGGACGGGGAGGGTCCGGGGTCTGTCGGGATATGCTGAACCGCTTCGATACTGGCCTGCAGCGCGGCCATCAGGTCGATTACATTGCTCTCCTGCCGCGCCGGAGCAATATGGAATTCTTCACCGGCAATTTTATGGGAGATCAGATCCAGCATCCGCTGGCGGTAATCATCGGTGTATTTTGCCGGCTCGAAGGGTGTAGACAGCTGGGATATGAGCAGTTTGGCCATATCCAGCTCCTTGTCATTGACCATGCCGGCTTCCGGCAGGCCTGGAACCTGGGAGACGGGCCGCACCTCGTCGGGATAATAGATGGTTTCAATCGCCAGGCAGTCCGACAAGACGCGGATGGCGGCGAGACTGCTTTTAGAGCGGATGGAAATTTTGGCAATGCCGATCTTTCCGGTCTGGCGCATTGCTTCCATCAGCAGCCGGTAGGCGTTCATCCCGGCTTGATCGGGAGAAAGATAATAGGTCTTTTGAAAATAAATCGGGTCGATCTCCGTTAAATCCACAAAGTCTAAAATGGTGATGCTTTTGCTGCTCTCCTCGGTAAGCTGATCCAGCTCCTCTTTGTCGAAGAGGACAAACTTTCCCTTCTCATACTCATAGCCTTTGCCGATTTCTTCCCAGGCTACTTCCTTGTCACACACGGGACATTTGCGCACGTATGACAGCGGACTGCCGCATTCCTTGTGGATATAACGCAGGGAAATGTCCTTATCCTCTGTGGCGGAGAACATTTTGACCGGAACATGTACAAGCCCGAAGCTGATGGCTCCTTTCCAAACGGTATGCATGGATATCGCCTCCTGATAATAAGTGCTTTGGCTTAGTATGGGGCGGCGGGGCTTTTTCTAGCCGGATGCATTTTTTGCGAAGCATGGGAAAAAATAAAGTCAGCAAACCTTGAAGGATGAAAAAAGAATCAGGAACGCAGCGGAGGTATTATATGGGGCGTGGACCGAATGATTGGATTGACAGCTTATCGGAGCAGGATATCCCGGCAGAGGTCGTGGACTGGGAGAATATTATTGCGGTACGGGAGGACAATGGGTTAAGTGATGAGTCAGAGCACCTCGATGCCGTGGCGACGATTGGTGAACCGCCTACTGCCGAGGAGGAGACAGAGGAACATTGACGTGTGATGTTGTGAAGGAATGGAATCAAGCTAGGGTGCAAAAAAGCGTATATTTACAAAAATAAAGCGCAAGCTTCCCGAAGCTATATTAGTTGAACTAAAGAACTACCTAGAGGCAAAAGCAGCGGAGGGGAATTTTGGAACTGTAGGAGCGATAGCGACCGCCTTTGTCTACGGATTTCAACCGCAAATAGCGGTAAAAATCAAGAAATCTGTAGACAACAGCGGCCGGAAGTCCAAATATTCACCGCAGTTGCGTTCTATGCCGGCTCGGTAAATCTAAAGTTCAACTTATATAGTTGTGTACGATGATAATCAATGGAGCATATGCTCACAAAACTTTAAGGAGCCAAAAAAATGGATGTACAACGGGCGAAGGCTATTTATGCCTCCAAAGATATGATCTCCGTGCATTTGGATGGAGAGCCGGTATGGATTGAGCATGTTGATGCGGACAATGGCATGGCTACGGTGCAGGTCGGCTCTCGTCCGACCAATACGCATACCGTCGGTGTGGAACGGCTGGAGGAGCAGGGAAGTTAGAATTAATGACAGGCAATGAACCCAACCGGTTGAAGGGATAACCCCCTATTCAATCGGTTTTTTGTATTTGCCAATTGTCGCTGCATTCGGATTATGAAACCGTTAGAATAAGTGGACTCGCATAACCTGCTCTCCCTGCGCCCGGGAAAGGATAACTGCACTTGCAGCATAGGAAAGACCGGCAACGGGGGCTTTGCTGCCGAGGGAAAGGAGTAGAGCGGGTTGTTGCGGTAGCAGTACCATACCGATATAATTAAGAGTATTGTTACCGGCAAGGTATATTCTAAAAGGTGGTAGTTGCAGCTTGGACAATAATGTTGAAACGGTGTTTACTTACCGTTCTTACAGCTTGCAGGATACGGAGCTGCTCGCTGCCGCTGTCGCTGCTGCTTCAACGGCGGGGATGGTTATCGGCCTGGACGGCGATTTGGGTGCGGGCAAAACGGCATTCTCGCAGAGGTATGCCCGCCATTTGGGCGTACAAGGGATTGTAAACAGTCCTACTTTTACAATTATTAAAGAATATGAAGGCAGATTGCCGCTGTATCATATGGATGTATACCGGATTTCGCTTCAGGAAGCGGACGAGCTGGGGCTGGATGAATATTTTTACGGACAGGGCGTTTGCCTGGTGGAATGGAGCAGCATTATACAAGAGTTGATGCCGCCGCGGCATCTGCATATATACATGGAAACAGCCGGGCCGGACGAACGACTGATCACGGTTACCGGAATCGGAGAGCCTTACGGCGAGGTCTGCCGGGCTCTGATCCAGAAGTGGGGTAAAGAAAGATGACGAATGAAAATAAAGAGCCGCGCAAGCGGTTTTTGTCGCTGGATACATCAACGGCTGTCCTGGGTGTGGCTATCACCGGAGACGGCAGGCTTTTGCATGAAATTAATGCATCCGGGGAGCGGAACCATTCGGTTCATCTGCTGCCGATTATTCAGGAGGCGCTGCAGGCTTCGGGGACTACCTCAGATATGCTGGCTGGAGTCTCCGTCGGAGTCGGGCCCGGTTCGTATACGGGAACGCGCATTGCGGTTACAGCAGCGAAGACGCTGGCCTGGGCCTGGAAGGTTCCGGTAGCGGGCGTGTCGAGCCTGCATGCACTGGCCTGGGGAGGCCTGGGCGCCGCTCTTGCGCAGCAGCACCCGGAAGCCGGAGGACAGATGCCGGAGAAGGCCGGGACCGGCCCGGACTGGATTATTCCGCTGCTCGACGCGCGCCGGGGCCAAGCCTATACGGCGTTGTTTGCCGCCAATGGCGATGAGGCCCCGAAGCGGCTTGAGCCCGATGCGATCCGCCTTATGGCAGACTGGGTGCTGCAGCTGGAAGTACGGCTTAAGCAGGCAGCGGCAGAGGGTGTAAAGCCGCGTATCCTGTGGTTTGTCGGGGAGACCGAGCTGCACGGCAGTGAGGACAGCCTTCGTACATTGATGGAAGAAGGTTGTGTGCGGGCCGTGCCTTATGAGCTGGAAGGCCGCTGGACAGGCTACCTCGGTGAGGAACGGCTGCTGGCGGGAAGTGATGATATTCACGGGTTAATCCCGAACTATACCCAGCTTTCCGAAGCGGAAGAGAATCTGCGCCGGAGCAGTGAAGGGAGCCTGAACAAAAGATGACGGAATCGGAGCCAATTAGAGACCAGGGTAGCGAGCTAATTTTCCGCCTGATGAAGCTGGAGGATATTCCCGAAATTCTTGTAATTGAGCGGGAAGCCTTCACTATGCCATGGACCGAGGAAGCGTTCCGCAACGAGCTGACGCATAATCATTTCGCTAAATATATGGTTATGGAGCTGGAGAGCCATATTATCGGGTACGCCGGAATGTGGGCAATTGTGGACGAAGCCCATGTGACAAACATCGCCCTGCTCGAGGCCTACCGGGGACGCAAATGGGGGGACAGGCTGCTGGATGAACTGATGAAGACAGCCGCTTATTTAGGCATGAAGTCGATTACGCTGGAGGTGCGGGTCTCCAACGAGGTAGCCCAGAATTTATATCGAAAAAAAGGCTTCCGGCCCGCGGGTACCCGCAAGGGCTACTATTCGGACAACCGTGAGGATGCGCTTATTATGTGGGCGGATCTGCCGGATTACGAGGAGCATGGAATGATGGAAGGAAGCGTGGATCTGAAATGAAAACAGAAACGGGCGGAGCTCAGCCTGTACTTATATTAGCCATTGAAACCAGCTGTGACGAGACATCGGTCGCGGTCATCAAGGACGGCAGCGAGGTGTTGTCGAATATTATTTCAAGCCAGATTGAGACACACCGTGCGTTCGGCGGGGTAGTTCCTGAGGTGGCTTCACGCAAGCATGTCGAGGTTATAACGCTGGTGATCGAAGAAGCGCTGGCAGCGGCGGGTGTTGAGCCGCAACAGCTGACCGCGGTTGCCGTAACGCAGGGTCCTGGGCTGGTCGGCGCGCTGCTGGTTGGCGTAGTTGCGGCCAAGAGCCTTGCACTGGCCTGGGGCAAGCCGCTGATCGGCACGCACCATATTGCCGGGCATATTTATGCCAACCGGCTGGTCAAGGAATTGCAGTATCCCTGCATGACTCTTGTTGTGTCCGGGGGACACACTGAACTCGTGAACATGGAACGGGAAGGGGAATTCCGGATTATTGGACGAACCCGTGACGATGCAGTAGGCGAGGCTTATGACAAAGTGGCGCGGGCGCTTGGTTTTCCTTATCCCGGCGGCCCCCATGTAGACCGGCTGGCCCGGGAGGCGGAGGAAGCTGTGCCGCTGCCGCGGGTCTGGCTGGAGCCGGATTCCTATGATTTCAGCTTCAGCGGTCTGAAGTCGGCTGTGCTGAATGTAGTCAACCAGAGCAAGATGAAGGGGCTCACACCGGATGTTGCCGGCATCGCCCGCGGTTTCCAGGAGTCGGTTGTCGAGGTGCTTGTAGAGAAAGCCGTCCGTGCCGTAAAAGCCTGCGAGGCCAAACAGCTGCTGCTGTGCGGCGGGGTTGCCGCGAACAAGGGCTTGCGTGAAGCGCTGATTGCCCGTTGTGACAGGGAAAAGATCGAACTGATCATCCCGCCGCCGGTGTACTGCACCGACAATGCGGCGATGATCGGCGCCGCGGCCTATGTCAAATGGGTGCATGACGGAGACACACCGCTGGACATGGTGGCCGATCCCGGCTTGTCGCTGGAGAAGTGGTCGGTAGCCGCCTATTGACAGCATCTGGAGGCGCGGGTATAATCAAGGGCAATTAAACGAAACAAACGCGATGAATGGAAGCAGTAAGGAAACTCCGGGATAAGAGAGCTGCGGGCAGGTGCGACGCAGTCGAAGGAGCCCTGAACTCGTCCGGGAGCGGAGCGGTGGAAGCAGGGGCCTCCTGTTCACAGGAGCGTTGAACGGCGTGCAGGATTGCCGTACCTTTCGTACACCGTTACGGGTTACCTCCGTGAGAGGGTGGTCGGGTAAGACGGGCGGAATTATTATGAGGCCGGATGATCTTACTTGGCTGTAAAGTGGATATCTTAGGATGGCAGAGATTTGGCTGATCCGTGATATCAACAAGAGTGGTACCGCGAAGGTTAACAGCCTGTCGTCTCTTGAATGAGATGGCAGGCTTTTTTGTATGGATTTTCAGGGATTCAGAGGTCAAAATCAATATCAATACACGCAATGAACGGGAGCAGTAGATGACGAAGGTGAACAGAGAGCTGCGGGGTGGTGCGACGCAGTCACCGGAAAACATTGAATCTCGCCCGGGAGCGGAGCGGCGGAAAGGCAAGAGGTACGCCGCAACGGTTGTCCCCGTTAACGGACCTTCATGTATCGTGGTCGGTTCCTTATGAAACCGGTACGGGATACATGGGGAAGAGCTGGACGCAGCTGGGCTTGGCATTACCAGGAGCCTATGCGTCAAAAAGAGTGGTACCGCGGAGGGGTGACCCGCCGTCTCTTTATTGAGACGGCGGGTTTTTGCGTTGTTCAGGAGGTGAACGGGGGACCGGACACCTCCGGTAACGGCGTTTGAGAGTGACGGCTTTCCGCATGCTGCGGGAGGTCCACTCTCTACTTGCTGCCGGCAGCAGTGGGCGGGAAATCAGCAGGGCCGCAAGTCGACGTGTGGTTCTGCGCAAGAAGTGCCAGGGAAGAAAACGTAAGACCAGACTGGAAGACAAAGTATGAGACAGACAGGATGACAATGTGTTAGACAGACTGTAATACAAACTGTAATACAAGCGGAAATACAAAAATGTAATCCAAAATGTAATACAAAATGTAATACAAAAGCTCAGACCACTACGCTGACCAACTCAGCAAAATGCATACTCACACTAAGGGAATGCGGTCAATCAACCCACTTTCAGGAGGTTATTCCATGATTATTCCGGTGAAGAAACGTATACAGATTTTTGACACGACACTGCGAGATGGTGAGCAGGCCCCCGGTGCGAGCCTGACTCCCGAGCAAAAGATAATATTGGCCTACAAGCTCGCCGAACTGGGTGTCGATGTGCTGGAGCCGGGTTTTCCGGTCTCGAGTCCGGGTGATTTTGCAGCGGTGGAGACGATTTCCCGCAAGGTGGAGGGCGTAGAGATTTGCGGCTTCGCCCGCGCGGTCAAAGGTGACATCGATGCCGCAGTCCGGGCAACCCGGGACGCGCAGCGCCGGCGGATTCACCTGTTCATCTCCTCTTCCGACATTCACCTGCGCCATCAGCTGCGCAAAAGCAGACCCGAGGTGGTTGCTGCCGCCCGCGAAATGACAGCCTATGCCCGCCAGTTCAGCGATGTCGTGGAATTTACCGCCATGGATGCCGCACGGACAGGGATCGACGATCTGATCGAGATGGTGGAAGCGGTCATTGAAGAAGGGGCGACTATTATTAATCTGCCGGATACAGTCGGCTATGCGCTGCCGCAGGAATACGGAGAGATGTTCCGCCGGGTGCGGCTGGGTGCCAGAGGCGGCGGGAACGTGAGCTACAGTGCCCATTGCCACAACGATTTGGGCCTTGCTGTAGCGAACAGCCTGGCAGCGATCGAGGGCGGCGCGACCCAAATCGAGGTCACGGTCAACGGCGTTGGTGAACGTACAGGCAACTGTGCATTGGAGGAATTGGTTATGGCTCTGGAAACCCGCGGGGACGTCCTTGGCGCAGAGACGGGAATTGTCCTCGAAAAGCTGTACGATACTTCCCGGATCATCAGCGGGGCGATGCATTTTCCGATTGCCTACAATAAGCCGGTTGTCGGCAGAAACGCCTTCCAGCATGAATCGGGGATTCATCAGGACGGCCTGCTGAAGGACCGCAGCACCTATGAGATCATGGACCCTGAACGGCTGGGCATTCCGCGCAGCATGATCATTCTGGGTAAGCACTCCGGCAGACATGCGCTGAAGGACCGGGCAGCGAAGTACGGCATTGCCTTGGATTCGGCAGAGCTTGATGCGCTCTACGAATCGTTCAAGGAGACCGCTGACCGTCAAAAGGCCGTCAGCGACGACGAACTGCTGCGGATGGTCAGCAGCACAACAGGGCAGCAGGCGCAGGTCTACGGGCTGGGCGAGGTTCAGGTGCTGGCCGGCAGTGAGCCGCGCCGTGTAGCTGCCGTTACGGTGCATCACCTGAAAAGCGGCAAGGAGACCTCGCATACCAGCACCGGCAACGGTCCGCTGGAGGCAGTCATTGCAGCGATCGCCCAAGGCATCACTGAAGAGATCCGCTTTGACGGTCTGGAGCTGCATTCGCTCGGCAGCGGTGAGAACGCTCAGGCTGAGGCTGCTGTTATGGTGCAATGGGCAGGCTGCAAATTCCGGGGGACAGCGATCCATCAGGATATTGTAATGGCGGCGGGGATTGCCTACATTGCTGCGTGCAATTCGGCGCTGCTGTCTGCCGGGGAAGAGGCTGATCCGGTGGCAGCGGAATTTCAGGCCGCGGAATCCTAAAGGAGCGCGAAGAATCCTCCTCAGGCCGTTGAGTTTTCTGACTGAGGAATACATGGAAAGGCCCTCATCCTGTGCACAGCAGGATGAGGGCTTTTTACTGCTGGAGCACCTCTGATTTTTTTGGCGAAAAAGGTAGAAAATTAGCGAATGCATCTTTTGTCAAGATGTGGACAACGTTATCCACATATTCTGTCCGAGTTGTGTAAAAACCGTGTAAAATCAGCAATAACGCCCTTTTTTTGAAGCCTCAAAATGCTGATTTCTCCAGAGGACATTTCTTGTGGAAATTGTGGATAATGTGGATAATTCGGTGGATAAAAAGTTCTTGACAACGAAAATAGCGATTTTACGCCTAAAAAAAGGCCCCAAGGGCCTTTTTGAAGTGTGAGTTATACACGAAATCTGTGGATGAGCTTGTGGATAAGTATTTTTGAACAAATCAGAAACACTTAAAAAATATTTATTTAACGCATTTACATTATTCGTCAGCAAGGTTTTCCCATTCGCTAAATAATTCTGTTAGATTTGCTTTCTTGCTCTTCAGGTCGCTTTCATGTTCTTGAAGCGCCATATAGTCCTGATAAACTTCAGGTTTGGTCATTTCATTTTCGACACGGGCGATGTCTTCCTCAAGCCGGGCAATGTTCTCTTCCAGCTCGGAAATCCGCCGCTGGCGGTTGCGTTCCTCGCGTTTGGCCTGTTTGTCGGCTTCATAGGAAGAAGCGGTGCCTTTTTCCGCTGCTGAAGCTTCGATGTCAGCATTCCGGGACGCTTTGGCAGAGGCAAGTTCGGCTTCCTCCAGTGCGATGTCTTCAAGCTCCTTCTTCTTCTCGACATAGTCGTCATAATTTCCGAGATATTGGTCGATGCCGCCGGGGTGAAGCTCCAGAACGCGCTCGGCCATTTTATTAAGAAAATAACGGTCATGGGAGATAAAAAGCAGCGTTCCCTCGAAATCGATTAGCGCCGATTCCAGCACTTCACGGCTCACCAGATCCAAATGGTTGGTCGGCTCATCGAGAATGAGCATGTTCGCACCGCGCAGCATGAGCTTGGAGAGTGCTACCCGTGCTTTCTCGCCGCCGCTGAGGGCAGAGACTTTCTTCAGGACATCCTCGCCGCTGAACAGGAAGTTACCGAGGATAGTGCGGATTCGCGCTTCTTCCAGCATCGGGTACTCGCTCCATAACTCTTCCAGCACCGTATTGCGCGGATTCAGCCGGGTCTGTTCCTGGTCGTAGTACGCGATTTTCACTTTTGTTCCCCAGTTGACCGTTCCGGCCGAAGGTTCGCGCGTGCCAGTCAGGCACTGCAGCAGCGTGGATTTGCCGATCCCGTTCGGGCCAATCAGCGCCGCAGTTTCGCCGCGCCGCAGCTCGAAGGAAGCGTGCTGAAACAGCGGTGCTGATTTTTCGCTGAAGGCCACAGCGACGTCACGGAGCTGCAGCACCTCTTTGCCCGACATGAAATCAGGCTCGAAGGAGAAGCTGGCCTTCTTGAGATCACCCAGCGGTTTGTCGAGGCGGTCCATTTTATCGAGTGCTTTGCGGCGGCTCTGCGCTCGCTTGGTGGTGGAGGCGCGCACGATATTACGCTGCACGAAATCCTCCATCCGCGAGATTTCATCCTGCTGTTTCTCATATTGCTTCATGCGGATTTCATACTCCGCAGCTTTCAGCTCCATGTAGCGGCTGTAGTTCCCAGTGTATCTCCGGGACTGGTGCCGTTCAATTTCAACGACGGTCGTGACCAGCCGGTCGAGGAAATACCGGTCATGGGAGACGACCAGGATGCCGCCGGCATAGCCGCGCAGGTAATCCTCCAGCCAGGTGAGCGTCTCGATATCCAGATGGTTGGTCGGCTCATCCAGCATGAGCAGATCGGGAGCCTGAAGCAGGATGCGGGCCAGTGCCAGCCGTGTCTTCTGCCCGCCGCTTAGCGTCGCGATAGGTGTCTCCGGTGCAAATTCACCGAAGCCCATACCATGAAGCACGCTGCGAATCCGTGTATTCATCTCATATCCGCCGTGGTCCTTGAACCAATCCGAGCGTTTAGCATACCGTTCCAGCAGGTCCTCATACCGCTTGGGATCCTCCGCGAGCCGGGGATCGGCGATACTGGCTTCCAGCTGCCGCAGCTCGGCTTCCGCTTCAATCAGCGGAGCAAAGACAGCCAGCATTTCCTCCTGAATGGTCTTGTCCGACTGGAGGCCGCTGTTCTGGGCCAGGTAGCCGATTGTGGTTTCCTTGGATTTATGAATTTGCCCGCTGTCAAAAGACATCTCGCCTGCGAGAATCTGCAGAAAGGTGGATTTGCCGGCGCCGTTGACGCCGACGAGCCCCACTCTTTCCTTCTCGTTTACTTGCAGACTTATGCCGTCCAGCACGCTTTGTATCCCATATGATTTCGTAATTCCTGTCGCTTGAAGAAGCATACCGATGAAACCTCCGCCCTTGCTTATTTCGCCTCGGCTTTGAACGCTTCGGCCATATTACATACTTATTCTATAGTTTACATGAAAAGCGTTTGCGGCGCGAGAGGTGCACCCCAGCGTCCGAAGGGGAAATCAAGGTACTGGAGCGAAAAATAGTTGGGCATTGGTTCGTTTAACAACGTGATTCAAGCTACCTTGGCGAACCGGGGAGAAGAGTGGTAAACTGAGTTTACAAACTATGATAAGCTAGGTATATGAACAAGAGGAGGCGGCTGCCTATGACGGGCCAAAAGCTCCCGCTAGCTGAGTGGAAGCGGGAGCTTCGCGCGGAGAAAGCCGCCCTTCGTGACAGTCTGTCCTTGGATCAGAGGACGTCATGGTCTTCTCTGGCCTGCAGTCATGCATCAGAATGGCTCCGGCAGGAAGGAGCATCTTCATTCATGGCCTATGTTTCGTTCCGCTCGGAGCTGGATACACGTCCGCTTATCACCGCGGCTTGGGCGCAAGCGCGTAAGATATTGCTGCCCCGGGTAATTCAGGCCAGCGGAAGGATGAGCCTGCATGAGGTAGCTTCCTGGGGGGATTTGGCGCCGGGAGCTTACGGGATTCAAGAGCCGATTACCGGCGCTATAGAGCTCCCGTGCCCTGAGGGAGTGCCGGATGTTGTATTCGTGCCGGGGCTGGCCTTCGACTCTCGGGGCGGACGGCTCGGTTACGGGCGCGGCTACTATGACCGCTTGCGGGCAGCTTGGGAAGCGGAGCTTCCGGAATCCGCCAGACCGCCTGTATGGGCCGGACTGGCGTACGGACTGCAGCTGGTGCACGAAGTGCCGATGGATGACCATGATGCCTATATGGACATGCTGATTACGGAAGACGGCATTATTCATTGCCGGAAGGAGAGAAAGCTGTGGAGTTAACCCATTTCAATGAGCAGGGCAGAGCGCGCATGGTGGATGTCAGCGACAAGGAAATTAGCAAGCGGACAGCTGTCGCGCGGAGTAAGGTGCAGATGGACCCGAACACGCTTGCGGCCATTAAAGCGGGCAAGATCGGCAAAGGCGATGTTATGGCTGTTGCCCAGGTTGCCGGAATTATGGCCGCGAAGAACACCTCCAGCTGGATACCAATGTGCCACCCGCTGCCGCTTACCGGTGTTGATATCAGCTTCTCGGATAACAGCGAAGATGAACTCTATATAGAAGCAACCGTCAAGACGACCGGAAAGACCGGAGTGGAGATGGAGGCGCTGACTGCGGTTTCTGCGGCGGCGCTGACTGTATATGACATGTGCAAGGCGCTGCAAAAGGACATGATTATCGGTCCAACGATGCTGGTATCCAAGAGCGGCGGGAAAAACGGAGATTACGCGCTGGAAGCTTAGCAGTGGCAATAGGCTTAGCTCAGTAGCAGATACCTGAGTGACATTCACAGTATCACCCGCAGGCGTAAGCATTTGCTAAAAAGGGCGGCGCAGCCGTTCTTCTTGGCGGAAAGTGCGAGAAGGCAGCACATTGCAGGCCTTCCATACATAATACATAGAGAGGGAGGGACAACCTATGGCGTGGAAAACAGCAATCCTGACGGCCAGCGATAAAGGGGCCAGGGGCGAACGGGAAGACACGAGCGCCCAGGTTATTCGGGAGCTGGTGGAAGAGGAGCTTGGCGGTGAGATTATTGAGTACCGGATCGTGCCGGATGAGCAGGATGAGATTATTGCTGCTTTGATTGAACTTACGGATTATTTTCAGGCGGATCTGGTGCTGACTACCGGAGGGACTGATCTGGCGATTCGTGATGTTACGCCGGAAGCTACACGGCGTGTGATTGAGCGGGAGGTGCCCGGCCTCTCTGAGGCCATGCGTAGTACCGTCATGCAGAAGAACCGCGCGGTTATGCTGTTCCGCGGCATTTGCGGTATTCGCGGGAGAACGCTGATCGTTAATTTGCCGGGTACACCGAAGGGTGTCCATGAGAATCTGGCAGCGATAATGGATCAACTGCCTGAAGCACTGCTCATGGTAACCGGCCAATACCGTCAATAAACTTGTCAATTCCAGTAATGTCACAGGAATCACCCGGGATAACAGATGGATGTGTGACATAAGTTATGGTATTATTAATTTATTGTTAACGATATCATGAACGGACAAAGTGACAAAGTGACAAGGAGGAATGACTATGCTAAACGGTATTGGTGCTCCCGGAATTATTTTACTGGTCATTTTAGCGCTATTGCTCTTTGGCCCCAACAAGCTTCCTGAGCTTGGCCGGGCAGTCGGGCGGACCTTCCGCGAATTTAAGGACGGGGCGCGTGAAATTATCAGCGAACCTGAGCCGGCCAAGAAGAGTGAGGCTCCTGTTCCGCCGGCCCCGCACATATTAGCAACAGAACTCCCGCAGGACAGACGCCTGCCGGAGTAATACCATCCATTACGCGGGGGCGTTTCTCTCAGTTCTGTTTCAGACTGGGAAGACGCCCTTTTTTTCTGCCATTAATCATGCTATATATATGTCAATTGGGTGGTGTCTGTCATGACTCTGGAACCGGAAGAAATGTCGGTAGTTGAACATCTCACCGAACTGCGTAGGCGGATTATCTACGTGCTGATTGTTTTTGTAGTGGGTCTCATAGGCGGACTGTTCGTCGCCAAACCGATCTATTTATACTTGATCCATGCGGACCATGCCCAGGGTTTTGTACTGCATGCCTTCTCTTTCTGGGATGGCATTGGCATGTACATGAAGATTGGCATGGCAGTTTCGCTAACGATATCCCTGCCTTTCATCGTCTATCAGCTGTGGGCTTTCATCAGTCCCGGGCTGCGGCAAGTGGAGCGGAGTGCGGCTTTGCGGTATGTGCCCTATGTGTTTATCCTTTTTCTGCTGGGCATTGCCTTTGCCTATTACATTGTATTTCCGATGGCGCTGTCGTTTACCATCTCGATCACCCGCAGCATGGGACTGGAAGAAACCTACGGAATCGCACAGTATTTCAGCTTTATGTTCAGCCTGGTGATTCCGCTGGCTCTGCTCTTTGAGCTGCCGCTGCTTGTTATGTTCCTGACGAAGCTGAGAATTCTCAATCCGCTGCGGCTGCGTAAGATGCGGAGATACGCCTATTTTGCGCTCGTCTTCATCGCAGTGGTCATCACACCACCCGATTTCATCTCGGACTTTTTGGTGACGATCCCGCTGCTGGTGCTGTATGAGTTCAGCGTGTTTCTGTCTGCGTTCGTTTACCGCAAGCAGCTGGCTATGGACAACGAGCGGGAGGCGCGCTACGTCAGGAAAGAGTAGGCCCGGCGGGGAGAAGACTCCCGCAGGGCTGCTCTGCGGCTGTGGCCGGCTGCTGCAGTTGGGGCTGGCTTCTGCCCAGCGGGATCTAGTGCATATCCTATTGAAACTCCATACTAACAGCAGATTGGCGAGGCTCAGTATCCGAATGGCGGAGAAACGTTCGTTGCCCTGGCAATCCGCAGCATATTTTATTTTCTGCTGGATAGAATGTAAGAGAGTATGTGTCGGACAACCTCTGAAACCATATTTTTCCCAAAAACAGATCACAATTTACGTAAAAGGACTTGAAATCCGTCCTCAAGTTGAGTATCATAAAAATTGTTGTTAGCACTACAGAGGGTTGAGTGCTAATGCTGCTCGAAAATATGGGATTAGCGCTTAAAAGCTGCGCTTAAGACGATATTTTCATAACTGCCGCATGAATCCTTGGGATTCACCGGTACCCTATCTATGTTTTCAAGGTAAACAACATAATTTCAAAGGAGGCTATTTTTCATGATCAAACCACTAGGTGAACGCGTATTGGTAGAACCAAGCGAGCAAGAGGAAACCACTTCTTTCGGGATTGTGCTTCCGGACTCCTCTAAGGAGAAACCGCAAGAGGGTAAAATTATCGCTGTAGGCAGCGGTGTATTGAAAGACGGAGTGCGTGTACCACTCGAAGTTAAAGAAGGCGACCGCGTGATTTTCTCGAAATATGCCGGAACTGAAATCAAATACGAAGGCAAAGAATATTTGATTATGAAAGAAAGCGACATTCACGCGATTCTTGACTAAGAAGACCGTTCATAAGTTATAGCTAAATTACTTACACAAAACTAAGCGATGCTTTCAAACGCCAGTTTTGCACGATACCGATTCAAGAAGTAACGCTCACATAACTTAAGCGTGTGCTTTCGAAGTGATTTTTGTCGAAGCCAATTCAGTGAGGTAACGTTCACAAAAATTTAGGAGGTTAATTACACAATGGCAAAAGAAATTAAATTCAGTGAAGACGCCCGCCGCTCGATGTTGCGCGGTGTTGATGCTTTGGCAAATGCGGTAAAAGTTACACTCGGACCTAAAGGCCGCAACGTGGTGCTTGAGAAGAAATTCGGCAGCCCGCTGATCACCAATGACGGTGTTACCATCGCCAAAGAAATCGAACTTGAAGATGCATTCGAGAACATGGGCGCACAGCTCGTTAAAGAAGTTGCTACCAAAACCAACGATGTAGCTGGTGACGGTACTACAACTGCAACTGTTCTGGCACAAGCCATGATCCGTGAAGGCCTGAAGAACGTAACTGCAGGCGCTAACCCGATGGTTATCCGCAAAGGGATCGACAAAGCGGTTAAAGCAGCAGTTGCTGAACTGCAGAATATTGCTAAACCAATCGAAGACTCCCAGGCTATCGCTCAAGTAGCTGCTATCTCCGCTGCTGACGATGAAGTGGGCCAACTGATTGCTGAAGCTATGGAAAAAGTCGGCAAAGACGGCGTAATCACCGTTGAAGAATCCCGCGGATTCCTGACTGAGCTTGAAGTGGTTGAAGGCATGCAGTTCGACCGTGGCTATATTTCCCCTTATATGATCACTGATACGGACAAAATGGAAGCTGTTCTGGAGAACCCGTACATCCTGATCACCGACAAAAAAATCAGCAGCACGCAAGAAATTCTTCCGCTGCTTGAGAAGATCGTACAACAGGCGCGTCCGCTCGTAATCATCGCTGAAGATATCGAAGGCGAAGCACAGGCGATGCTGATCGTGAACAAACTGCGCGGAACATTCAACGCTGTTGCTGTTAAAGCTCCTGGCTTTGGCGACCGCCGCGAAGCTATGCTGCAGGACATCGCTGCCCTGACTGGCGGCCAAGTGATCACCGAGAAGCTTGGACTGGACCTGAAAAGCACTTCTATCGAACAACTGGGTAACGCCCGTCAAGTGCGCGTAACCAAAGAAAACACTACAATCGTAGACGGAAGCGGCGACAAAGCGGACATCAATGCACGCGTAAGCCAAATCCGTTCCCAGCTGGAAGAAACCACTTCCGAGTTCGACAAGGAAAAACTGCAGGAGCGTCTGGCTAAATTGGCCGGCGGCGTAGCCGTTGTTAAAGTAGGCGCTGCAACTGAAACAGAACTTAAAGAACGCAAGCTTCGCATCGAAGATGCCCTGAACGCAACCCGCGCTGCGGTTGAAGAAGGTATCGTATCCGGTGGGGGTACTGCTCTTGTGAACGTATATGCTGCTGTAGCTGCTGTAAATGCAGTAGGCGACGAAAAAACAGGCGTGAACATTGTACTGCGCGCTCTGGAAGAGCCTGTCCGCACAATCGCAGCAAACGCTGGTCAAGAAGGTTCCGTAATCGTGGACCGTCTGAAAAAAGAAGCTATCGGCATCGGCTACAACGCTGCTACCGATGAGTGGGTGAACATGTTCGAAGCAGGGATCGTTGACCCTGCCAAAGTAACTCGTTACGCGCTGCAAAACGCAGCATCCGTAGCTGCAATGTTCCTGACCACCGAAGCTGTCATCGCTGACAAACCGGAGCCTGAAAAAGGCGGCGGAATGCCAGATATGGGCGGCATGGGCGGTATGGGCGGCATGATGTAATTCGTCTACACAACCTTATTTATCCAAAGAAACGGGACCTTCACAGGTCCCGTTTTTTTTGTTGTCTGAATGCAGCAGGAATGATTAATAGTTCAGGTGGAACGGGAGCGATTCTAACAAAATACTATTTTACCCAATCAAAATCATAGAAAAAGAATAGATTACAATATACGATCTTCCGGCTCGAAGTATGATATGCCTTATGCCGAAAGGTTGGACAGGTTGAGCAGATTATGCTTAGACCCGGAAACAGCAGGAATCTCAAACCAACAACGAACGGGGGGATGATGATGGATTTGAACGCATTGACTGGCCTATTCAACGACAACAGCGGTTCAGTCGTGCTCAATGTCCTTCTCTCTATTGCATTAATCTGGAGCGTTAGGCAGTTAGCCAGTAAGGAAAAGATCATTCAGAACTATCAGAAACGCGATGAGGAGAACGAGAAGCAGCTTAACCAATACAATCGTATACTCGTCAAACTTCTAATAGAAAGAGGGAGCACCGATAAAACCAATGGTGAGGAGGTCGTCGACAAGTGAAGCTCCTCGATATATTCAGAAAGAGCGAGATCAAACCCAGTCGTGTAAAACGGGAGATTGAAAAACTAGGCAGAATCCAGGAAGCCTATGAATCGAATGATATCGAAAGCCTTATTGACCTGCACCGTTCCGGCTTAGGCAAGAGAGGAGATGATCTTCATGGAAATTATTGATTTAACTATATTCACACTGGAAGCCATTGCATTTTTCGTGTTCACCGCCTATGTGATCCGTTACAGTAAATATTTCATCGGACGCGGCCCGCAGCGGAGTTATAATTTGTATCTCCGCAGTGTATGGGTGACCTACATTACCGTCGCGCTGCTCTGCCTCAATCTGATGTGGGGCCGGTTGAATATTGTTTTTGGATACAACATAGAGAGTACTTCCAATAGTCTCAGAGAGTTTGTTATGATTCTGACACTGCTCCTTCTAGTACATGCAGGTTGGACGCATAAGGACATTTGGGAGAGCAATAAAGACAAATAAGCCACCTGGAGGTGGCTTTTTGTGCTGTATTAGCTATGATAGATTGGCTTGGGCGGTATGGGCGGCATGATGTAATAAGCTGGGGCCAGCTTCTTCGGAGCCCCGGTAATCAGCGTGACCCAGAGGCGAGAGAGATTGATGGTCAGCAGCGGAATATCATAGAAGGTTCTGTGCTTATGCATCACCTTCGCCGTTCTCTGCGTCATCTCTTTGTAGGTCATGCTGTCAGGGCCGCCTACATCAATCGCACGGCCGTTTTATGCGGCGTTGCCTATGCTCTTCTTCAAAGCTAGCAGCACGTCTGACAGGGCAATGGGATGGGGCTGGGTGCGCGTCCATTTCGGCAGCACCATAACCGGCAGACGCCGGACCAGCTTCACCAGAATGGGGCTGAAGTGAAAGGTTTGTGCTTTCCGTTACCCTTTTTTGCACGGCTTCAACCGGAAGCGGCAAGCTTTCTTGGGATATGGAACAGAACGACCTCCACTTGAAACAGACCGCTGTTATAGGAAATATCCAGCAGGCCGCCCCATTCCTCCACAGTTTTCCGGATGTTTCGCAGTCCGATGCCATGCGACCGTGTATCGGCCTTGGTCGAAGAGATTTCACCATAACGGTTGGTGCTGATTTCATGGGCATACGGATTCTGAATTTTTATGAACAAGCTGTCATTCAGATAATGCATATGGATCAAGACATAACGCTCCTGATTAAAGGTCTCCCGGCAGGCTTCAATTGCATTGTCCAGGGTATTGCCGAGAATGACGCTGATCACCGTAGTGTCCAGCTCAAGCTGCGGCGGAATGTTCAGCTCTAAGCGAAAGGGGGTGTCATAGCTGCCTGCGGTTTGCTCCTTGTAGCTGATCATCGCATCAATGACCGGGTTTCCGGTATCGCAGCTGCCTGCAGGCTGTCCAATCGTGCCCAGCAGACGGTCCAGTTCATGGACGGAAGTTTCTTCATCTTTGGCAAGCCCTGCGCGCAAGCCAAGCAGGATGTTTTTGAAGTCATGCTGAAATTTGAAGGCTTCCTCCTGCTTGTCCCGGGTCATCAGATATTGGTTAACATAGTAGGTGTTCTGCTGTTCCAGCAGCAGACGTTTGCTTCTCTCGGACTGCACGCACAGGATATGGTCGCTGAGCACAAAAATCAGGCAGTTGATCGCCAGCAGCATGGTAGGTACCACGGGGAACAGCTTGGGATACGCCTGGAAGAAGAAGTTGTCCGACAGCGAGACCAAAGTAATAACGCTCAGAACAGGGCAGACCAGCAGCAGACTCCAGTACCATCCCGCTAAATTACCGCGCCCTTCCCCTTTGGTGATTCGCAGCAGAAGGTATACGAGTGACAATACCAGCAGCTTGGAAAGAAAGAGGTTTGCTATGTATCCGCTATCCGTATACGCAAACGGCATCACGGCTTCGCCAAGAAAGATGAGAGCCGTAACAAAAAAGGCGGAATACCCCCTCCACAGGTTATCCCCCCGGTAGAGCAGTGATAACAAGAAGATCAAGCCGGTATTTGCGGTGAGCAGAACCATGTCCGGAAGCTGGCTGTGATGCAGCGCGAGATGACAAGCCATATAGAGAGCGTAGATCAGGACAAGATAAGGGTTGCTCTTGATCCGGCAGGTGAAGCTGCGGCTGAAGAAATAATGAAGGATTACAGGAATCAGCGGAAAAGTGATCAGATACAGCAGCTCTTCCCGCAGCATGGTATTCATACGAGCGTCCCCCTAAAGCTGAGGTAGGCTTTCCGCACGGATAAGCTGTGCTTCTCACTGACCGGCAGCTCCTTGCCGCTGACTAGCGTAACCCTCTTCGCACTGATTTCTTTAATAAAGAAAAAGTTCACAATGTAAGATTGGTGAATCCGCACGAAATGACCGCCGGGCAGCTTGCGCGCCTCATCCTTAAGCATGCCGTAATACTGGATCTCCCTGTCCTTCGTGATAAGGGAAACCCGTCTGATGCTGCTCTCCAAATAGAGGATGTCCCGAAAAGGGATCAGCAGCTCCTTTCCTTTTTGCTGTACCGGCAGGAAGTTGGTTTTGCCCTGCTGGCGGGTACGTATGGCCTTTTGTAAGGCGGGAATAAGCTTATGTATGAATGCTTCCGGTTCAACCGGCTTCTTAATAAAACCCGACGGCCGCACATCGAACAGCTGCAGATGATACTGCTCATGGCTGGAGATATAAATCAATTGTACAAGATCATTTCCGTCATCTTCCCGCAGCACTTGCCCCGCTGTAATTCCATCCATTCCACCCATTTCAATATCCATGAAAATAAGGTCAAAGCGGTCTCCGTCCTGAAGAGCCTGGGCGAAACTTTCCCCGGAGTAATAGAGGGATACCTCCAGCTCTTCCGAACATTGGTGCCGGGCATCTAGAATCAGGTTCTCAATCTGTCCTGCAGCCTGCAGATCGTCGTCACAAACGGCGATATGAATCATGCCTTCACTCCGTTCCGTATTTATCGCTCTATTATACATTTCCAGGGAAAAACGGGCCAGATGTTATGGAGTACTCCTTAAAAACGACAACAACCTGCCTAAAAATAGCAGACGGTGTGGCCGGACCGTTTACCCATGATAAGGTTGCCGAGTAGACATATCAGCGAGATGAAGGAGTGTTCTGATTGAAACCGCTTGTGTTCGAAACCAGAGAGCTGACTAAAAAGTATGGCTCCGCGTTTGCGCTTCAGCATTTGAATATGACCATTGAAGAGGGAGATATCTACGGATTTGTCGGGGAGAATGGTGCCGGAAAAAGTACGCTGATGAAAGTGATCGGCGGGCTTGTACACCCGACAAGCGGAGAAGTCTCGCTGTTTGGGCAGCGGGAAAAGCAGGAGCTCATCCGTGCCAGGCGGCAGGTTGGGTTTCTGATTGAAACGCCGTCTCTTTATCCGCATATGAACGCCGAGGAGAACCTGGGTTTTTATTGCCGGATCTTCGGAATTCAGGATAAAGCAAGAATCGGGGAGGTGCTGCAGACTGTAGCGTTAACGGATGCCGGAAGCAAAAAAACCTCGCAATATTCCCTCGGCATGCGTCAGCGTCTCGGCCTCGCCATCGCGCTGCTTAATCATCCGAAGTTCCTTGTGCTGGACGAGCCCATCAACGGGCTGGACCCTGTGGGGATTGTGGAAATGCGGAGGATTCTGGAGCTGCTGGCGCATGAGCAGGGGGTAACGATATTGATCTCCAGCCATATTCTGGGTGAGCTTCAGCTTCTGGCGACTAAATACGGGTTCATACATCAGGGGCGGCTGATCAAAGAGGTCTCTGCCGGTGAATTACTGCAAGCGGCACAGTCAATGATTACAATTTCAACACTTCATCCGGCTGCTGCTATGGCTCTTCTGAAGGAGAAGCTGCAGCTTGAAGACATCTCCATCAATACTGCCGGGGCCATTGAGATTCCTAAGGCAGCCGCAGATTTGGAGCAGCTGATGACGGTTCTCCTGCAGCAGGGAATTCCGGTTGAAGGGTTCAACCTGTCCGCGCCTAATCTGGAACACTATTATATGGATCTGATTGGAGGCAAAGGTCAATGAGGAATTTTTTGCAGGCTGAAATTTATTATTTGCGAAAAGATCTGGCGTTCAAAAGCATCAATGCTGTGTTTGTGCTGGGATCGATTCTGCTGGTTGTGATCATCGGGAACCATGGCGGGTATGAATTAAGCAGTCCCATGCAGCCCTTAAAGCTCGCTGGTTCATTCTCCCTGTTTCTATATCTGGTTATCCCGATGCATGCCTGCTTTTTCTCTACAGAAGGTTTTGAATACGGTTCGGTGCAGAATATAATCGCTTCGGGGCAGAGCCGGCCGGGGTATTATATGGGTAAATATATGCTGGAGCTGCTGGCGATTTTTTGGTGGCTGCTGCAATTTTTCGGACTCTTCTCCATCTTATATCTGGCTGCGGCGCTTGTTACCGGATCTCCTATTGGGATGGAGAGCTTAAGAGACGACACCATTCAGGCGGTCAGGACTTTCGGGTTGAATATCTTATATTTGGCGGCTTATTGCGCCGTAATCATGATGCTGGGGGTGCTTATCCGTAAAGCGGCTTCCGCTGTGGTGGCAACCTTTTTCTTTATTTTCGGTAATTTACTTCTTACAGGTTATCTCAAGGATTCGTCTTCGGCATTCTTGAAATGGGTATCGGATCATTCCCTGATGACGCAAATCATGAAATTTTCCGGGATGTATGTAGCGGACTCGGAGCAGATCCTGCTGTCGGGTGCGGGAGATTACATTCAAGCGGTGCTCATTCCGGTTATTGTTATCCTCGTTTGCTTGCCGGTGGCCCTGATTTCTTTGGAGAAGCAGGATATTCATATATAATGGAATTCCAGCATGGACGGATGATGAAGTGCCTGGACTAAATTCGGAGGGAGTTGTTCTGGATGAATGGAGACAAAGCTGTACAACAACTCGCCACCTTCGCCGGCGGCTGCTTCTGGTGTATGGTCAAGCCGTTCGACGAGCTGCCGGGCATTGTTTCGGTGGTGTCTGGCTATACCGGCGGGCATACAGTCAATCCGACTTATGAGGAAGTGGGAACAGAGACGACAGGGCATATTGAGGCAGTGCAGATCACCTATGAGCCGGAGCTATTCCCGTATGAGCGTCTGCTGGAGATATATTGGCAGCTCATAGATCCTACCGATAAGGGCGGGCAATTCATGGATCGGGGCTATTCCTACCGGACGGCGATCTTCGTGCACAGCGAAGAGCAACGGGAGAAGGCGGAAGCCTCGAAGGTGGCGCTGAAGGCAAGCAAGCGGTTCAAAGCTCCGATTGTGACGGAGATTCTGCCTGCGGCCCCGTTTTATCCGGCGGAGGCTTTACATCAGGATTACTATAAGACCCACCCGATGGATTATAAAATGTATCTGAAGGGCTCGGGCCGAGGCGAATTCACTGAGCAGCACTGGAACAACCGCGAAGACCGGGAGCGGCTGCGTAAGCAGCTGACCGGGCTGCAATACGAAGTCACGCAGAACAAGGGTACGGAGCCGCCGTACCAGAATGAATATTGGGACCATTTCCGTGAAGGGCTGTATGTTGACGTGCTGAGCAGCGATCCGCTGTTCAACTCAGCCGATAAATTCGATTCCGGCACCGGCTGGCCCGCTTTTACCAGACCTATTGAGGAGGGGCTGATCCGCAGGGAAGCGGACTACAGCAGCGGTCAAGTACGGACGGCGCTGCGGAGCAGGCTGAGCGGAGCCTATGTGGGACATCTGTTCCACGACGGCCCGGAGCCAACGAAGCAGCACTACCGCATCAACTCCGCTGCACTGCGGTTTATTCCCGAGGAGGAGCTGGAGGCAAATAGCCTGGGACGGTATTTGAGTCTATTTGAATAGCGGGTGATTGAGGGACGCAGGAATTGAGTAGGAGTGAGGAAGCGGCGCCGGAGGATTAAAGCATCAGCAGGTGAGCCGGTGATTGGTTGCGAGGTGAAAGCGGCAATAGTAAGGTTAACAGCAGTAGTATAAATTGGAGTGAGTGCAGAAACATTAGCAGTTGAAGTCTGCTAAGTGTACTTCGTACAACTAAATCCAGGGGGTTTTAAGACAAATTACAGATAGTTGCACTCCGTACATTTATTTTTGCGTGATCTAGCGTAAATGACTCGAATTGCGAATTTTAAGTGTACGAAATACATCTAACTCCTGAGAGGGGCGTGATTTGTGCGTTTTAGCTGCACAGAGTACAACTATCCTTCTGAGCATAGCCACAGACCTCATCCTGCCTAGAATCTACTGCAGGAAATGCAGCAGATTCCTTTTTTGGCTGGAGATTGAGCAATTCTGCTGTATTTTCTGCAATCATACAAGAGCAGAAGGCGATGGGTGATACCCGGGAGGCGTAGGGCTCCAGTCTGAACCACTGCTTTTTAATTACATAATCCAGTACTGTCTAGCATTCCGGGATCTCAGGTGCTTGATTACGTTATTCCTCATTGCAGCAAAAGTCGGAAATCATACGCAGAAGCTATAACAAAACGGAGAAGCTATAGCTACACCAAACAGCCAGGCTCCGGGAAGCCTGGCTGTTTGGTGTTAATTTGTACGTATACTTGAATCTGCTTAATGAACTATTCGTTTTCTCTTGCAATCTGATTAAAAATTTCATGAAGAGCTTTTATGGCTTCGAGCCAATCTGCCGCAGTTGCTTCGGTGTTGTTTATAACGGCTTTGGCAGCAGTTACAGCTTCCGCAAGGCCGGGATGAGTTGAGCCATCCAGCAGCATTTTATCGGCTAGTTCAACAGAATCAGGCAGCGCGGTGAATACACTAGGAACCGTAATAATAATTTCTTTGGTAACCGCGGAAAAGTCGCGTTTTAATTCCAGTTTGATGCTATAGTCGACAGGATCTGCGGTGCCGTTGTAATTCATGTACCATACCGCGTAATCTCTTAGGATGTATACATCATCAGTCACTGTGGATGGGCCATCATAATTCAACACAGTTACGCGGAGGTCTCTTGGCAGCGGCTGCTGTGGATCAGGCAGATAAACGACATCTCCCACAGTCATTGTGCCAGGCAGTACTTTATCCTTAAATGAAGCGGCGACCGTTGTTTCCAGTTCAGCATATTGTGCTTCCGAGTAGACAGATATAGGTACAGCATGGCTCTCCGAATGGTTCGGTTTCTTTAAGGAAATATAGACAGTGGTGCTGTCTGCACCGAAATCAAGACCTGTCAGCTTAACGCTGGTTGAGCCTTCGGCCACTGTTGCAGTTTGCAATAACTGGCTGTGGTCAATCTCGTCTGCGTAGACAGAAACCACATCTCCGGGTGCAAGGCTTCTCACATTTACAACGTCATTGGCACCGGCATGATTTTCTACACTCAGGAAGTTTGTATTAACAGTAGGACTCTCAGTATCCTGACCATTGTCTTGATCAAGATCAGACTTTGGAGCCGTGTCTGTCAGCATGTTCTTGTCCACAAAGGTCAATTCGCTGCCGGATATGTTCATATCAAAAACGTACCAGTATAGCATCTTGGTGTCTGTAACAGGAATGTGGTACGTTTTAACAGGCGTAGCATTGTGGCCGTTGTAAATTTCTACTTTGGCACCGGAAGCGGTTAAAGTGTTCGCTTGGGCTGTGCCGTTTCCGCTGAAGTTGTGAACGAAGAAGGTGTACTTTCCATCCACACGTTTACGAATGGTGGTCGTCTCCGGGCCGTAAGAATCTACATCATCATGGTCCAGATCGGCATAAGTTTGATTATTATAACTATATACTCTATCGCCGTACCAGGTATGGAATGACTTATTATTGGGTGCAGCGCCAATCAGATGTGAATCTTCATCCAGCGGAAGCAAGTCCCAAGTGAGTACAATTCGAATTTCGTCGCTGGCTGGGATTTTGATTGCTGTGGCATTCTGGTTAATATTCTTATGAGTGCTCAGCGAAGCACCAACAACGTGAGTAGTAATAAATCCGGATTTCGATAATTCACCGGTGTAAACGCCAGGGGCCAGATTGGCAAAATATTTACCTGCCGCATCCGTAACCACAGTTGCTGCGATTTCGCCTGTAGTTGCTCCGAGGCCTCTACGGAAATGGATTGTCATATCTGCTACGGGCTGATCGTCTACATCCGTAATTACGCCTTCGAAGCCATACACTGTCTCTGTCACAGTGCCTGGATTGCTGCCGTTTGAACCGCCGTTTGAACCGCCGTTTGAACCGCCGGATGAACCACCGGACGAACCGCCGGATGAGCCGCCTCCGGAAACAACCGGAGTGCCGATGACAGCTGTAGCATTATTGCCGTAGGTTACATGCTCAGGAGTCTGGGCAAGAGTTGAACCGTTGGCATTGATTGAGGCAGTGCCAATGGATCCTGTTCCGGTTACTCTGGCAATGGCATTTAGAATTAGAGCATTGATGCGGGCTCCGCCTGTAATGTCAATTCCCGTATTTCCGGCGCCGGGAGCCACTTGAAGCTGGCCGATCGAACCGGAACTCAGGTTTACTTGAATGGAGGTTGCCATAACATCCACCGTCTCGAAGGATCCGGCTAAGGACACCTGTGCATTTGCCGGAATTGCTGCGGAGAGATCGACATTGCCGAAGCCGCTGCCTGTGCCGCTGCCTTCTTCCAGTAGCGCGCCGGATTGCAGCGTGATCTGTTCAACCGAGCTGGCACCTTCAGTAACGATTCGGATACTTCCGTCTTTTTTATTGACAATGACGGTTACCAGGACTGAATCCACTACGTGGATACTGTTTTTACCGCCTCCGGCAATGGTAGTGGTGCCTTTAACAGTGACATTCTTTAGCGTCACATCACCTTTGCCAACGCCTTCACCAATCACCAGATCACCTGTGATAAGCGTGTTGTTCAGTACAACTCCGGGCGCTTCAATATATACCGAACCCTTTACTGTAGTAAGACCTGTCTCCGGGCCATAGTTCCCGGCTTTGTCATAAACGACCTTTTCAGAGGAATTGGCCGCTGCAAACTTCAATGCACGGTCAAGCACACTGACTGCTTCTGCTCTGGTGGCTGTGTCGAGCGGTCTGAATTTTTGATCATTTCCACTCATAAGGCCGGCTTGGGCAATGGCATTAATCTGGAGCTTGCTCCACTGGTGGCCTACAGCTGTATCCGAAAATGCAGCAGGTGAATCGGTGGCGCTCAGCTTAAGAATAGAGCTCACAATGGCTGCCATTTCTTCACGGGTAAGCGGCTGGTTAGGTCTAAACGTCTGATCAGTGTATCCTTTTATGTATCCTGCGGCAGTTGCTTTTGCAATATCCGCGTAGAACCAATTAGATGCTTTAACATCTTTATAAGCAATTTCCGCTGTGTTTGTATAACCGAAAGATTTGTTAATCAATGCTGCAAATTCCGCGCGGGTAATCTTGTGGTCAGGCTGAAGGGTTCCATCCTGATAGCCTGAAAGTAACCCTTGCTGCTGCCATTCTTTTAAGACGTTCTCTGACCAGTGGCCGGATATGTCCTTTGCTGCAACGGAAGTCCCGGAAGCACCGGATGCGGCAAAAGCTTGACCAAAGGACATTAGATTCAAACAAATACATAATAGTACAATAAGAGTATTTCTGCGTACCTTGTTCTTCCTTCTCAATACGACACCAGCTTTCGTTTAATAGTACTTTTATAAAGGTGAATAGTTAGGAGACTACCCCTCCTTTGAAAAAAATAGGTCTACCTAAGTGATATTAGCTTTTTATTGTAGATAAAAGTAGTTTTTTGTAAAAAAATAGGCGTATTGAACGATAAAATTGCGCAAAAGCGAAGGGTGAAATAGGTTTTTATATTTAAAATATTAAAAAATATATTATGCTAATTCAAAGAAATGGCCTATAATCTGGCATAAATATTCCAGTTCAGACCGAGGAGGGATAACCCCTATGTACATAAGAGTTCTTAATTCTGCCGATGCGGAAATATACCGCGAGATTCGGCTGCAGTCGTTGTTGAACCATCCTGAGGCTTTCCTCAGCTCCTATGAAGCGGAGTCGGGAATGCCGATAGAGACAACCCGGGCCAGGCTTCAGGCGGTAGACGGCAAATTCACACTTGGCGGCTTTAATAGGAGGGAGGAACTGGTTGGTGTAGTCACATTTGTCCGTGAGAGCAGAGACAAGATCAGCCATAAAGGCAATGTATACGCCATGTATGTGAGTCCCTCGGCACGGAAGCAGAAGCTGGGGCATTTGCTGATGACGGAGCTGATTGCGAGGGCCAAGCAGTCTCCGGGAATTGAAATCCTTAATTTGGCAGTGTTCTCAGATAACCTTCCAGCCATCAGGCTGTACCAATCGCTGGGATTCACCTGCTACGGAACGGAGCGGAAAGCGGTGAAGCTGAAAGGCAGTTATCTGGACGAAGACCTGATGACCTTGCCGCTGATCCCATCACCCTAGAGAAAAATCAACAAGCAGACATAATGAAAGCTGCCGCAAGCATAAGCTTGTCTAAAAGGTCCTGTCCATAAAAGGGGTTGAAGACTTGGCGACTGCGCTGCTTGGCAGCTTTTTATCGGCGATGGCGACTGTTCTCGGAGTGGTTCCCATCCTATTTGTGAAAAAACTTTCCGAGATGTGGAAGGATGTGCTGGTCGCCTTCACCGCCGGAATTATGGTTTCTGCGTCTACCTTTGGCCTAATGCCTCAGGCGATGAGGGAGTCGGGGATCATCGCTCTGACGCTGGGACTGATTACCGGTGTGCTGCTGCTCGATCTGATCGAGAACAACATCCCGCATATCGACGTGGAGAACAAACCCGGATTCACCAACATGGATTCCAAGGCGCTGCTTGTTTTGATCGCATTGTTCATCCACAACATTCCCGAGGGTCTCAGCACAGGTTTCAGCTATGCCAGCGAGCAGGCCAGCCTGGGTCCTATGGTGGCAATTGCCATTGGTGCACAAAATATGCCGGAGGGACTGATTCTGGCCATCTTCCTGATGAATTCGCAGGCAACCCGGCGAAAAGCATTATTTATGGCCGGGTTAACCGGGCTTATGGAGATGGTGTCGGCAGTCATTGGCTATTGCACGGCCAGCTATTTGCATAATGCCGTAGGTTACGGACTGGCTTTTGCTGCCGGAGCCATGCTCTTCATCGTCTATAAGGAGCTGATTCCCGAGAGTCATGGTCATGGCTATGAGCGGCCCTCCACCTATTCGTTTATCTTCGGACTGCTCGCCATGCTGTACATTACACAGTTTTTTGGCTGACGTAGAGGATATTATAGATATTGGCTTAATTCAGCAGAGTTTGATGAAGAAGAGGCTATCCCGGCTGCGGCAACAGTCAAGGGATAGCCTCTTCTCTTCTTCGTGTATTGAATTAAAGGTGTACTGTGTAGCGGTTTGGTTTGCTTACGCTACGGACGGCCTCAAGCTCCTGCGGAGAGAGCGGGGAGGCCGTGGCGGCTGCAATATTCAGCTGCAGCTGCTCCAGACTGCTCGCGCCGGGGATGATCGCGGCCACAGCGGGATGCGCCAGCGGATAGTGAAGCGCTGTTTGCGTCAGGGTGCGGGAACCGGCGGATTGCTTCATCAAATGCTCCTGCAGCCCAGGCAGTTCCCCGGTTTCATAATCAAGGTACGCCTTGCCTGTCCGGCTGCGACCTTGCTCGGTCAATATGCCTCCGGCCAGCGGCCCCCGGGCGATCAGGCTGATTCCATGCTCCGCCAGTAAAGGCAGGATCTCTTCCTCGGGCCGTCTGTCCAGGATGCTGTATTGGCTCATCACACTAATAATAGCGGAGCGCTGCACGTATTCCCGGATCACATTGGGGCGGATCGAGGAGATCCCGTAATAACGGATGAGGCCTTCCTGCTTCAATTCTTCAAAAGCCTCTATCGTCTCGTCGATGGGGTCCTGGATCGTTCCTCCGTGCAGCTGATAGAGATCGATATAATCTGTCTGCAGCCGGCGAAGGCTCTCTTTTACTGCTGATTTAATATAGGCCTTGGAAGGGTCCCAGCTCCAGCCTTCTTTGCCGGGGATTCTGCGGTTGCCGACCTTCGTAGCCAGGATGACGTCCGCACGCCGATGGCGCACCGCGTTGCCGATGATTTCTTCATTCCGTCCCTCATCATATAGATCCGCAGTATCCAGGAAATTAATGCCCTGCTCCAGCGCTTCGTGAATGATCGCCGCAGCATGAGTCTTATCGGTCCCCAGGGACATGCAGCCAAGGCCCATGGCACTTACATATAAATCGGATTGGCCCAAACGGTTTTTGTTCATTCTGCAACCCTTTCTGTGCTGTTTTTGTGTCCATTATACCATTCCTATGCCAAAAGACGGCCATTGCGCGCCGTCTAGCCAGCTGGCTGTATGGGCGCGATTGCCGTCTTTAGGATTAAGCTCCGGGTTATCCCTGCAAAATCTTTTCGATTTGTTCCAGCTCTTCCGCGCTTAGCTCAGGGGCGTTCAAGGATGCCACGGCATCTTCGATCTGGCTTACCTTGCTTGCGCCAATCAGTGCCGAGGTGACTTTGCCGCCGCGAAGCACCCACGACAAGGCGAGCTGCGACATCTTCTGGCCGCGTGCGGCTGCCAGCTCATTCAGCTTGCGTACCTTAACGATGACCTCTTCGGTAATTTCCTTCTCTGAGAGGAATACGCTGGGGCCAGCTGCGCGGGAATCCGCAGTAATTCCGTTCAGATAACGGTCGGTCAGGATGCCTTTTTGCAGCGGTGAGAAGGCGATGGTGCCGATGCCTTCTTCGGCAAGCACATCCTGCAGGCCGTCTTCAATCCAGCGGGACATCATGGAGTAGTTGGGCTGGTGAATCAGGCAAGGTGTGCCCAGACGGCGGAGGATTTGAGCGGCCTCGCGCGCCTGCCCGGCACTGTAGTTGGAAATGCCGACATACAGCGCTTTGCCTTGGCGCACCAGGAGATCCAGCGCACTCATGGTTTCCTCCAGCGGCGTGTTCGGGTCCGGACGGTGATGATAGTAAATATCCACATAATCAAGGCCCATCCGCTTCAGACTCTGATCAAGACTTGCGACGAGGTTTTTCTTCGAGCCCCATTCGCCATAAGGGCCGGGCCACATATAATATCCGGCTTTGCTGGAGATGATCAGCTCATCACGGTAAGTAGTGAAGTCCTTCTTAAGAATTTGGCCGAAACTCTCCTCGGCAGAACCTGCGGGCGGACCATAGTTGTTGGCGAGGTCAAAATGGGTAATTCCCAGATCGAAGGCCCGCCGGACCATTGCGCGGCCGTTCTCAAAGACGTCATTGCCGCCAAAGTTATGCCACAGCCCGAGTGAAATGGCAGGCAGGAGCAGGCCGCTTCGGCCGGTGCGGTTATATTTCATCTGGTCATAGCGTTCAGGATTCGCGTTGTACAATTTGTTTTCCTCCTAAAAGTTTTGTAAGCATCAGCTTCCTCGTGTCACTTCGTACAAAACTTGCCTCGGAAGCGTAAGCTAAGTTTTATGGAGCATTACTTTCATACATCCTTCGCAATAAAACTCGCTTCGGAAGCATCACTAAGTTTTGTAAGCATCAGCTTCCTTGTGTCACTTCGTACAAAACTCGCTTCGGAAGCGTTTACTACATTGCCGGGTACGTTCCTATTGTAGCGAAAGCACGGCGACAAACGTATGTCAGCAAGGAAGAAGTTTATAGAACAATGTCATTATCGGCATGCTGGAGGCGGTATCCTTTGGGGGAACATCCCTTGACCTTCTTAAACATGCGGGAGAAGAGCAGCGGGTCCTGATAACCGACGGAACGCGAGATCTCACCGATGGTACAATCGGTTTCTGTCAGCAGCTCGCAGGCCTTGGCGATCCGGTAATTTAGCAAATACTGCTGCGGCGGAAGGCCGATGGCCCGTTTAAATAATGCGGATACGTATTTACGGTCCAGCCTAAGGGAAGATGACATCATCTCCATCGTGAAATTTTCACAGTAATGGGCATGCAGGAAATGGAGACATTGCTCGACGTAAATGCTTTTTTGGCGCGGAATCGGGAATATATCCTTGGCCGCCGGTACCTTGCTCAGCAGGAGAGAGAAGAACTCATACATCATCGCTTTGAGCGGCAGATTCAGGCAATCACTGCGGTCCGCTGCCTCTGTCAGCCGATCATACAGTGAGGGCATAAGCAGTTCATCCATCGGAAAGACGGGATGCTCCGGCGACAGCGAGGTTTTGGACAGCAAGTGTTCAATTTCTTCTCCGGTAAAAGCTATCCATGAATAATTCCAAGGCGTATTCAGGTCAGCCGCGTAATAAGTCACGATATGCGGATAGGTCAGAAAGGCCTGACCCGCCTGAAGTGTATGTGTCTCTTCACCGACGGTCACCTTGCCGGTACCTTCGTGGATGAAATGGATTTTGTACAAATCGCGTACACAGGGTCCAACGGTATGACCGGGGGCACACTGCTCCCGTCCCCAATAATGAAGATGAAGATCGGAATTCCCCCGGAACGGACGCTGTGAATTATATTTGAATATGGCCATGCTTCAGCCTCTTTCCTGTATGAGGTTGTCCTGGACAACGCCCGGGATATGCTCCCATTATACAATAGATTCGAAACGGCGGATAAACCGCAAAAAGTCCCAGCCCCCTTTTGGAGGGGGAGGGACTCGCAGAGCAGGCTGGATTAAGCCTCCATTTTCAGCATCACCAGCTCTTCCACAGGCTCGCCGTTTACCAGATGCTCTTCCACGATGCGCGGAACATCGTCTGTCGTCACATTGTAGTACCAGATGCCGTCAGGGTAGACGATAACAAACGGTCCGTTGCCGCATAGCCCGAGACAGCTGGTTTTGTTGATTTTAACCGTTTTATGGATGCCTTGCTCTACCAGCTGTTCCTTGAATGCCTGCATAACATCCTCTACCTCCTGATTGTTGCAGTGCTCGCTGCAGCAGAAGAGCAGATGTTTTTTTAACACCTTTAAACGCATATTCATGGTTAAGCCTCCTCGATCTTGCGGGAATTGTGGACGTATCTTTAGGAGGAGTATAGTCTCTTTTGCAAACTCTGTAATGAGGTAGAGAGCATTGTTCTCAAAGGCTACATATATAGGATAAATCCGGGAGATTAGTGTTAGATTAGTTGACTTTCCAAGCAGATGTTTGAACAAAAAGTGTCATTTCCCTTATTTCCCAGAGTATTTCCTGTTTGAGAAATATAATTGAGGACTCTCCTTTGAATTTAAAGTAAAGCAGTTTAGCGCATGATCGATTGGTTAATTAAGAGCTATGAAAGAATGAATATGCAACATCAAACTTTAACTATCAGGAGGGAATCGTTATGAATAAGAAAATAGTAGGTGTATTTTATACCGAGCATGAAGCTTCACGGGCAATTGAAGACTTGAAGAACCAAGGATTTCTGACAGAGGATATCTCCGTGATTGCCAGAAACAAAGATGATGTTGACGCGATTAACAATGAGATGGGCACCAAGGCGCCAGAAGGTATGGCATCCGGTGCGGCTACCGGCGGTTTGCTGGGCGGTGTCACCGGGCTTCTTGCAGGAATCGGGGCGCTGGCCATACCGGGAATTGGACCGATACTCGCCGCAGGACCGATTGCCGCGACATTGGCAGGAGCTGCTGTTGGTGCAGGAACCGGCGGACTGGTCGGTGGACTGATTGGTCTCGGCATTCCTGAGGATGAAGCGGAAAGTTATGATAATTATGTAGATGAAGGTCGTATTCTGGTTATGGTGGATGTGGATAATACACGGGCCGAAGAGGTATATTCTGTGTTCCGCAGCCACAATTCAGCCAATGCCGACCGTTATATGGATGATAATATGGCAGCAGGAGATGTTACGGGGACGGCCCGCAATTCTGTAACAGACACAGTGGATGCTGCATTTAACGGATCAGGGCTGGAGGGACGTCAGGATACGGGGCTGGATACAATGAATTCTGCTCCTGTTCATGATCTTCCTGAAACACGGGCGCTGGATGATGTGAACCGGCCGGGAATGACAGGGGATGTATATTCCGGAACTCCGGATGGCATAGCGAATTTGGATCGAACCGGATCAGATCCATTCACGGATGAGGATGAAGCCCGCAAGCTGCGCCTGCGTGAGGAACAGCTGGATGTGTCCAAGAACAAGGTGCAGACCGGTGAAGTCCAGGTGCGCAAGGAAATTATTGAAGAGCAGAAGACGATCAATGTACCGGTTACCCATGAGGAGATTGTAATTGAGCGAAGATCTGTCAATAATGACTCTACGGATACCCCCATCGGAAAAGATGAGACAATCCGCATTCCTGTAAGTGAAGAGCAAGTCGAGGTCCGCAAGAACACGGTAGTTACCGGTGAAGTGGATATTCATAAGCGTGAAGTCCAGGGCACTGAACAGGTTAAGGATACAGTGAAACGCGAGGAAGCCCGGGTGGACAAAACAGGCAAGGTGAAGCTCGATTCCAGCGATGAACTGCTGAGAGACCACAGCCGGATGCATTAAGCGAAAGTTTCCTGTTTAACTCCGGTCACTATAACTCAAAACAAGGTTTCCCCAAGGTCCTTTTCGGGCCCCGGGGAAACCTTGTTTTGATGTTATGAAGGAATATCCTCTGCGCTACAGGTTAGGCTCTTTACATAAAAGCCGCATTCGGTCTGGCCGAGTAGCCCTGCGGAATCTCCTTGCCGGGCAGGAAGTGGATGCTGCGGATATAACGGATCGTCCGGCTCTGTGACCGCATGATGACAGAATGTGTCTCGGCGCGTTCCTTGCCGATGAAGCGGACTCCGTTCAGGAATTCACCGGAGGTGACCCCGGTAGCGGCAAAGATAACATCGCCCGTCCCGACCATATCCTCCATGGACAGAATGCGTGTCGGATTGTCGATGCCCATATGCAGGCAGCGCTGCATCTCAAAAGGGCCCTCCGGCAGCAGTCTTCCCTGGAGCTCACCGCCGAGGCATTTCAGCGCGGCGGCAGCAAGCACGCCTTCGGGCGCCCCGCCGGAGCCCATGTACAGATCCACATCGCTGTCCGGCAGCGCGGCGGCGATAGCCCCGGCCACATCGCCGTGGCCGATCAGCTTGATCCGTACGCCCGCTTCGCGCAGGCTGCGGATCAGCTCCTCATGCCGCTTGCGGTCAAGCACCATCACCGTCAGCTCGGAGAGCGATTTGCCGGTGATCATGCTGGCCTTGCGCAGCGTAACCCCGGCAGGATCTGCGAGGCTGAGCCTGCCGGCCAGCTCGGGGCCGCAGGCGAGCTTCTCCATATAAATGTCGGGAGCATGCAGCAGGCTGCCCCGGTCGGCAATGGCAATCACCGACTGGGCGTTGTGCAGTCCGCAGGCTACCACCTCGGTGCCCTCCAGCGGATCAACAGCCACATCAACGGAAGGGCCGCTTTTGTTCCCGACCCGTTCTCCGATATAGAGCATCGGTGCCTCATCCATCTCGCCTTCGCCAATGACGACAGTCCCGTCAATGGAGACGGAATCGAACATGGAACGGATAGCAGTCGTAGCAGCATCATCCGCCGCATGTTTATCGCCCCGGCCAATCCAGCGGGCCGAGGATAAAGCGCCCAATTCAGTTACCCGTACAATCTCCAGTGCCAATTCGCGTTCCATATGCTTTCCCTCCATTACATTTTTAGTGTGGATGTTTCCGGTGTTTCCGGAGAATCGGAGATATACCCCATAATAATTCCCGCTGTCTCCTCAATGGCTTTGTTCGTAATATCTATGACGGGGCAGCCCAGCTTGGCAAAAAGCCCTGCTGCATACTCCGTCTCTTCCTGAATGCGTTCAAGGCTGGCATATTGGGAGCCTGCCGGCAACCCCAGCATCTTAAGGCGTTCCGAACGGATCTTCAGCATATATTCCGGCTTCATCGTAAGGCCGATGATCCGGTTCGGCGGCAGACTCATCAACTGCTGCGGCGGGCCAATCTCGGGGACAACAGGGTAATTGACGACCTTCTTGCCCCGGTGGGCCAGAAAAATGCTGAGCGGAGTCTTGGAGGTGCGGGACATGCCGAGCAGCACAATATCGGCCTTAAGCATCGCGCCAAGATCGCGTCCGTCATCACTGGCAACCGTGAATTCGATCGCTTCGATCCGCTGGAAATAATCTTCGTCGAGCTGATGCAGCAGTCCCGGCCGGGCTTGAGGCGCATCGTCGAAAGTGTCGATGAAGGCCTGCATCATCGGGCCCATAATATCGACAATCCTCAGGTCCAGCCGGACAGCCTCTTCACGGATCATCTCCCGGAGCTCCGGCTGGACCAGTGTATAGGCGACAAAACCTTGCAGCTGCGCCGTTTCCTCCATCAGTTTCCGCAGTTCGTCCTCATGTCTTACATTGCCGTATCTTCTGATGGTAACCCGCTGATTCTGAAATTGGTGAATGACAGCCTGCACAACCGCCTCCGCCGTATCTCCTATCGAATCTGAGCAGATCGTAATGAAGTGTGAAGATTGCTCCATGCGTTTCGATTCCTCCGTTATCCTTTGGCTTCTAGATCGAGGAGAAGCTTTACGATGGAGGTTTTGGTCAGGCGCCCTACCACGTCAAGCTTGGGGCCGGTTTCCTCCGTGCCGCTGGGCACAACCACCGGCAGACTGTCTACCTCGTGAACAATCATTTTATGCGCGGCCTCAAGCACCGGGTCATCGGGAGAAACGGTTACTACCTTGGGCTGGCGGGTCATTACCATACTCACCGGCATGGATACTGCGCCGGGATTGCCGAGCGTTACCTTCAGAAAATCTTTGCGTGAGGCGACACCGGCCAGTTTGCCGTCGCCATCGCAAATAATAAGCGTGCCGACATCCTGCAGGAACAGTGTAACCACGGCATCCTGAATGGTTGTCGTCTCGCGGATAATAATCGGGATACTCTGGATATCCCTGACTCTGGTTTCCTGCAGCAGAGAGCTGCTGCCTTGACGCTGAGCTGCTTTCTTGCCGGGGAAATATCCGACCTTTGGCTTGGCATCAATGTATTCCAGCATGACCAGGATGGACAGGTCGTTGCGGATGGTCGGCCGGCTGAGATTCAGGGTTTCCGCAATTTGGTCGCCGGTAATCGGCGCTCTTTTTTTTACAATGTCAATGATTTGCATTTGACGGGATGTCAGTTCAATCACAGGTTTCCTCCACTTTCCGGATACAATCAGGTGCTCCTCTATAGAAAAGGAGTTCTGTTAAGCAAGATCCCCCTTTCAATTAGACGTCCTAATGGTAATAAAATCCCCTAACTTGGTTATATAATACGCAATAATAATCAATTATGCAACATATAGTATGTCATATATAATAATTTTTTTGAATTTTCATTTCAGCCATGAGGAACAGTAATGAACTGAGCTGCGTTGAGAAATAGGGAAGAGAACAACAGAAAAGCCTGGAGCCCATTTTTTTTCAGGGGTCCAGGCTTTTCTCTTGTTTAGGAAATATACAATATTTATTCCTGTGGAAGAGCCTCAATGCTTCCTTTTTGAAGAATCGGGGCAGGCGGTTTTTGTTTGAAAATCAGCTGTTTCAGCGCTCCCGCATTCACAAGCACGGTTCCGGCAATGATGGTGAATACCCCGAGGACGGTTATCCAGCTTACTGCTTCCCCGTAGAATACAAGACCCACACCGACGGCGATCGGCGGAGAAATATACAGCCAGGTCGATGGAAAGACGGGATTAGTCTTGGCGACGAGCCAGTAGAACAAGGTGTGTCCAACCATGGAGCCGATAACGGTCAGGTAGAGCAGTGAGCCGGCGGTTTTGAACGAGAGCAGAAACCCGGGATGCACATTTTCGGTGAAAAGCGACAGGATGAACAGGAGCGCTCCGCCATATATCATTTGTGCTGCATTCAACGCGACGGGTGAAACCTCGGAAAAGGTTGTGGTTACTTTTTTGGAGTAAATTGCCCCCGCCGCATAGCAGCATTCCCCAATCAGCACAGCAGCGCAGCCGATGAGCCACAAGGGGGAGACATCAATCGCCAGACTGGGCAGAACCAGCAGCAGAACGCCGGTGAAGCCGATGATACAGCCGTAGATCGAATACGACGGAGCTTTTTGACGGAACAAAGCGGTCTGCAGCAGCAGAATCATCATCGGTCCGGTAGCTGACAGCACGGCGGCAAGCCCGGAGGATACATGTTGCTCTGCCCAGTACAGCCCGGCGAAGGTTCCGAAGGTCAGTGCGGCGCCGGTGAACAGCATCTCTTTGCGCAGTAGCAGGGAGAAGCTTGCTTTGCCTTTCCAGACCATCCAGAGGAACAATATTGCTCCTGCCATAAAGAAACGGATTCCTGCTGAGAAAAAAGGCGGCGCTCCGGCATCCACACCAATTTTAATCGCTAAAAAGGTAGTGCCGAAGATCAGACAGACAAGAGAGTAAGCCAACAGAATCATATCCAGTTCCCCTTTGTAAAGTTAATATGGCAGCCTAGTAGAATCATTTTGTTAATCATATAGGGGTGGGGACAGAACAGATTGCAGACAGCAGAACAGATGAGAGGAATAATGAGGTACAATACGGGAAAGAGGATTGGCAGAATAGGCTGCAATATGCGGTTATCACAGGGAGGGTGGATTACGATGAAAAAAGCTACGGGAACGGACCAAAGCCATCCCTTGTTCCGCCAGGTCTGCGAATTCATCCTGAACCGGATGGAACGTGGAGAATGGAAGGCGCATGATAAGCTGCCCTCGATCCGTCTGCTGGCGGAAGAGCTGGAGGTGCACCGGCTGACGGTATTCAAGGCCTACCGGGTGCTGACTGAGGACGGCAAGGTCTATGTGAAAGACAAATCCGGTTATTATATATCTCCGGGCGACAGGGCCCTGGGCGGTGGTTTAAGCGAAGGGGCAGCGGTAGCCACTTATTCACTGACGAATCCCTTATCAGATATCCAGCGGATGCCGGTCCAATACCAATTTTCGCAGGCGCTTATTGATCCGAATCTGCTGCCGAACCTTTTCCTGTCCGATTATGTGAAAAAAGTGTTCGACCTTTATCCGAAGGTCATGGGAACCTATTCCTCTGTTCAGGGCGATGAGGAGCTGCGCGAAACGCTGAGCCGCCATTTCCACGATCAGCACCGGCTGCAGCTATCGGCCCAGGAGCTGCTGATCACCTCGGGTGCGCAGCAGGCGATCAATCTGATCGCCGGTATTGTGCTCGGGCCGATGGACAATGTGCTGGTGGAGCGGCCGACGTACAGCGTGGCCATGGATATTTTTCGCCGGGCCGGTGCACGGCTTATACCAGTGGAGATTACACCGCAGGGCTATGATCTGGAGGCGGTGGAGGAGCTGATGCGCAGGCACAAGCCGCGGATGTTCTACATGAATCCGACCCATCACAATCCGACCGGATATACCGTTCCGGCGCGGCAGCGCAAGCTGATGGTTGAACTGGCCGAGCGGTACCGCTGCCTGCTGGTGGAGGATGATCCCTTCCGCGATATGTATTTCGGGGAGAAGCCGCCGCCGCCGTTTTTTGCCTATGATACGGAGGGCTGGGTCATTTATATCAGCAGCTTCAGCAAGTATGTCGCTCCGGGGTTGCGCATCTGTGCGGTTGCCTGCCGTTATCCGTTTATGGAGCGGCTGATTACCGCCAAATCACTGGCTGATAACGGGACTCCGCTGCTTAACCAGAAGATTTTCCTGCACTATTACACCTCGCCGCGGCTGCAGCGGCATCTCGGCAAGCTGCGCATTGCGCTCCAGGTGCATAAGGAAATTGTGGAGGAGGAGCTGGCGTCTGCCGGCTGGGAATGGACAGCGCCGGAGGGCGGGCTGAACCTGTGGGTGAAGCTGCCGGAATCCATCTCTGTGGCAGCGTTGTTTGACCGCAGCATGGAACAGTCGATCTCCTTCATACCGGGAGAAATCTGCGATCCGCTCGGTGAAATGAAATCCTGGCTGCGGCTCAGCTATTCCTTTGCCAGCGAAGGTGTGCTGCGTGAGGGCATCCGGCGTTTGGTGATGCTTGCCGGACAATTAGAAAATGAACAAGATTGTAAATAAAAGCTCATGATGAAGGTGTATGCAGAAGAGTGTGAGCAGGTGCGTAGTAAAGTGTGTATAAGAGAACCATGGAGAAGTGTGTGATAAGGGTACATTGAAGTGCGCGAGGTGTTGCTTGGTGATGTTCACTCGGAGTCGTATTGAGAAATGTGAGAGGATGCACAAAAGTTAGCGTTGGGAGTAAAGCGATTTGTGCCCGCGGGGTTTCAATAGTAGCCTGCTGCTGCCGAGTATGTATAACTCTAGACGGACTCCAGCGGCGCTATTTGTGCTAAAAGCTCCATTTCAGGAGTGTTGCGGACTCCAGCGCCGTTATTCTTCTGATTTCCTGCTGCTGATTGGCTTTTTCCAGCAAATAACGTCGCTCCAGTCCGGAAGGGATGGAAAAAGGCCAAGCCAGGCACAATAGCGGCTTTCCTGTCCGCTTGGAATTGGAAGGTAACAGAAAAGGCAGGATCGTGGGGGAAGGTAACAAAAAATCCACAGTAGCGGAGTCTGACTCAGATAACACTAAATGCACCGAAAGCACCTGTGATCAGTTGAAGAAAGCACAACAGCAGCGATAGCACAGACGTACCATAAGGCAGGCATCGAGAAGCGCATTAGTGTCTCAACTAAATAGGCCTCCAGAAGAGCGCATCAGCGCCTCAATTAAGTAGGCCACCAGAAGCGCATCAGTGTCCCAACTAAGCAGGCGCCCAGAAGCGTATCAGCGCCTCAATTAAGTAGGCCACCAGAAGCGCATCAGTGTCCCAACTAAGCAGGCGCCCAGAAGCGTATCAGCGCCTCAACTAAGTAGGCCACCAGAAGCGCATCAGCGACTCAACTAAGCAGGCGCCCAGAAGCGTATCAGCGCCTCAACCAAGCAGGCCACCAGAAGCGCACATCAGCGCCTCAACTAAGTAGGCCACAGAAGCGCATCAGCGACTCAACTAAGTAGGCCACCAGAAGCGCATCAGCGCCTCAACTAAGCAGGCGCCCAGAAGCGCATCAGCGTCTCAATTAAGTAGACCTCGAGAAGCGCAACAGCGCCTCAACTAAGTAGGCCACCAGAAGCGCATCAGTGTCTCAACTAAGCAGGCGCCCAGGCATTAGTGTCTCATCCACAAGCACCCAGACCCAAAGCGCCCTGTCCGAGCAAGCAGACAGGGCGCTTTGGGTCTATTTATTAAGTGTAGGCAGAGTCCCTCTTCGTGTTAGCCAGGACCATATCTCATTCACGCTTTCCTCCGGCGTCTGCTCGGCTGTGCGGAGCGTTAACTCTGGGCTGACAGGCGCCTGGTAAGGATCAGAAATGCCGGTGAAGGAGGGGATTTCGCCCCGGCGGGCCTTGGCATACAGCCCTTTGACATCCCGCGACTCGCAGATTTCTAAAGGGCAATCTACATAGACTTCTGTGAAACCGGGCAGCGACTGGCGGGCATAGTCGCGCATTTCCGCATAAGGGCTGATGACCGAGACCACTGAAATGACGCCATGCCGGTTCAGCATTCCGGCGACGTAGACGGCCCGGCGGATATTCTCAAACCGGTCTTCCCGGCTGAAGCCGAGGCCTTGTCCGAGCGCGCGCCTCAGCTCATCTCCGTCGAGCCATTCGGCAGCCAGACCCTGTTCTCTCAGTCTGTCCGTCAGAAGCGAGGCAATCGTTGATTTGCCCGCCCCGGACAAGCCGGTGAGCCACAGAGTCATACCGCGACCTGAACGAATCCCCGCACTTTTGTGCGCTGCTCCAATTCCAGCATCTGCTCTATGTCCTGCACCTTCGTGCTCAACTCGAATCCCCGCACTTTTGTGCGCTGCTCCAAACTCGGAACCTTCGTGCTCTGCTCCAATTCCAGCACTTTCCCGATTTGCTCTCATCTCTGCACCTCCGCGATTCCGTAGGGTATTCGTTCCAGCAGGCCGGAGCCATAAATCTGCTCCAGCCGGAGCCCGGGCATGTGGATGTAACCGATATAGCAGTCGCAGAAGTTCATGCGGCAGCTCCGCTCCGCAGTGAGGCCTTCCAGGCCGTCACGGTAGAGGTTGCCGATGACGCCCTTGTCCTTATAGCAGCGTTTTACTATACCGGGTCCCTGCACATAGAATACATTGCTGCCGGCGTTGCAGAGTTTGCCCAGGCTTTCATAGTCGACTGTGTTGATATGGAAATGCGGATCAATGCTGCAGAGAAAGGCGAGATCTTCTGGTGTGTAATAATCCGGTTTGTCTTTGTAGGCATTCACCCACAGATAGACATCATCCGGCAGGGCGGCCCGCAGCGAGGCAATTGCCGGAAAGGCGCTGCGCAGGCCCACACTGCCGACACTGAAGGGAATGCCCTGCTTATAGACAGCCATACATTGGGCCAGAAACCGTTCCTCCCGCACCTGTCCCGGGTGATAGGTCGCCCAGAAGGCAGCCGTGGCCGGATTCAGCTCCGGGATAAAATCCAGGCTGGCCGACAGGTTGGTCTGGATAGCCACCTTGTCCACATGGGGGAGATGGGAGAGGGTAATCAGCGCTTCTTTATACCAGCGGTGAATCAGTCCTTCACCGTAAGGATTGAAGAAGATCGACAGCCGGTGGCCCGCCGCACCTTGCTCCGCAGCCCACTGGACAAAGGTCTCCAATCCCTCGCGGTCCTTGGCAAGCGTAGCGGCGCTGTCTCTCGTCTTGCCGAACGGACAGTAGGGGCAATCATAATTGCAGGAGGTGAGGGCTCCGCGGTAGTAGAGGACGGCATTCATGGCAAAATGAATCCTTCCATACGTTCCCTGATTTCACCCGAGATGAACCAGTCGCCGATGGAGTCCGAGTAGCCAAGACCCTCAGCGGTTAACCGCAGGATACCTTCCTCTATTTCGCCCAGACCACTTTGAAGCAGCAGGTCAAGCTCAGGATAATCATTCCACAGCGATGCCGAGAAACGTCCGCTGTAGTCGGCCAGCTTCAGCCCCTCACTGTGCAGCACAGCTTTTAGAATAAAGCGCCGTTTCTGTTCTTCCCGGCTCAGCATAATGCCGTAATCGGCCGTGTCATAAGACTTGGACGACACATAATCGGCAATGATGCTCTCTGTTGCCTTGCGGCTGACGCCGTAGCGGGAGGCGTAATGCACCTCCCGCGTATAGGAACGGGCTCCGCAGCCGAGGCCGACCATCCCCTCCTCCTGACAGCTGTAGTCGAGGATGGCTTTGCTGGTGCCTGCCGTTTCCTTAGCGAAGCGGCGCATGGAATACTGGCGGTAGCCGTGCTCTGCGAGGAGCTGGCAAGCGGCAGTATAGCAATCATGGCGGAGATCCTGCTGGCGCAGCAGATCTCCCGGCTTCACAATCGTATGCTCGCGGGTGTAGAGCGGATAGAGAAAAATCTCCTCCGGTTCATACAGGAGCGCCTGATTCAGCGAATAGAGCCAGGACTCCACGCTCTGGCCGGGAAGCCCGTAGATCAGATCCAGATTCAGGATGGGGAATTGATATTTCCCCAGCAGCTCCAGTGCCCGGTATACCACCTCAGGGTTCTGCGGACGGTAGATGGCCGCCGATTCGGCGGCGACAAAGCTCTGAATGCCCATACTGACCCGGTCCACGGTATTGTCCTTCAGGATGGCGAGCTTCTCTTCCGTAATCGTCTCGGGTGAGGTTTCGACTGAGATTGAAGCAAGGGCGGTGTCCAGGCCCATGATCTCCCGGGCGATCCGGAACAGCCGGCTTAGCTGCGGTGCGGCCAGCAGGGTTGGCGTACCGCCGCCGATCGCGAACCGGGCATACGGCTTATGGCCGGTAAAGGCCGACCACTGCTTTGCCTGCCGTTCCAGTGCATCCACATAGGCGGCGTGGACATCCGCACGTTTGTCCGGCAGGGTGAAGAGATTGCAGAAGCCGCAGCGTGCGCCGCAGAACGGAATATGCATATAGAGAAAAAAAGAATCCGCAGGCTCTTCCAGCCACAGCTGTTCCAGCGGAATAGGAGGCTGGAATTCACGATAGGCTGTCTTGTGCGGATAGGAATAGAGATAATTGCGGTAAGGGTTAGCGGTAATCTGCTCTTTCCAGCGCTTAAGCTCCTCCGAAGAGAGAGACGGTCTTACGTCGTTGTCATTAGGTTGCTGCAGGAAATTGCCGGTTGACGTCATACGTTTCTCCTTTCTTCCGGGTTGAACCGGGCTGTTGATCTAGAGGAAGAATTCCCGGTAAGGGACATTCCACACGGTCTCATGTGCCAGACGGTGTCCCTGATAGCCATCTTCTCCATAGGCTGTGCCGTGGTCCGAGAAGGCCAGGCAGAAGACCGGATTGCCGCGTTCGCGAAAGCGCTCAAACAGGCGCCCCAGCTCTCCGTCGGCATAACGCAGTGCGGCACGCTGGCTGTCCACGGAATCCTTCCGGGCACCCGGAAGGAAGAAATGGTTCGGCCCGTGGATGGCTGACACATTGAGGAACAGGAACAGCCTTTGATCCAGCGGAGTATCGTTCAGCACCTTCAGGGCGTGGTTCACCTGATGCTCTGTGGAGCGCGGGTTCGTGACACCGAAGGTCATCCGCCAGTAGCTCTGCTGGAAATAACCGGGCAGTACGCGGGCAAGCGGGACCTTTTTAGTGAAAAAAATAACCCCGCCAATACATACCGTACGGTAGCCCTCGGCAGCAAGCCCTGATACAAGATCCGGCGTGTCGAACAGCCAGGTGTGCGGATGGGTCTTCATCCCGGTATTTCTGGAATGGAACAGCCTCACATGCGCAGCTTTATCTGTGTCTGCGGGAGTCGGCAGGAAACCGCCGAAGAAGGCATGATGTGCGGCATAAGTGAAGCTGCCGGGCGTATGTCTTTTCTCCCAGGAACCGCTGCCGCACAGATTGGGGCAGTTCTCTTCCTCCAGAACGGCAGCATCGTAGCGCAGGGTATCCAGTGTGATCATCAGGATGTCATGGGTGCCAACAATGGCATTCATATCTGTCATAACCGTTATAAGCGCCCTTTCTTAATAGATATGGATTAAAAATAGCAATACGCTATAAGGTCTCATTCATGATTCGCAATTGCATTCAGCTTTTTCATTTCCCATTCATAGGTGCCGCAGCCGTCATATTCCACATCGTAGAGCAAGTCGCCAAAAGGATTTACGTCCGCAGCATAAGTGCGCCGGGAACTGCCGGAGGATACCAGGATATCAATCCCGGCAACAGCCGAGCGGGGGAAGGCGGCAAGGGCCTGTACGGCTGTACGCCGTACCTGCTCCTGCACCTCTTCCGTGAGCCCGGCTTCTGCCGGAGACATCCGCTGGCTGCGCAGATGCAGGTTCGTAATGGGCGTGGTGCTGACCCGGGCAACGGAATGGCAGGCTTCTCCAAGCACGACAAGCTGGCGGATGTCGAACGAAACTCCGGCTGCGCCCGGCTTGGGAATCCATTGCTCAGCATACGCGCCATGGCTGTAGAGCCAGTTGATGATTCCGGACAGGACAGCGGAGTCGGTATAACGCCGCAGTTTCCCCGAATTATAGTACACGGGTGGGCGAGTGATATACTGTTCAACCCCGATAGTAGTCACAGCGATTTCGGCTCCCGTAGCGGGATTGATCTGATAGGCGATGACGCCGGAAGCGGCAGAGCCGCAGGACAGCTTGATGAATACCCGGTGCATCCGCTCCGTGATCATCAGCTCCCGCAGGGACGCATAGTCTGACGGAGGATGTCCGCCGCCCAGGGGCCGGGGCACCGGAACACCGGACTCAGCCAGAATCTGCTGAGTCCGGCGTTTGTCGGTCATGGCGGCAATATCCCCGGGATGGTTCTGCCACCGTGCTTCAGGCAGCAGCTCTGTGGCCTCGCGCTGAAGCCTGGCCAGCAGCCGGCAGTAGCCGCGGAACCATTGAGATGGATGATGCAGCACGCCGGGCATGTCCTTCAGCCGCCCGGCAGCCTGGAGACTCAGCGGATGGGGATCAGGATGATGCCCGAAGGGGTGCAGCGAGTCATCCTGATCCCCGGCATCCGGTGCGCCCAAGGCAATGAGGGCCTGCTCAATCTCGAAGCTGCCGCCGGGTGAATCCAGCCGCAGGAGAGGCGGAGCTGTTGCCGGACGTGAACCGGAAGGCTCTGGCCACAGGCCCGCCTGTCCGCTGGTCTGCAAGTGCAGCGCCTGCTCCAGCAGCTCGGCGAGCGAACTTCCCCGCAGCAGCCCCGAATACGGGATGAGCAGGGCCGGAGGCATCCCGAGGCGGCTCCGCGCCTGCTGGATACCGTCCGAGCGCCTGTCGCCGGGACAACATAAAAGGATCAGCGGCTGCGGTTCCTGCATCATTCGGTGATGGAAGGATAACGCCAATCTTCCTCGTCATCGCTTTTTTGCTGGTCGCTGACATCGGCCGGCAGGCCGCTTGCCTTCCAGCGGGCAATCATTTCATTCGACATATAATGATAGCTCAGGTTCAGTGCCTGCAGGCCTTTAATCCGCTCACTGGCCAGCAGCGCCTCCGCACCCTTGTCACTAAGCGTTCCAAGCGAAAGGTCCAGCGTATGAAGCTGGTCCAGAATGGGCGCATCGGCCACGGCCGCAGCGATTTCATCCTGAATTTCACTGTTTTTCAGTCCCAGATAGGTAAGCTTAGGGAACCTATCCGGCTGGATCAGCGGGTAGAGATCTTCCAGTCCGCCATCAAAGCCATAGTTGTCCACGCCAAGGTACAGCTCCAGCTTGCGCAGATTCGGCAAATGTCCTGCGGCGATTTCTGCCAGAACGCTTTTGCCAAGTCCGCCGGTAATAATAATCAGTTCCTCCAGCTTGTCATGCTGCAGACTGCTGAGGCTCAGATCATTTCCGCCTTGAATGGTGAGTGACTGAAGCTCCGGATAAGCGGGGAGCAGCGGGGAAAGATCGCTTTGTGTAATCCACGAAATTTCGCATTCTTCATAACCCATCTCCCCGATAAACAGCTTGCGCAGAGCCGGGAAGCTTCCGCTGTATTTCACAAGGGCTGACACAACCTCCTCGGAGCTGTTTTCATAGGCCTGTCCCCAATCCCCAATGATGAGGCTGGTTAGTTGCGCAGCTTCAGGACTTGTGCTCAAGCGTTCAATCTCCGTGCCTATTCTTTGACCTTCTTCAAATTCGTCGTACCCGACAGTAAGCTTTACTTCCGTCATTAACATTCCCTCCCGGAAAAATATGGCTTCAATTTCACCCTAACATCTGAGAAGGGGGGGAGTCAAATCACGGGACAGAACGGGAGCGGAGCATTGAAAGGAGCCTGTCAGGCAGTTGCAGCAGCAGCTGGAATTCCGCATTCTCCGGAAATGTGCGGATACACAAAAACGGCCCGGCCCCTCCCTGTATACGGGAGAAGCCGGGCGGGTAAGAACTCTGTCAGACCCAGCCGAACAAGCGCGCTGCCTGTGCAACCAGGAAAGTAACGGCAATGGCGATGCCCAGCGGTATGACGGCCGAGAGCACTGCCCATTTCATGCTTTTGGTCTCTTTGTAGATGTTGATCAGGGTAGTGCCGCATGGATAGTGGAGCAGGGAGAACAGCATCATATTGAGCGCGGTCAACCACGTCCAGCCATGGCTCAGGAAGATATCCTTGATGCTGCCGATACCTTCGACATCGACCATAGCACCGGAGGACATGTAGCCCATAAGCAGAATCGGCAGTACGATTTCATTGGCCGGAAGCCCCAGGATGAAGGCCATCATAATGAAGCCGTCCATGCCGAGCAGCTGGGCAAAAGGATCAAAAAAAGCGGCCATATGGTTCAGCACGCTGTCTCCGCCAACGAACACATTCGCTAGGATCCAGGTGATAATGCCTGCCGGAGCAGCTACGACGATTGCGCGGGTCAGCACATTCAGCGACTTCTCCTTGGAGGAGCGGACAATCGTCTTCCAGATCTGCGGACGGCGGTACGGCGGGAGTTCGAGCGTGTAGTGGGTGGGAACGCCGCGCAGCGCGGTTTTGGACATGACCCAGGACACCGTTAAGGTTACCGTGATACCGACCATTACGATTCCCATCAGGACAAGGGCTGTCGAGAAGGTCCGCAGCGCACCAGTGGTAGCGGCCCCCACCATAAACATGGAGGACAGCAGAATCAGGGTCGGCCAGCGGCCGTTGCAGGGCACGAAATTATTGGTCAGAATAGCCAGCATCCGTTCACGCGGCGATTCGATAATGCGGGTGGAGAGAATGGCGGCAGCATTGCAGCCGAAGCCCATCGACATCGTTAACGCCTGCTTGCCGTGCCCGCCGGATTTCTTGAACAACCGGTCCATGTTAAAAGCAACGCGCGGCAGATAGCCGAAATTCTCCAGCAGCGCAAATACCGGGAAGAAAATCATCATCGGCGGCAGCATGACGCTGATAACCCAGGAGGTTCCGCGGTACAGGCCAAGCACAAGCACGCCGTGCAGCCAGGCCGGAGCACTCACCGCTTCGAATCCGGCGGTTAAATAACCTTCGATGAAGCCGAACAGCGAGGCCAGCCAGCTCGAAGGATAGTTCGCGCCGGCAATCGTAATCCAGAAGACGAGTCCGAGCCCGGCGAGCATAATGGGGAATCCCCATATTTTGGAGGTGACAATATTATCAAGCTTATAAGTGCTGCCCAGCTTCTTTTTGTCCTGGTAGGTAACTGCATCTCTGCAGATCCCCGCAGATACACCATATATTCCGCTTACGATTTCATCACGGATTCCGCCCTTGTCTGCGAGATTCTTCGCTGCAGAGAGCAGGGAATCCATCGGATCGGGTCCCTTAATGACATGCGGTGACTCCATGGCTCACTACCCCCTTCGATCCGGAAATATTCCTCTGTCCCATATTGGCTTTGAGCGAAGCGAGCAGGCTTTCGTCACCGTCCAGCAGCCGCAGGGCAATCCAGCGTGCCGGATACCTTGAACCGACCGTCTGCTCTACCATAGGAAGGAGCGCAGCAATGCCCTGTTCAATCTCATCGCTATACGTAATCCGCAGCGGCTCCGCTGTATAAGTACCAGTAGCCACACGCTCAATTTGATCCAGCAGCGCCTCAATGCCGATTTCACTCCGGGCCGAAATTGCGGCTACCGGCACGCCGAGCCGTTTCGAAATGGCCTTCAGGTTAATATCAATGCCCAGCTTCTTCGCTTCATCGATCAGGTTGATGCAGACAACGGCCCGCCCGGTAATTTCCAGCACCTGCAGGGCAAGATTGAGATTGCGCTCCAGCGAAGTGGCGTCCAGCACCACCAGCGTCACATCAGGCTGTTCAAAAATAATGTAGTCCCTTGCGGCCTCCTCGTCAGCTGAGTTGGAGTACAGGGAGTAGGTACCCGGAAGATCTACAGCCAAGTAGGTATTGTTCTTGTGGGTAAACTCGCCTTCGGCGGTGATGACGGTCTTGCCCGCCCAGTTGCCGGTGTGTTGGCGCAGGCCGGTCAATAGATTGAAGAGTGTGCTCTTGCCCGTGTTGGGATTGCCTGCAAAAGCTACAGTGTAACGGTTCATGCTTCATCACCTCCGATTAATTCTCCGTGAATCAGAGCGCTTTCTTCCCGGCGCAGGGCAATGGTTGTATTGCTTACCCGGAAGGCGGTAGGGTCTCCGAGCGGACTGCGCCGCAGTACCTCGACAACATTGCCGACGACAAACCCGAGGTCGAGCAATCTTCTCCTCAGCACACCCTGTACTTCTATGCTGCGGATACGCAGCGTACTGCCGTTCACAGCTTCAGATAATGGAATTACGGCTCCGTCCATAAGATTTTCCCCCGTTCCATCCAGAATGATTGAGCATGTATGATTTATTGATTTATGTTATGCACATGGGTTAGATTCTTGTAGTCTGCCACAATATTAGTATACGTAAATAAATTTGTCCTTGCAACAAAAAAGTTTCCTTAGGGAAAAATAAATAACCCTTAGAGAAAGGCAGCTGTTGCTGCTTTTCTCCAAGGGTTGGGGAGGGCTCAGGAAGGAGCCTATACATTCGATTGGGTGTGGCGGAGACTGGCTGCTTCTACTCCCAGCTACCAAAATCCAGCGTATTGCCTGTCTCTACCAAGGTCTTGATGTTGCTGAGAATCTGCCACCAGGAGCTTTCGCTGGGGCCGTAGGACGGATCATCAGGTTGCCATTGATCATGAATCAGTGTCAGCTTGGTACAGCCGCCAACCGGCTCCAGCAGCCAGGAGATGCGTGATTCATATGGTTCGCCGCCCTTGAGATAGGAGGGGCCGACCTTGTGGGTAAAGCGGAACGCCTGCTCTGGAGAGAATTCCAGCACTGTGCCGTATACATGCAAGGTGTCGGGGCCATCTGCCCCCGGCCCGATATATTTCAGCGGCTCCCCTGCTGTAAAGCTGGAGTGGATCGTGCTGCCGTAATAGATTTGCTGTACTTTATCCGGTGAGACGAGGCTGTCCCACACCTGTGCTGGTGTTCCGCCGATATAAAATTGATATTTCAGTTCTTTCATGCTGTATTCCTCCTGCCTTTTATGTTCTCATTTGCCTCGGCAAAGTCCTATGATTGTTTGCCTCAGGGATAAGCTCACTATACAAAAGAATCACTGACAGCTGTGGTCAGTGATCCGGAAAAAGATATTATTCTTTATAATAATCCGCAAGGTCCGCAGTGATGGCTGCCAGCTTCTGCCTCAAAGCTGCGGGTTCGAGAATCTTAAGCGCTTTGCCGTAAGGCAGCAGGAAATAGGGGGCGTAGCTGTATAACGAGGCTTCATCCAGCAGGAAGCTGGCTTGCTCCGGGGTTCGTTCCGCAAGCGTATGGCCGAACAGCCAATGGCTGCACAGATCATTCAGGACGGCTTCCGCGGACTGGATGATGACAGCCACGAGTGCGGAATCTTTATCCTGGCCGGGAAGCAGGCCGCGCAGCAGAAACTCGCGCGCGGAGAATCCGGCAGGGCGTACAAAGCCTTCCCCGGTCCGCCGCAGTCCCCCAATCCGGTCTACCCGGAAGCTGCGGATTTCCTGGCGGTGATGGCAATAACCGGCCATATACCACTGGCCCTTCCACAGCACCAGCCCGTAAGGATCTATAGACCGGGCAGAAACATCCGCTCCGTTTCCCTTGCGGTAGTCCATCTGCAGCGTAAAGCTGCCTGCGATGCAGGCCTCCAACTCCTCCAGCAGCGGCTGCAGCGCAGCGCCAGGTGCATGGAGCATCTCCATGCCCGCTTCGTGGCGCTCCATTTGCGACAGCTGCGCCGCATTGCTGTAGCGTTTGAGCTTGGCAATCGCTCCGTCCAGGGCTGCGACATAAGGGTATCCGCTGCCCCGGGCAAAGGCGGAGGCCTGTACGAGCGCCCTCTGTTCCCCGGTGTCGAAGAACAGGGGCGCTGCACTGAAATGCTCAGGCAGGCTGTACCCGCCTCCCGGCCCGGCGTCGGCAATTACGGGAACACCGCTGGCACAGAGCGCGTCAATATAACGGTAGACGGAGCGGATGCTGAGCTCCAGCTCCTCCGCGAGTTCGGCAGCGGTTCTTCTCCGCTGTTGCAGCATCCACAGGATGGACAGCATATGATCGGCTTTGGACATCGGGCAGAACCTCCGGTACGCCTGTTATTCTGCTCTCTGGTTGCAATCAAGCAGCGGCGTTTTATTCTCAATCACTAGGATACAGCATTCATTGTAGCCTAACGCCTCCGGGTTACACCATCATCTTCTTCAGACTATGAATATAGCGGGATCTGACAATGATGAAATAGACGGTTTGCAGAACCAGGAAAGCTGCGGATGTGATCAGCACAGGAACGGTAACATTCGTGATATCCATCACTTTCAGCACGGGACGGACAACTACAAGAGTCTGCACGGCTGCAATAAGAATAGGGATATAGAACAGCAGTGCAATCTGTCTGGTGGCGGAAGCCGACATCTCTCTGGTGCTGAGTCCAATCTTGGAGAGTGCATGGTACATCCGCATATCTGCGTTCAGCTCCGTGTGCAGCTTGAAATAGAGAAAGCTGGCTGAAGAGAGCGAAAAGATCAGGGCGATAAAGATGCCGATAAAGCTGACCATTGAGGTTCCCTGCTTGGTATTCATATAGCTATCAGCCCGTGCACTTATTAACGTATGCCAGTTGTCAGTCGCATGATTCCTGTCCCTGCTCCATTGCACCAGCTCACTGGAGATGACAGTCTCCGGCTCCCCGGTCTTAGGAAGCAGTGCATCCCACGCCGGGATTTTATAAAAGTAATTTATTTCGCGATCATTGGCTCTAGCCTTACCGGCAGCTTCTGCATACACACTGTCGCTGACAATCATCACGGACGGGTTGTATTGGCCAAAAGGCATGACCGGTGGATTGATAAGATGATTCAGGACGAGTTCCACATTTACTTGATCTGCCAGCAGAACCTTCTCTCCTGCGTTATATTCGAAAATGGCATTCTGGGGGTTAAGCAGCAGCACAGCTTCTCCGTCAGACAAAGGAGGGATTCCGGTGACATCCATTTGTCCTGCCAGTTGATTGAATACGGACACCGTCAGCAATTGAACGTTGTCAAACTGGTCCACATCGTTAAGGCCTCGGATAGAAACGCGGATGAATTCCACTTTGTTCTCTGTGTACTGCAATCCGGCGTTTTCCAGGGCATCATGAATGGTGGTCAGTCCGGGTTCGGGATCGTGTCCATTGTCAACGGAATAGTCGATAGCGAACGGACTGTTCAAATACGTCGTATTGTTCGAAGAACTGATGGATAGAAGAAGACTTGCAGCCATGCAGGCCAATGAAGTGACAACCGTTACCAGAAACAGCATCCGCGCATTGTCTTTAACCTTGTAGCTCATTTCGTTGATCCAGATCAGATTGGTTCCGCGCCATAGCCGTTTGCGGCTCAGCTTCAGCAGGCGGATGCCCAGCACCGACAACTGGGAGTAGAAGAAATAAGTACCGGCGATGCCTGTGACGGCAGCGATTAGCAGCGTGTTCGGAGACAGCTCCTGCCCGATGGAAATAGCTCCTGTTGTCAGCAGTGCAAGTCCGAGAAGCGAGAGCAGCCAGGATACTTTGGGCTCCTTCTTCGGTTTCACGCTTCCCTTGAGCAGCTCAAGCACCTGGTTCTTGCGGATGAACAGCAGGGTGAAGATTGAATTTATCAGGAATAGCGCCAGAAAGGAAACGGAAGTGATAACAAGTGCCTTTACCGGCCAATAAAACGGCATATCTGTGACCCCTATAATATTCGTGCTGAGCAGCAGGAACAGCTTGGACAGCAGCATCCCCGCGGCCATGCCGCTCAGGATCGACAGCAGGCCGATGATCATATTTTCCAGCAGAATCAGTCTGTTGATCTGCCCGGGACGCGCGCCCAGAATCATCAGGATGCCGAATTCAAGATTCCGCAGCTTGAGGAAAGCACTGATGGAGTACAGGACAAAGAAAAAGGCGAAGATGAAGACAATATAGGAAGCAATTTTCATCCCGGTAGCCGAATTTTTCCCAAGCTCAATAGAGGACACGTCGGGATGATAGATGAACACCGAATAGGAAAAGAAGATCATGACCATAAAGGCGCTGCTGAGGAAAAAGGCCATATATGCCCGGGCGTTGCGCCGCACATTGTTAAACGCGAATTGAGGAAAGCTCATGACTATTCCCTCCCCAGAATGAAAGTGTATCGATGATCTTCTGGAAGAAGGCCTGGCGGTTGTCGCCGCGGTGGATTTCCGCAGCCAGCTTGCCGTCCTTGATGAAGACGATGCGGTTGCAATAGCTTGCTGCCAGCGGATCATGCGTAACCAGCATCAGCGTCGTACCTTCCTTGCGGTTGATGTCCTCCAGCGACTCCATTACGATCCGGGAGGAGTTCGAATCGAGCGCTCCCGTCGGCTCATCGGCGAGCAGAATGGCAGGCGAAGTAATAATTGCCCGGGCAATCGCCGTCCGCTGGCGTTGTCCGCCGGAAATTTCATAGGTCCGCTTATTCAGGATGTCTGTAATATTCAGGCGCCCGGCCACCCGCTGCAGCAGCGCGTCCATCTCGGACAGCTTGCGGTTGTCCAGAGTCAGGGGCAGGACGATATTCTCCCCTACGGTCAATGTCTCCAGCAGGTTGAAATCCTGGAACACAAAGCCAAGCTTTCTGCGGCGGAACAGTGCCAGCTCTTTTTTGTTCATCTGATAGGGATTGCTGCCGCCGATCTTCACTTCACCCGAGGAGGGCTGATCAATGGTTGAGACCATGTTGAGCAGGGTGGTTTTGCCGCTGCCCGAAGGGCCCATAATTCCCACAAATTCACCTTGTTCGATACTAAGATGAATATCGGTAAGAGCCTGCGTAAGCACTTTTCCCGGATATACTTTATTCATTGCCGTGACTTCGAGCACATTCATGGAATTCATTCCTTTCTAACCGAAAACGTGAGTGTCACCCGTTGTTGCCCCTTGGGTGCTTATCTTCTGATTTCGAGTGTACAGGATGAGCTTCCGGCATGCTATGGTTTTACCTTAACGTTACCTTACAGCGCGGTTAAGGTTATGTTCGCTTTTGTCAGGAGGATGTTCGTTTGAACCATCCCCGCAGCAGAATGGATATTGAGAGCAGCAGCGGGATACCGATTTGGAACAGCGGGTCAATCTTGAGGCTTGGCCCCAGGCCGATGGCAATATGCTGAGTATAATCCCTCGCCAGAAAGGAAGTGCCATAGATTGCCGCTCCTACGGGAAATACCCACCATTTGGCTGGTTTGCCGCTCAGTTCACTGATGCCTTTAACCGCGCAAAAGTAGAAGAGCATCATCTTGATCAGCAGCCCGATAAAAAGCTGGGTCGTTACCAGAATATCGAGCCGTTCCACAAATTTGAGGTTTGATAAAGTACGGACTGTCTTTAAAAAAGGCAGCTGGCTGATCCCTGCAATCGTTGGCCCGAGGACAGCCACATTCAGCGCGTTCATGAAGATGAGAAAGATGCTGATGGCAATATAGGCGGTCACTGTATTTTTTACCGGCACACCGGGTTTTTCCCAGAGGGACCACAACATCAGGAATACAATCATTTGACCGAAGGGAAAGGAGACAAGATCCGGCAGTGCAGCTTCTACAATCGGCATGAACCCACCCTCGTTGACTGGACTTAGCCGGTAGAAATCAATGGAGCCCATAATGCCAAGCAGCAGCACAATCAGGAAATAAAAGAAGAGAACCAGAGGGAGCAGCACCTCGGGCAGCCGGAAGACAACCTCTGCACCCTTCCAAATGGCATAGAGTGCAATCATTACAAAAATGAACATCGTGAGTGGCAGCGGAGATCGCGGCAGCAAAGTCAAAGCCGTCAGCTCGCCGAGATCGCGGACATTGCGCATCGACTGATATGCGAAGTAGAAGCAGTAGATCAAGCCGATCACAGAGCCGGCAACACCTCCGAAATGAAATTTAAGCATGCCGATGAGGTCCAGCTTGGGCGAGCGGTGCTGGATCCACAGCAGGAGCAGCAGGAGGATGAACCCGCCCAGCGAGCCGGTGCACATCGCCAGCCATGAATCCTGCTTGACCTTACCGCCCAGCAGAAAGAGCGGCGTGCTGCCGATCTCGAACAGCATAATCATAAACGCAATTTGCAGGGCAGACACCTGTTCCTTTTTTTGCATAACTCCGAAATCAGCCTCCTAACCACTTGATAATGAATCTGCCGGCGGGTTGAAAGTAAGCAATATATAAGGTAGCCATATTGAAATGCGGCGTTTCTGTAATCCCGCAAATGTTCTCATAAGCACACCAGACCAGAATGCAGCCAAACCACAGCCGGTGAAGCTTCCTTCCTTCTCCGCGCAGGCGGGTGCAGCCCCAGACGAAAGCTAAGGCATAAAGCAGAAGAGTGATCGCTATTTTCATAGAGTAGCCCCTTTACTTATGCTGAATGGATTTAAAGGATTTGTTACTGAGTCCGCTCCGTTCAATTTGGATCGAAACATGCGGTTTGATCTCAATATTCTGGAACATGCGGTCCCAGCTTTTGTCCTTCTCAATCTGCTTCCAGCGCTTGCGGTCACTGCGGTGAATCCTCACAGCAAAGCCCGTGACGTCAGCTCCCAGCCGCTTGACCTCACTCCAGGAGTTGCCCACCAGTTCCAGAATACGCTGTTCAATGGCTTGCTCCATCCCTGTTATTGAAGTCCGTTCATTCAAATCCATGACGCTTCCAAGCTCCTGCAATACGCCGCTTCCTTTGATGTTCACATCCATGATGTAGTGATCTTTATCCCAGACGGGATGAACGGAAGTGGTCGAATTCTGGAGGATGAAGGAAGCGTCCGGTTTGTCGCTGATTTCGGGGCGGGAGGCGAAGGCGATGGTGGCAGAATCAATTTTGTTCGTCAGAAAGGACAAGCCGAAGGCTTGCTTCTGCGTTAGCCATCCCACCAGTTTTTCACCTTTTAAGACACCGAGCCTTCCGAGCGCCAGCCGTGAAGGCAGGTCGGTCCGTCCAGTCTCACTGGTCTCATCCATGATCTGGTCGCCGGTAAGGAAGATTTCCGGCAGCACGGCACTTCCGGATTCGGAGGACAGGGCCATGGCCAGTTCAAACAGCCTGATGCCGGGGTAAAAGGAGAGCAGCTTCGATTCCTGCTCAATCATGAGCTGGATACCGGCTCCCTGATTTTTGGTCAGCTGCATCAGCTGATTCAGAATATCTCCGGCTTCGTCTTTGGATAGAAATACATATACAGTTTCCCGGGCGTCCTGCTTGCGCAGGAACATGTCGATCAGTTGACTGATCCCGTGTTTGGCCAGAGACTCTCCAATTATGGCGATGCGCGAATGAGAAAAAAACATCTCACGCGTACTGGTCAGATTGGTTCTTTCTATCGCGTCCATAATCGTTGGTCCTTTTACCGAGAAGGTGACGAACGGTGGAGAGCTGGTGCTCCCGCCTCCACTGCCTCCCATGCTGCTGGCACCGGAAGAAGGGTTGATGACCTGGTATGTGGCTTTCCATTCGTTATTCTTCCAGTCATATGCCGAACCGGAGGTAATGCCCAGCTCACTCAGTTCCCGGTCATCCCAGCATCCGGTCAGCAAAGTCGACAGGAGGGGGAGGCAGAGACCAATGCAGAGCGTTTTTTTCGCGGCGTAAGCCAGAGGCCTCGCGGGATTTGCTGAATAGGATTTGGTGTGCTGCTGCTTCATGTTTCCCACCCCTTAGGTTTGGATTTTGGCTTCCGGAGCCGGTGAAGCAGGACCGCAGCCAGCGGAACGAGTACATTGAACAGGAAGAAGACCGGGAAACGCCCTTCCTTGTTGTAGAGATTCAATTGGTCTGCGCTCTGCCAGGTAAAGAGACACTCTAAAGCGATTATCAGACCCAAGGCTCCGATAAAAGGCCGATTGCTGTTTACCCGAAAGGTCTGTTTGAAGCATTCGACCGTCGCAAACAGAAAGATCGAGAATTTCAGATAGATGGACAGGACCCAATAGGAGATGAACAGAATGTCCAGCTTTTCGATAAATCTGCCGATATGAACAACCCCGGCGGTGGAAAAACCCGGATATGTGCTGAGCTTGATGAATTCGGACCCGAACACCATCAGTGTCGTTACGAGCGAAAACATCATCAGCCCAGCAACGAAAAGAAGTCCTGCCCAGCTGGCGATGCGCGCTTTTTGCGGATTCTGCAAATAAGGAGCCAGAAACAGCAGCACCGCGACTTCGGACATCCAGGTAGCCGGTGTTATGCCGGCCAGTGTCAAGGAGGCCAGAGAGTGATCAAAGATCGGCAGCAGCTGATGCACATCCATGTCCCGGTACAGCCCGAACAGATAGAGCGGCACGAAGAAAAAGTACAACAGCAGCACGAGGGTGTTTACTCTGGCGATGGACTCGAGGCCCTGCCTGACCATATAGATCGTAATTAACAGAATCAGGATGGTCATTACGGTGACCGGGGTGTCGATGAGTACATTGTCTTTGATGAAATTGACGAATTCGCGCAAAATGGTTGCCGATGTGTCCAGGTAGAACTGCAGCATCAATAGGCCCAGAATTGTAGCAGCAACAGGAGAACTCTTCTCGCCAATCCAGGTCAGAAACGGTGCGCCATTGCTGTAGCGGATGACGGTCCCGACAATCGCCGCGAACACTAGCCCGGCCAGAGTCGATAACAAAATAGCCAGCGGCGCGTCCTGCTCCGCGTAGTTGCCGATGATGACGGGAAGCACGACGGTGGCTGTCGGCAAGATAGTGTTGACGATCAGCATGGCGGCCTGGGTGGTGCCGATTTTACCGTTCAACTGGGATCCTCCTCCTGCGGCTGCCTGGTTTGCTGGTTGTTCTGCGCCTCTTCTTGCGGCTGCGGCTTTTGATCCGGGCCTTGTCTGCGTGTTTCTTTGCCCAAATTGGTCTTTGGCCGCATGGTCATGCTCCAGAGCGGAACGCGGATAAAAATATCCTTCAAATATCGCGGAGTCATTGGAGCTACCGGGGACAGGTACGGCACACCAAAGGAACGCAGTCCGGCCAAATGAATCAGCAGCACCATCAAAAAGGACATGATGCCGAACAGGCCAAGGGTAGCGGCGATCAGCATCATGACAAACCGGATCAGGCGGATCGAATTGGCGATAGCCAGGGACGGGATGACAAAGTTAGAGATGGCGGTGAACGACACCACGATAACCATGGCTGCGGAGACGAGTCCGGCTTGAACGGCGGCCTGTCCCAGCACGAGTGCCCCAACGATGGAAATCGCCGGCCCGATGGTTCGCGGCATACGGACCCCGGCCTCGCGCAGCACATCGAAAGTCAGCTCCATCAGCAGCGCTTCCGCCAGTGCCGGAAACGGTACGCCTTCACGCTGGGCGGCCAGGCTGATCAGCAGGGTTGTCGGCAGCATTTCCTGGTGAAAGGTAGTCACGGCGATATACAAGGCCGGCAGCAGCATGGATACAAAAAAAGCGGCATACCGGATCAGCCGCAGGAAAGAAGAAATATCAAAACGCTGATAATAATCTTCACTCGACTGAAAAAAATTGAAGAAAGTGGAGGGGGCAAGCAGTGCAAAGGGAGTCCCGTCAATAATAATTCCGACCTGGCCCTCCAGAATGCCTCCGGCAAGCGCATCCGGACGTTCCGTGTTCTGAATGGTCGGAAAGGGAGTCAGTCCGCCATCCTGAATAAATTCCTCGATGTAATTGCTCTCCAGAATGCTGTCGGTTTCAATCGCGTTTAAGCGCCGGCGGATTTCCGCCACCACCTGTTCGCTGGCGATACCCTCCAGGTAGATAAGCGCCACACCGGTCTGAGTGCGCTGACCGATCTTATACTCTTCTATTCTAAGATCGGAGGTTTTGAGTCTGCGCCGCAGCATGGAGGTGCCTGTCCGCAGGCTCTCTGTGAAGCCTTCTTTGGGTCCGCGGATAACACCTTGGGAGGTTGGCTCGTTGATGCTTCTTTTCTCCCAGCCGGAGGTATCGGCAGCCAGTGCCACCTGAAGTCCTTCAAACAGAATGAGGGTATAGCCGTCGAAGAGCATGGGGAGCAGACTTTCCAGCGTTTTGCCTTCCCTGACGCCCCCGACCGGCAGCATCTGATCTTTAATCAGGCTGAAGGCGTCCTCGGCGGTAATGGCGCCGCTCTTGGGGGCAACCATTTCCATCAGCGGCTGCAGCACCGTCTGGTTGACGGCATCCGCATTAACGAGTCCGTCGATATATATAAAAGCAAGAGAGAGGGAGCTTAAAGATTCATTAGTGAATCTGCGGAAAACAACGTCGGAGCTTTGACCGATCCGCTTAGTAATCTCCTGCAAGGTAATATCAAGTGAGGGGTGAAGAGGCAGCGGTGCAGGAACGGAAGTCGGGGCGGGATCTGTTCCTTTCTTGCGGCGTTGCTGCAGATGGGTTGGCATCGATACTCCTCCTCGTTGCTGGATACTGGATGATTTGCTGTATTATCCCCTGGGAGCGGATTCCTTATTCTGATTGCATTATGAGGTTAGCAGACATGAACATGAAGAAGAGAGCACTCTACCGGCCATTTGGTCATGGCAGGCGGAATGCTCCCGGTTGTGAAGCTTGTGGCAGCTCCAGCCAGCCTTAGGAAGCTGAGCAGATGCTGTAGTTCAGCCGCGAAGAGGATCAACTGCTCCTCCGAAAGTAATGCGAACCGTGGTTCCCTTGCCGGGCCGGGATTGCAGCTCTACCGTATGCCCGAGCCTTGCGCAGATCTCACGGACCAGATAGAGGCCCATCCCGGTGGATTCATGATACTGGCGGCCGCGTTCTCCGGTGAAATAAGGATTGAACACCCGTTTCAGGTCTTCGGGAGAGATGCCAATGCCCTGATCTTTAATCTGTAAGACGCTCCCGGTTCCCGTCTGCTCCGCGGAAATGGTTACCGTCTTGCCTGTCCCGGCTGTATAATTTACGGCGTTGACGAGAATCTGGGCCAGCATGAATCTCAGCCATTTGGCGTCGCTGTATACAGAGAGTCCATCGTCAACGGTAATGTCTACCCGGACTCCCCTCCGGATGAACAGCCTGCGGTTATCGGCGACGGTCTCGCTTACGGCTTTGCGAAGCAATAGAGGCTGAACATGGAAATCATCCTCAAAGCGTTCCAGCCTGGAGGTGTAGATAACCATCTCCAGTCCCTTGCGGAGCCGCTCCACCTCCTCTTGGATGCTGCTGGCAGCATCCTCCTCCAAATCCTGAAGGGTAAGCTGGATGACGGAAAGCGGCGTCTTCATCTGGTGTACCCAGCGGTTGATGAAATCGATATGCTGATCCATCCGCCGGGTATGGGAATGCAGCTGGTCCAGATAGTAGTGGTGGTTATGCTGCAGCATCTCCGTCACCGCTTCGGGCAGCGGCGCATCGTCAAGGGGAATAAGCTGTTCCCCCGGGGCTCCGCCGGGTCCGCTCAGGCGGGTGTATAGCTTATAGTGCTGAACATACCGGAAGCCCAGATATAGAATGAGAACTGCAAAGCTGAGGGCCATACCGTATAAAACAATCGAGAAGGGTCTGTATTCGCCCGTAACCCAGTAGAGCACGGGGATGAGGATCATCTGGAGCAGATAGAAGAGCAGCAGCGGCCGGTGATCCTTAAGAAACAGCCTCATGGTGTTTCTCCGGAGAGGCTGAGCCGGTAGCCGGCACCTCTTATCGTTTCTACGATGTCGTCAAGATCAAGATCCTTGAGCTTCTTACGTACGCGGGTGATATAGACATTTAGTGTATTATCATCGATGAAGTGCTGATCCTCCCACATCAGGTCCAGCAGCCGTTCACGGGAGACGACGCGCCCTTCCTTCAGCAGGAGCGCTTCCAGCAGGACGGCTTCCTTCTGTGTAAGCTCAGCGGACAGGCCGTTGTGCTGGATCACATAACGCTCCGGATACAGCGTCAGTCCTCCGGCTTGAAGCTTGCGTTCTTCCTGGCTGTGGGCGTAAGAGCCGTAAGCTCTACGCAGATGGCTGCGGATTTTGGCCAGCACGACCTCGTATTGGAACGGCTTGATAATGTAATCGTCGCCGCCGTTCTCCAGCGCCATCACCTGATCCATGCCACTGTCCCGGGCAGATATGAAGAGGATGGGGCAGAGTGAGGATTTGCGAAGCTGGCGGCACCAATAGAACCCGTCATATCTCGGCAGATTGACGTCCAGCAGCACCAGGCTTGGGGCACTGTCCTCAAAGGTTTCCAGCACTCTATTGAAGTCATCTACGATAACGGTATGAAAATCATATTTTGACAAATAACTGCTAAGCAGGTCTGCCAGCTTGGCGTCGTCCTCGACAATCAGAATCGTTTCCATGAATTCACTCCTTTGTCCAGTATTACAGTAACATGCTAAGGGAAATTTATGCAAAACAGGATTCAGACGCAAACAACCTCCCGGGCTGCCGGAAAAAGATCCGGCTGCGGGAGGCTGCTTGTATGTTGCGGAAGGATGGATTAACGGGTTTTGATGACCAGCGCATTGCTGATCAGACGTCCCGGTGTTGTCAAATATTTGCCGTTGTAATACAATCCGCTGGAGGCGCCGCCATCCAGATTCATGGCCTGATAGGCACCGGCCTGCTTCATAATCTGCGCCAGCTGCGAAATGGTAGCCCCGCTGGTGGTCAGAAGAATCAGCTTGTGGTCGCGCGTCAAGCCCAGCGCACTGCGGGCTCCGCCGCCGGTGCGGATTTTGGGATCCCTGAAGCCTTCGGCGGTCACATCCACCGCTACCTTCCCGTTAACCAGCAGCCGGGGGCCGGCCTGAAGCGCACCTTCGATGGTCCCGCTCTGGAAGCGCGATGCGAATTCAGTGCCAGGAATCAGCTCTGCCAAAAGATTGCGGTCATAAGCGAATACGGCCCGCCGTTCTCCAGCGCCGTTCTTGAGCATCTTTCCGCCGCTGATGATATAACCATAAGGGACTTTGTATGCCCCTTTAGTGTAGGCATCAAAGTAGGTCCCGTTGATCGCAACGAGAGCACCGCTGCGTTTGGCAATGCTGCCAAGTGATTCCGTCTTGCCGACCGTGTTGCCAGCAAGCACTACATCCAGCTTCACCGAGGGATGGAGCAGGGAAGCGGTGACTGTCTGCACTGTAAAGGAGCGGCTGCCGACCTTAAAGGTGCGATTGCCGCTGACTACCGCAGGGGATTCCGCTTTAAGGAGTGCTCCGCTGAGTACAGGCAAGGTGGCGGAGGTTTCGTCCGCTGTCAGCGTGAGCGACGAGGCCTGCGGATTCCACTTCAGCTGAAGGCCCAGTGTTTGGCTGACCAGAGACAGCGGAACATACGTCGTGCCGCTGCCGCTGAAGACCGGCTCACTCAAGGTTACGGCCTTGTCGTTCACGGAAGCCTTCGCCGAGCCCGGAATCAGGCGGAGGGAAGCCTCGCCCTTTGTAATTTCTATCGTTCCGCCAGGAGTGAGGATCGACCGGATGCCGGCAAAATCATTCAGGAAACGCAGCGGAATGAAAGCATGATTCTCCTTGTCCACATAAACTGCGAGCTTGGACGCAGGCGCCGCGGAGGCGCTTGATGATGCGGGAGGAAGAACGTAAAGCGGGAGAAGCAGGGTAAGGATGAGGGCGATGATTTTTTTCATGATGAACAGTATCTCCTTTTAAGTGGCGGCAGCATGATCTGCCATGCAGGATGAATTTGGAACATGCTCCAGAATGAAGCACCGGGTCTTATTATCATATAAGGGCAGTCTAACCGTCAATTACTAGGCTTCAGTGCAGGCAGAATGGTGATCAACTGATGATCCCTATATCGGGTGGCGTATGCATCTTCCAGACTGTTCGTTTATAATCTAGTAAGCTTACTTATTCTTCATAAAGGCGGGTAGCAACAATGACAAGAATCGGCTTGATTCGGCATGGCAGCACAGCTTGGAATAAAGAAGGACGGATACAGGGGCATACGGATAACCCTTTGGACGAGGAAGGACTTCAGCAGGCAGCGGCTATAGCAGAACGTCTCAGCGGAGAACAGTGGGACTATATCTACTCAAGCGACCTGCTGAGAGCAAGACAGACGGCAGAGGTGATCGCAGCGAAGCTGGGCCTGCAGGTAGCGGGAGTGATTCCGGGAATTAGAGAGATGAACGGCGGACTGCTTGAGGGCACCACGGAGCAAGAGCGGGTGGAACGCTGGGGGACAGAATGGAAGTCGCTGGACCTCGGGCTGGAGAGCAATGAATCAGGCAAGCAACGGGGAAGCAAGGCGATTGAAGAGATTGCATTGAAGCATCCCGGCCACAACATCCTGATTGTCAGCCACGGCGCGATTCTGCGGAGCAGCCTGACCGGACTGGTTCCCGGACTGGATGTCAGCGTGCTGCTGAAGAATACCTCTATCACCCGCATCGTTAAAGGGGACAGCGGCTGGACCTGCGAGCTGTATAATTGTGTGAAGCATATGGAGAGCTAGACCTTATCAAGACGGCGTCTTCCAAAACATTCCATGCAGGATCCGCCCGCGCTTGCCGATAATAAGCTTATCGCTTATTACTGTTAACCAGATTTATTTTCATGTAAAAGGGAGTGCGCATCATGATGGAAGAAGCCCGTAATTATATATTGGCTCTATTTTCGGTTCTTATTGCAGCGTTGACTGTGTACAGCCTTCTCCGGCTGACCCGGAATTTCACCTATAAAAATCAAAGAGCCCGTGCTGTGCGCACGAGCCTGATAATACTGATCGCCAGCGGCGGATTATACGGAATGCACTGGCTGGGCAAGCAGTCACAATCCGGCTTGAAACAGGCTGAAGGCAGCCTGTTTATCTCCTTGGTACTCTATACATTGACTCTCTTAGCCCTGATGTATCTGTTCTCCAAGCTTCGCCAGATCCTGACCGAAAGAGAGCAATTGAAGGAACTGGCCTACAGGGATACCTTGACAGGCCTCTTGAACAAAAACGGGATGGATCACTTCTGGGACCACTGCAAACCAAACGAGCAGCTTGCGGTGCTGTTCCTTGACCTGGACCGATTCAAGTCAATCAATGACAGACTTGGCCATCATGTGGGCGATTTGCTGCTTCAGGCCGTCGGCGGCAGTCTGAAACAGTTCACCTCCAAAGGCAAACGGCATATCTTCCGGAACGGCGGGGATGAATTCGTAATTGTCGCCAAGCGCTGCGGCCGTAAGGAAGCAGAGCAGCTTGCTATGCAGATTCTGGAGCAAACGACCCGCATTTACAGTCTGGAACGGCATGAACTGTTTGTTTCAGTCAGCATCGGCATTACGTTGAGCCATGGCAGGATCGACCCGATGCGGCTGCTGAAGGAAGCCGATTCGGCAATGTACAGCGCCAAGCAGCTCGGAAAGGGCCGATATACCATACACAAGCAGGGAAACACGCTTCAATCTGTCAATTGGGCAGGCAGCTCCAAAGCCAATTAATTAAATTTGCTGCGTCCTTTCATCAGGAACAGGCAGAGCAGGGCTATTGCCATGCTCACCGCTGCCGCATAGAACAGGATGGAGTAGTCGGTAAGGTCAATCATCAGCCCAAGCAGCGGTGGGGAGGTGATGGCGGCCAGCGAGGAGACCAGATAATACATTCCGGTGCGTGTACCGATGCTTTCCTCCGTGCCTGTTGCTACTACATAAGGGTATGAATTGATATTAATGCAGGCCCAGAACATCCCGCCAACGAGCAGCAGAATCCGCAGCACAAGCAAATTCTCCGCAAATCCCACGAGGGCAAAAACTGCCATTAGTCCGCATACTCCGGTGACAATAATCTTTTTCTTCCCGAACCGCCCGCCCAGCCAGCCGCTGGGAATCGCAAACACTACGAAGGCTAGCGAAAAGAACGTCAGCGAGAAGGAGGCTGCCTGTTCACTGAGGCCAAGGTGATGTTTGCCGTACAATGTGAACAGCGTCTCTACACCTTGATAAGCTACGAACCAGAAGAAGATGGCTGCTAAGAGCCAGACTGTGGTACGGTCGAGCTGTTTTTTTAAGGAGATGCGTGTAGGTTTGACCCGTGGAATGTTATCGCTGCGTTGCGAATCTCCGGATAAACCAGTGACTTCTTCGGTACCCAGTGCTGCTTCTTTGTTCACCCCATCCCGTTCCTCCTTGATGAACTGCGACACGATGAACAGGCAGAGCAGCGTGATGAGACCGGCAACAATAAACGGCAATGCTGGGCTGGCCTTGTAGAGGAATGAGCCGACGCCAAACGCCAGAATCGACCCAATCCCTCCCATGAAGTTAATCAGGCCGTTCGCCTTGGTGCGCTGCTTATCCGGCGTAATATCCGGCATCAGCGCGACGGTCGGCGAACGGTACAGGCTCATGGCCAGGTTCATCAGCATCATAAAGAGCAGCAGCGTGAACAGCCCGGTGTGGAACGGAATCAGCATCGTCAGTACGGCAGCCAGCGGCATTCCGATCAGCAGATAAGGCATTCTGCGCCCATAACGGCTCACCGTACGGTCACTGCGGTTGCCAATCCATGGCTGCAGAAACAGGGCGAAATAGTTATCAATGGTCATCATGAAGCTGATCAAGGCTACACTGTGTACATATTTCTCCAGGAAAAAAGGTACAAACGCATTATACAAACTCCATGTAATGCTGATGCTGAAAAAACCGAAACCCAGCAGCCAGACTTTCTTCACCCCATCACTCTCCCTTAGCAGTAAGCAGTCTGTCCAGCACGTCCGGATAATCGGTAATGATTCCTGACACTCCGGCAGCGATTAATTCTTTCATGCGCTCCGGATCATTCACGGTCCAAGGATGATAGGCGATGCCATGCTCCGCCGCCTCGGAGACAAACTCCGGCAACACAGCGAAATGGTAGGCATGCAGTGCATCCGCCTGCAGAGAGGCTGCGTAATCCCACGGGCGGTACAAGCCTTCTCCATATAAAATCCCGGTGCGAATCTCCGGTGCCAGCGATTTGCAGTGAGCCAGGGAGTAATGGTTGAAGCTCGACAATATGACGCGTTCACTCATGTTGAATTCCCGCACGGCGGCAATAACCTTTTCCTCCATCCCCGGGTACATAAAGACCCCGTTCTTAAGTTCAATATTTAGCACCGTATCGCTATCCTTGAGCAGATCCAGAAGATCTTCGAGGGTGGGAAGCAGCTCTCCCTTGAATTCTTCCCCGAACCAGGAGCCCGCGTCCAGGTCAAGCAGTTCCTTAAGCGTGTGGTCTTTCACATTCCCGCTGCCGTTTGTCGTGCGGCCCAGCGTTTCGTCATGAATCAGAATCAGTGCGCCATCCTTTGTCATCTGTACATCGGTTTCAATCCCGGTCGCTCCAAGCGTAAGGCCCTTGCGGAATGCTGACATCGTATTCTCCGGACACACAGCGGATGCGCCGCGATGCGCAAAGTTAATTAGCGGATTCATTATTTGCAGTCCCTCCAAGTTGTTTTTTAATAGAGCCCGACGAATCAGGCTACTCTTCTTATTCCACACCGGATAATAAAAACCTGTCCAAAAATCCCCTCAGAACGCGAATTCCTAAAATTTTACCTAGCGATTACATATCCCTGGACCTGTATAATAGGATAGAATTCAGTGTACTTGGAGAGGAAGAGATGTTTCTTGAAGTATTGTATAGAATGCGGAACTGAGCTGATCTTGAAAGAATGCGGCGGGGAGGGGCTGATCCCTTTTTGCGAAGCATGCGGAATGTTCCGGTTTCCTGTTTTTAGCACGGCTATCAGTACCGCAGTGTTGAACAAAGAGATGGACAAGATTCTGCTAATCAAGCAGTATAACCGGCCGGATTACATCCTGCTCGCAGGTTACGTCAACAAAGGGGAGAATGCGGAAGCCACCCTTATCCGCGAGGTAAAGGAAGAGGTAGGGCTGGATATCGTGGCTTATGAATATATGCGCAGCCTTTATTTTGAGCCGTCCAATACGCTGATGCTGAACTTTATAAGCATGGCTGCTTCGGAAGACTTGAGCCGGATGAGTACCGAGGTGGATCAAGCGATGTGGTTCACATTTGAAGAAGCGGCCCGGGAGATCAAAAAGAACAGTCTGGCAGAGACCTTTCTGCTGGCGATTATTGAGAAGCTGAATGCAGGCAAGGTTGACCTCCTTAAACTCACTGAAGCTTAAACGCGCGGCCCCGGTCCGTGCCTTGGGCCAATTGATTCTGACCACAGCCGTATCCATTGATGTGTTTCCATTCTCATCCTGACAAAGCAAAGGGCGTCCCGCGGCCATTTACATGGCAGGGAACACCCTTGTTCTTTTTATAGCGGGACGGTTTAATTCCCTTTTATCTTTTTGATATTGTCCTGCCACTTCCCGGTTTCAAACTTCAGGAGCTTATCATAACCGGCCTTTTGGGCATCCTGCTCGGCTTTGTCTAGCAGGGCGATCACCTCCTGTTCATCCTTGGCGAACAAGGCTTTAGCCCGCACCTTATCGGCGATATCGGCTACACGCTGCATGATCATGCCCTCTTCTGAATCTGGAAGGGGCTGTATATTGCCGAATTCCGTGGCATCAAATGAGGTCTTCCAGGCGATTGTGGTTTGGGAGACCGTAGCCCAGTCGCGCTTATCCTCAGGCAGACTCATTTCATTTTCAGCCTTGGCTCCATCAATAAATGCCGTATTTCCTGCCCATTGAAACGTATCCCAGATGGCCATGAGCTTGGAACGCTCCTCGGCTTCATTTTTATATTTTTCTGTGTAGATGGGTGCGCCTTTCTCATTGATGCCCTGCCAGTACATGCCTTCAGGCCCCCAGAAAATAATACGCTCCCCTTCCTCACCCGTCAGCCAGTCCAGATAGGCAAATATGCCTTCTGGATTCTCAGCCTGTGTTGTGATGACACTGACATTCCAGCCAAGAGAATCAAATTCGTTGACCCATACCTTCTTCGGATCTACGCCGGCTTTATGCAAAGGCCAGATCATCGTGTATCCGCCTTCAGGATCTTTGGCGCGCAGCATGCTGTTCGCTTCCGTGCCGATAACGGTGGTATCGAAATCCCCGTAGATTGCTATGCGGCCATTATTCACCTTTTCCTTGACCTGGTCGCGGGTCTGCGTGATGGCATCCTGGGTAATCAGCTTTTCCCGGAACAATTTATTGGCGAACACCATGGTTTCGCGGTAGACCGGATCACTGAAGAGGGATTTCAGCCCATTCCCCTGGGGGACGACACGCAGAGAGACCTGCCCGACATTCCGGTCTTCCGCCATCCCGGCGTAGAGAAAGTCTATCCCTTGACCCAGCATCCCGACCTCGAATGGAATAATGTCAGGATATTTCTCTTTCACCAGCTTCAGATAGGCATACAGGTCGTCAAAGGTTTCCAGCTTCGGCGATCCGAGTTCCTTGTAGATCTTATTATTTACAGCGTAGCCACCGTTGCCCATCGGATTTTTCGTGTACCAATTTGGGAATTGGTACAGTTTGCCGTCTTCGGAGCGGAGCATGTTGATTGTTTTTTCTCCTGCCCATTTTTTCAGATTAGGATATTTATCAAGATAGGGGTCCAGCGCAACGAGCTTGCCTGCCTTTCTCAGCTTTTCTACTTCGGCTCCGCGGTCTCCCCAGATGACATCCGGGAACTCGCCGGAGGCGATCATTGTATTGAATTTCTGCAGAGCCGCACCGCCGGACTGGATCGACTGGACCGTTACTTTCTTGTTCTCCTGAATCCATTTAGTCGCCGGATCCTGGCCCCAAGGATTCATCGTATACCAGTCATAATTGCCGAAAAAGGAAAAGGTGAGCGGTGTTTCTCCGAAAACAAAAGGTTGGGATGAATCAGTCCCGGCAGTGTTGTTGCTTGGCTTTGCCCCGTCTTCACCGCTGTTTCCACCGCATGCGGCAAGCATGATACTCATACCCAGCATACATACCGGCAGCAGGAATGATTTTTTTGAAATATAAGAGTTTATATGCTTCACGCTATAAATTATCCTTCTATTTCTCGCTGAAACGGATACCGTCCTTTTGAGGACGGCGAAGCCGTTTCCACTTGTAATGAACATCTTCATACCCCCATGGGATTGTTTTTTATGAAAAAGCCGTGAGCTATGATTGCTACACCGATCTTATCCAAGTTCATTCTTTAATGGAACCGATCATGACGCCCTTGGTAAAATATTTCTGCAAAAATGGATAAACGAGCAAAATCGGTACCGTTGCTACCAGCATGGTGGACATGGTGAGCGATTTGGTTGTGACGCTTTGGAGCCGGGCCATGTGGCCTTGAGCAGCCGCATTGGTCTGCATCATCTGTTCAGACATAATGTTGGAGCTTAGAATTTGCTGAAGCAGCGTTTGAATCGGGAGCAGATGCCCGGAGGTGATGTAAATGCTGGCCGTAAACCAGTCATTCCAGTGCCATACTGCAGCAAATAGAGAAAGTGTGGCGATCACCGGACCTGAAATCGGGATGACAATTTTGAAAAAGATGCCGAAGTGGCCGCAGCCGTCGATTTTCGCCGATTCCTCCAAGCCTTCCGGCAGTTCGAGAAAAAACGTGCGGAAAATGATCATGTTCCAGACGCTGATTATATTCGGAACAATCATGACCCAGAAATTATTCATCAGGCCCAGCTCGCGGTTAATCAGAAAGGAAGGAATCAATCCTCCGCTGAAGTACATCGTGATGATGCACAGGATCATATACCCTTTCCGTCCCATGAGCTGTTTCTTGGACATGCCATAGGCAAAGATTGATGTACAGGCAATGGATAGAATTGTGCCAATCACCGTTCGCAGCACGGAAATAAGGAAGCCTGTCATTAGCCGCTTATCCTGAAACACTACAATGTAATTCTCCAGAGTGAATTGTCTGGGCCAAAAGGTGATCCCCCCACGCGTCGTGTCCAAACCCACGTTGAATGAGATGACGATCGAATTCCAGAACGGATACAACATTACAAAAGCCATGAGAATGAGCATGGAGTAAATGAGACTGAGAAGCAAATTGTCAGAAAGGCTGTTTTTCATGCCGTGATCACCTGCATTTCAATGTGTAGTTGCGATGCCGAAGACTACCACAGACTGTGTCCCAGTTTACGGGCTATCCGATTGGCAACTGTGAGCAAAAAGACGCTGATTATTGACTTGAATAAACCGACTGCGGCGGCGTAGGAGAAAAGCGAGTTGCGGATACCAACGCGGTAGACGTAAGTATCAATGACATCGGACACGTCCTGAAGTACAGGGTTTTTGGCCAGGAGCAGGATGTCCTCAAAGCCTGCGCTCAAGATATCGCCAACTGCGAGAATCATGAAGATCGTAACTACGCCGGAAATACCGGGCAGGGTAATGTACCAAATTTTCTTCAAGCGGTTTGCTCCGTCGATGGAGGCTGCTTCGTAAATTTCGGGATTGATGCCCGCAATGGCGGCCAGATATACGATGCCGGAGAAACCGATCTCCTTCCAGATTCCTGTTCCGATCAGGATGGCCCAGAAGTAGCCGGGAATGGACAGGAAATTGACAGGCTCGCTGATTAAATGCAGCTTTTGCAGCAGCATGTTCACGCTTCCGTTATCGGTTGCCAGCATGGAGGTCACAAATCCGGACACGATGACCCAGGACAGGAAGTGGGGCAGGTAGCTGATGGTCTGGATCATCCGTTTGAAGCGCGAGTGAATCACTTCGTTCAGGATAAGCGCCAGCAGTATAGGTGCCGGAAATCCGATGAGGAGTCTCAGGGCACTAATCACAATCGTATTGCGCATGACGGTCCAGAATTCGGGTGCCTCGAAGAACATCTGGAAATACTTGAAGCCTACCCATGGGCTGTGCAGAAATCCTTGAAAAATATCGTAATCCTGAAAAGCCATCAGCACCCCGTACATCGGCAGATAAGAAAAGATCACGATAAGAATCATTGCCGGGATGACCATCAGTTGAAGATCCAGCTGCCTGGAGAATCTGAACCAGAAGGATTTGCGGCTGGCTTCCGGTCGTACGCCCGGAGGGACTCCCGGTGGTGAAGACGTGACGATGCTTTTTTTCATCTGAACACTTCCTTTGCAAATTTCTCTGCTGAAATTCATAGTATAGGAACCGTTCCGGCAAAAACACTGATAAGAACAACGATTTGTAGACTTCTGCAATGAGGATGAAGGTTTTGCAACACGGTAAAAATGAAATGTTATATGATGTGATCAATAGAAAGTGTTGGCTTTAATCACACGGCCGGATTGGAGGTCAAACATGTATAACGTATTGCTGTCAGATGATGAAGTGCTGGATTTAAGAGGGATGCAGCACTTTATACCCTGGAAGGATTTGCAGATGAATGTGGCAGCGGTGGTGAGCAGCGGCTTCGCTGCGCTGGATTATATCCGGAATCATCATGTTGATATTCTGATCACCGATATCCGGATGCCGATTATGTCCGGTCTGGAGCTGTCCCGTGAAGCATTGCAGCTGCTCCCACAGCTGAAAATCATATTTGTAAGCGGTTACGAAGACTTCCACTATGCCAAGCAGGCGATGGAGCTGAATGTGCAGAGTTATGTCCTGAAGCCTGTAGAGGATGAAGAAATGATCGAGGTGCTGCAGAAGGTGAAGGCCCAATTGGATCATGAGGCCCAGCAGTCCAGACTGGAATCGGATTACTATAAGACCTTGCCTGTACTTAAGAACAACAGGCTGCTTGGCCTGCTGGATGGTCAGCAAGACGGAGCAGAAACCATGGATGATCTAGTCCTTGCACAATGCGGGATTAGCCCATCTGCTCCGCAGCGGGTTGCCGTGATTGAGATTGATGATGTGGCCTGGAAGCTGAATGCATACAGCGAGCTGGAGGCGAGGCAGATCGTCAATCAGCTGTATCAAACGGTACTGGATTATTGCACAGAGTGCCGGATCTGGTCGCTGTGCAGGCTTTCCAGCCGTGAATGTGCGCTTGTACTGCAGATGGAGGAACTGGCGGAATGTGAAGCGCTGCTCAGCGGTTTAATTGAACTTATTGGGGTCCGGTTTCCGGTCACCATCACAATAGGCCTGAGCAGCACAGCAGCTTCCACCGCTTCAATTCACACCTCTTATCAGCAGGCGAAACAGGCGCTTGATTATAAAATGCTTGCGGGCAAAAGCCGTCTGATCCAATTTTCCGAGCTGGAGTCAGGCAGCGTGGAGGACGTGCAGAGTCTCGAAATGACGCTGGATGCCCTGTTTGCCGCAATGTCGAATTACAGGCTTGTCCAGCTGCACGATGAACTTGAGAATGTATTCGCCTTGGTCCGCCGGATGAAGTCCAAATCTACCGTCTACAACTTTGCCATTCAGATTATCTCCCGGCTGGATGCCTATCTGGCAGGACTAAACGAGAATCTGTTCCAGATGCTGGGCATGCGAATGGAGAACCTGGACATTTTGTTCAAATTCGAAACCATGGATGATATCCAGTCCTGGCTGCGCCGGAGGGTATTTGAAATCTCTGAAACACTGCATGTAAAGAAGCAAAAGAAAAATAATAAGCTGCTTGAATCGGTCTGCGCCTATGTGGAGAAGCATCTGGACCAGAATATCGCACTCCGGGATGTGAGCAATCTGTTTAGTTTTTCCCCGAATCATCTCGGCGTGCTGTTCAAGCAGGGAACGGGCATTAATTTCAGCGATTACGTGGTGGAGAAGCGGCTGGAGAGAGCCTGCACTTTACTGCAGAATCCCCAATTTAAAATTTTCGAGGTGGCCGGAAGGGTTGGCTATAAAAACCTGACTTATTTCAGCAGGCAGTTTAAAGACAAATATGGGATGACACCGGGGGATTACCGTAAGCAGTGCTGAACAAAGGAGAACAGCGGCCTATGAAGCAAAAGAAACGGTTTCTGTCATTCGGCTACAAGCTGATGATTTCTTATATTGTACTGCTGATTGTCCCGGTTGCTTTTGTCGGTGCCTTTGCTTATAACACGGCGGTTGAATCCATCCGAACACAGACAAAGGCCAATATCCGGGGCACGCTTCAGCAGATTCAGGATAATATCCGTTATAAGGTGGAGGATACCAAGCGGCTGACGGACTCACTGTATTATGACCGCACACTGGCGGATTCCTTAAGGCGCTACGATGACGGCTGGTACAGCTTTGAGACGCTGCAGAGCTATTTGATCCCGATGCTGCAAAATACGGTGCATTCCTCTAACCGCAACATTGCACTGTCCCTGTATATTCAGAATGAGACCATACCCGAGGTTTACTATTCTTACGAAGGGATGGATCCGCTGCGGAAGGGGAGGTTCTACCAGCTGTTTCACCAAAAGCGGATTCTGGGCAAGCCCTGGTTCAGCGGTTTTCCCCGGGAACAATACGGGGTAACGATGCAGTGGCGCCAGATCGAAGATGATGAGTCCTACGGGAATATTTCCTTGCTCCGCAGATTGATGGATACGTATGAGCCCACTGCCCCCAAACCATTTGGTTTTGTCCGGATTACTGTCAAGATTGCCGATCTTCTTGAAAGCGTGAAAGATGATAAGTTCCGCAAGGGCAGTACAGTGTATATAGAAAATGAAAATCATGACATTATCCACCTTTCTTCAGGGGATAAAAATATGAAACCCGAGCAAATTCCACTGCTGGAGAGCAAGGATTATCTGCAAATCAAGGCGCCGGTCGAGGAGCTGAACTGGACGCTTGCGGTCAATATCCCCAATGAAGTTTTGGAGCAGGATATCCAGAAGGTCAAAAGCGTAACCATTCTCGTCTGCCTGATCATGATCGGTTTCTTTTCCGCAGCAGGTATGCTGCTGTCCGGCTATTTTTCCCGGCGTGTCGTCAAAATTGTGTCTGTCCTCCGTTCCTTTCAGGAAGGGGATTTGCATAAAAGGCTTAGTTACCGGGGCAATGACGAATTTAATCAGATCTCCCTGGCACTAAATAATATGGGGGAGAATATGAACCGCCTGATTCAGGAAGTTTACCTCTCCAACCTGCACAAGAAGGAAGCAGAGCTGGAAATTCTTCAGGCACAGATCAATCCCCACTTTTTGTATAACTCGTTCTCTTCCATAAACCGTCTGGCACAGTTTGGTGAGATCAGTAAAATCCGTTTGATGGTCAGCGGCCTTGCGAAATTCTACAGGCTGACACTGAATGAGGGCAGGACGATGATTCCGGTCGAGAAGGAGCTGCAGCATGTACAGACCTATATTGACATCCAGAAAATCAAATATGAGGATCATCTCACCTTTAATTTCGATATTGACCAGAAGGTGCTGGGTTTTGATACTGTAAGGCTGATTTTGCAGCCCTTTGTGGAGAACATTCTTGAGCATGCTTTTTACGGGGAGACCATTCATATCCGCATTACGGCGGAGGCTGGTCAGCAGGGAATTGTGTTCAAGGTGATTGACGACGGCATCGGTATGACTAAGGAAACCATCCGGCAGATTTTCTCTCCAAGCGGGATCAAGATGGGGTATGGCATCCGCAACGTCGACCAGAGAATCAAGCTGCAATTTGGCGATTCATACGGTGTCTTGCTCTACAGCCGGCTTGGAATCGGAACAACTGTTCAAATCACTATCCCTTACTTTCATCATACAGAGCTCACCGGCAACGACGGGACACAGGGATAAGGCAGAAGCTTTCCGAGCTTTCAGTCTGTCTAGGAAAGGAGGAGGAATAGGAATTCGTAACATCTAATCTGCACCCCATCTAATTATAGAAAGGCGGAGAAAACAATGACTAAAGGTAAAAGAAAACGGACTTTGCTGATGGCCCTGCCCGCGCTGCTGCTGAGCTTTATGCTGAGTGTTCCGGCCCAGACAACAGCTGCCCAAACAGGACCCTTCGTATCCGAGATCATCGTGCGGACAGGTGCCAATTTTAAAATCCATAATGATGTTGTCAGCTTCGTGAACAATGCGGCAAAGAACAATATTTCCGTCATCAATTTGAGTGTGAAGCAGGATGAGGATGAGGAGGTTCCGTCCGGCTATGCATTTTATAAGAGCAAGATTGCACCGGTCGCTTCAGGATACTCCAATTTTGACGCAGTCAAGGATGTTATTGCTGAGGCACATAAAAAGAATATTCAGGTGAGGGCATGGATTCCGCAGTTCCACGACCGTGCGGCCTTTGACAAGAACAGCGAGTGGCAGATGCGCGCGCTTGTGGACGGCAAGGTGAAGCCTTTTACAGGCTCCAATGGCACTGAATATTTCGTGAATCCGCTCCATCCTGGTGTGCAAGCCTATGAGCGCTCTATCATCAAAGAAGTTGCTGAAAATTATGATGTCGATGGTATTGTCCTGGACTGGCTCCGCTTTGACGATTACAACATGGATATGGGCGATTACACGAGAACACAGTATAAAAATCAATACGGCTATGATCCAATTACTATTAACTTTGCTTCGGATAATGCGAAACGGGAGGAGTGGAATGACTGGAGAACGACCAAGCTTGGGGAGTATGTGCGTGATGTGAAAAGCGATTTGGACGGGATTACGCCAGGACTCTTTTTCGGGGCTTATATTCTGCCGCCGGAGTTTGTGGAAGTCGGACAGGATGCCGCCAAATTTATGCCATACATGGATTTCGTTTCTCCGATGGCCTATTTCGACGATTGGGAATTTCCGCAAAGCTGGGTTTATGACAGCGAAGGAATACTAAGCCAGACCCGGCAAAAAATCGGCAATGCCGAAATCATCGCCGCGTTGGATACCGATTGGACCGATGCCCAGTATAAAAACGTACAACAGGGAATCCGCTCCAACTTTCCCGACATTTCAAATCTGGCTTTTTTCATTTATGGCAAGTGGACGAATACGGATATGAAGAATATCAATAAGCGCGCAAACTGGTAGCTATATAAGTTGAACTTTAGCTTTACCCCGCCGGCATAGAATGCAACTGCGGTGAATGTTTGGATTTCCGGCCGCTGTTGTCGTAAGAATTTCTTGATTTAACCCGCTATTTGCGGTTGAAATCCGTAGAACGGCGGGGATATTGGCAAGTTAAGCATGTAGGATGGAAAGCAATACGATGACCGTACGGTACTATGCTGAGACAATATCCCGGATCATCTCATGCACATGCTGTACTTCCATAAGGGCCTGGGAGTATTCCAGGTCCGATTTTTTGGCCGGTATCTGCCTTGGAAGAAAGGGAATCGACAGTACAGGCGTATCCTTGCTGCTGAGGTAGATTTTAAGCGTAAGCTCAATGATTTCCTCGGGTTTTCCGTCTTCCTGTCTGTTTGCGGTTCCGTAGACTGCGGCAGCATCCAGCACTTTACCTGTGCCGGCCTTTGCGCCGCTGCTGGTAATCCGGCTGGTTTTGCTGGCTTTGGTCAGGGTGAGGGCGTTCTCAACAATTTCAGAGCCTAAGATCACATCAAAGGTGTAAAGGACAGCTGAGGGCGTTGCATGGTTGTCAGGGGAATACATGCCGATAGCGAGCTGCTTGCCTCCTTCATCCAGGGCAATGATATGAGATTTGTCTGGAGTGATGAACCGCTTAGTGAATTTAAGGTTGAAATCAGCCAGTGTATGGATCAGCTTGTTCAAGTCAGACGAAGGATCGGACAGTTTATGCCGCAGCACCGCTGCCGCCAGCAGCAAGCCAACACCCAGTGCGGCGAACATGTACATCAGGATAATGAGCATTATACCGCCTCCTAAAAGTTTTGCGAGCTTAGCCTCATTGAATCCACTTCGAACAAAACTCACTTCGAAAGCATAGACTTAAGTTTTGCGAGCTTAGCCTCATTGAATCCACTTCGAACAAAACTCACTTCGAAAGCATAGACTTAAGTTTTGCGAGCTTATTAAGAATCTATGCCGGGGGTACGTGAACAAATACATAGACCTGCCGCGGGGAATCAACTATTCTTTTTCTATTCCGCGAGACGGGGATATATGATTATAGGAGGATTTCGGGCATGATAGTGGATACATTGGGGCATTTGCTGGAGAATGAGGCTGCTTACGGAGAGAAAATTCAGCGTGGACTGCAGTTCCTGCGGGATACGGACTTTGCAGGACTGGCTGCAGGCCGCCATGATGTGAATGAAGAAATGTTCTATTTCATCAATGAATACGAGACCAAGGACGCCGGAGACTGCTTCTGGGAAGCCCACCGGATCAATCTTGATCTGCATTATATTCTTGAAGGTACGGAGCGCATCGGTTATTCCGCTATTGAGCAGCTCAAGGTTAGAGATGAATACAGCGCCGAGAAAGATGCGGTGTTCTTTACGGGCGAGCTGGAGTCGGCGGTAACCGCAGGTCCGGGAGCGCTTGTCGTCTGCTATCCGCAGGACGGGCATATGACAGGGATTGAAGCGGGGAAGAAGGAAGCGGTGCGGAAGGTTGTTTTGAAGATTAAACTCTGATTTGTTTTCGATATAAATATGCTGTAAAAGAGAGCCCCGCGGGGCTCTTTTTTGCGCCTCTTGATGTGTCCTCTGCCGGGGGATAAGATAAAGTGGGGTTCAATTAAATTTTAATTACAGCTAATTACCCGGACAAGGAGCCGCGCTAATGAATATTTATCTCGAACTTCCGGATGTGGATAAGCATTTCCCCTTCCGCAGTTTAGTCTGCGGAGGTGACGATCTCACATATCCGCATTGGCATAAAGAAATCGAAATTATTTACGTCACCAAAGGAAGACTAAATCTGGGAATAAATGATACCCCGATCCGGATGGAACAGGGTGAAATACAGTTCATCAATGGCGGAGATGTGCACTATTTCCTCGCCTCGCCTGAAAGTGAACGGTTTGTGATCCAGTTTGATCTCGGACTGTTTCAGGAGGTTACTGCGCTCGGCGGCAATGAATATTCGCTTCGCGATCTGTTCACAGAGATGGAGCAATCCAGTTCAAGCTGGCCGGAAGCGGTAGCAACGAAGGTGATTGGCCTTCTGGAGAGCATTTACGAGGAGGACACGCAGCGGCGTGAAGGCTATGCCTTTCTCATCAAGGCGAGACTGTTCGAGCTGCTGACGGTTATTATGCGGGAAGTGCCGAAGAATAGCAGCAACAGAGGGCCCAAGTTCTCGGAGGATACTCAGATCCAGTCGCGGGAAACGCTGGAACGGCTGGAGCGGATTTTCATCTATGTCGAGCAGCATTACCAGGAACCGATTACGCTAAACGAAGTAGCCGGACATATGGGCTTCAGTCCGTATTATTTTACTAAGCTGTTCAAGAAGAATACGGGCATGACCTTTGTTGCCTTTCTCAATGAATACCGGCTGAATAAAGCCAAGTGGATTCTGCTCAATGAGAACCTGCCCATGTCTGCCGTGGCGGAAGCGGCGGGGTTTGGCAGCGTGAAGACTTTCCATCATTTTTTCAAGGAAGCGACGGGAATATCGCCCCTGAAATACCATAAGACAATATTCAGGAATAACAGGGCAAGATTGCAGGAAGAAAGCCCTTCCGCGGATTTGTAAGATAGAGATATTACATCAACAAGTGGAGGTTAAGAGAGAATGACTTTAAAAGTTGGAATTATCGGCTGCGGCGGCATCGCGAACGGCAAACATATGCCTGCGCTCAAAAAAGTGGAAGGTGCGGTGATGGTAGCTTTCTGCGATATCGTTCCTGAACGTGCCGAGCAGGCCAAAGCGGATTACGGAGATGCCAGCGCTGCGGTATACAGCGATTATAGAGAGCTGCTTAAGGATGCAAACATAGATGTGATTCACGTGTGTACGCCGAACATTTCCCATGCGGAGATTTCGATTGCGTCCATGGAGGCCGGCAAGCATGTAATGTGCGAGAAGCCAATGGCCAAGACGACTGCGGAAGCACAGGCGATGATTGATGCTGCGAAGCGCACCGGCAAGAAGCTGACGATCGGATATCAGAACCGGTTCAGAGCCGATTCAGCTTATCTGCATGCCGTATGCGAGAACAACGAGCTTGGAGAAATTTATTATGCCAAAGCGAAGGCCATCCGCCGCCGTGCGGTTCCGACCTGGGGCGTGTTTCTCGATGAAGAAGCGCAAGGCGGCGGTCCGCTGATCGATATCGGCACCCATGCTCTTGATTTGACCCTGTGGATGATGGACAACTACAAGCCGAAGTATGCCGTGGGCAATGCCTACCACAAGCTGTCCGGCCGCAAAAATGCAGCAAACGCCTGGGGGCCGTGGGACCCGGAGAAATTCACCGTTGAAGACTCCGCCATCGGCTTCATTACGATGGAGAATGGCGCAACGATCGTGCTTGAAGCCAGTTGGGCGCTGAACACGCTGGATGTCGGCGAAGCCAAGACTGCGCTCTGCGGCACGGAAGGCGGAGCGGATATGGAGAAGGGGCTGCGCATTAACGGAGAGGCCTACGGCAAGACGTTCGAGAAGTATATCGGACTTGATGCGGCTGGCGTTGACTTCTACGACGGTACCGGAGATGACCCCGCAGTGGTTGAAGCCGAGCAGTGGATCCGCAGCATTGTGAACGACACCGAGCCGGTGGTGAAACCGGAGCAGGCGCTGGTGGTTACACGCATTCTGGAGGCGATCTACAAATCGTCAGAGACCGGAATGCCGGTGTTTTTTGACTAAAGAACTTTGAGTAATAATGAGAGATACCCTGTCTCATGCATTAACAGGAAAACGGCCCGCTAATTGAGAGTCTGGCAGATCCAGATGACAAGTAAGGGGAATTGAGCACGCTAATTTTCAAGGATCTTTCAAATTCACCGAACCCGGCAGAATTAAAGGGCCAATTTCCCTTTAAGTGTCGAGAAATGAACATAGCCATGTATTTAGCGGGTGATTTTCCCGCTTTAAGAAACTTAGGACATTAAAGTCCCACATGTATTTTATGCTTATCGATTTTGCATTAACGGATAACTCAGCATATCCCTGAATTTATCTCAAATTAGGAGTGTGTCCAAAGTGACCAGAGTAACCATATGGAATGAATACCGTCATGAATTGCAGGAGGAACGAATCCGCCGGGTGTATCCGCAGGGAATTCACGGACAACTGGCCGGATTCCTGCAGGAAGCAGGCTTTGATACAGCAACAGCAACCCTGGACGAGCCGGAGCATGGCTTGACGGAAGAGGTGCTGGAGAATACGGATGTGCTGGTCTGGTGGGGGCATGTTGCCCATCAGGAGGTCAGCGACGAGATTGTAAGCCGCGTGTACAACCGGGTTCTGAAGGGAATGGGGCTGATTGTGCTTCACTCCGGCCACATGTCCAAAATCTTCATGAAGCTGATGGGCACCAGCTGCGACCTGAAATGGCGCGAAGCAGAAGAGAAGGAACGTCTCTGGGTAATGGACCCGAGCCACCCGATTGCCGAAGGCATCGGCGAATACATCGACCTGGAGCAGGAAGAGATGTACGGGGCGCATTTTGATGTACCGGCACCGGAGAGCCTCATCTTTGTAGGCTGGTTCGAGGGGGGCAATGTGTTCCCGAGCGGTTCGACTTACCGGCGTGGAAGCGGGAAGATTTTTTATTTCCAACCGGGCCATGAATCATATCCAACCTATTACAACAAGGAAATTCAAAAAGTGATTATCAATGGCGTCAATTGGTGTGCACCAACCAAACGTGATTATCCGGTGTACGGCCATTCCGAAGCTTTGGAGCCAATCAGAGAAAAGGTGGGAATATAAATGAAGTTAGGTGTATTTGATCCGGTATTCGGAAGCTTAACACTCGAAGAGATGCTCGATAAAATTGCTGCCGCTGGCCTGAACGCCGTGGAAATCGGCTCGGGAGGCAATCCGGGCAATGCCCACTGTCCGACCGACGAGCTGCTGGCCAGCGAATCGGCCCGCGAGGTTTATCTCGAACAATTCACCAAACGCGGGATTATCATCAGCGCTTTCAGCTGCCACAATAACCCGATTTCACCGGATAAGGAAGAAGCCCGTCAAGGTGACGAAATTCTGCGCAAGTCGATCAAGCTGGCTTCGCTCATGGGCGTACCGGTTGTCAATACGTTCTCAGGTACTGCCGGGGACAGTGACGACGCCAAAGCACCTAACTGGCCGGTAACTCCTTGGCCTACCGTATACAGCGATATTTTGACCTGGCAGTGGGAACAGAAGCTGATTCCGTACTGGAAGGAAATCGGCAAGCTGGCCGAAGAGCATGGAGTCAAGATCGGTATCGAGCTGCACGGCGGCTTCCTGTGCCATACGCCATATACGATCCTCAAGCTGAGAGAAGCTACCTGCGATGCCATTGGTGCGAATCTCGATCCGAGCCATCTGTGGTGGCAGGGTATTGATCCGGTAGGAGCGATCAAGATTCTCGGCAAGGCAGGCGCGATCCATCATTTTCACGCCAAGGATACCTATCTTGACCAGGACAACATCAACATGTACGGCTTGACCGATATGCAGCCTTATGGGGATGTACAGACCCGGGCCTGGACCTTCCGCTCCGTAGGCTGCGGGCACAGCATCTCCGAATGGTCGGATATTATGAGCGCGCTGCGCACTTACGGCTACGACTATGTGGTAAGCATTGAGCATGAAGATCCGCTGATGTCGGTGGATGAAGGATTCTACCGGGCTGTCACTAATCTGCAGTCCATTCTCATCCGCGACCAGCCACTGGATATGTGGTGGGCGTAAAGGGATTTTAGTTCTGTCTATAGCAAAAGCCGGTGTTTCTGCGAATCGCAGAAACACCGGCTTTTATTTTAACCGCACGCGAGCTGCAAGGCGCAATGAAGGGTAAAAGTGCACTTGATTCCGTCGTACGCGCGCAACATGTTGGAAGGTGTCCGATCGCTTCAGGCTAGTGAAAATACTGCACGTTATACAATAATGCAGGTTCTTTTTTATCCAGCCTTAAGTGAGCAAGCTTATTTACTATATAGAGTGAACTTAATAATCTAACTTACTGTATTGGTGAAACCATTGACCCGCATTTCATCAGTAAGCATGCCATCATTCTTTAGTTCAGCTTATATAGCTTCTATTTCGACTTGTGCCCTGGCAAAGATGAGTGTGCCTTTTTTTGTTCAAATTAACTTATAATATAATACCGTAGCATCCAGTTGCCCGTTGGCTGACCGGCAATAATTCGGGATTCGGCCTGCCTCGATGTATCCCCGTGATTGATAGAGCAGGTTGGAGGGATCGCCTTCCCGCGTATCCAGAACAAGCAGTGTTCTGTCTGCTGCCGCTGCGGCTTGTTCGGCGGTATCGAGCAGCAGTCCGGCGATGCCCTTGCGGCGGTGCTCTGGGTGAACCATCAGTTTGGCAATTTCCGCGCGGTGCCGGGCATTGGCTTTGGCGGCTAAATGGAGCTGCACTGTACCCGCAATTTTGTCGCCCTCCATTGCTGTCCAGAGCAGCACATGCGGATCAGGGACGCTTTTCCAATAGGCTGAAGCTTCCTCAGCTGTGACCGGAGGGAGAAATCCGATCGAGGCGCCATCTTCCACTACTTCTGTCAACAGCCCGCTCAATTCAAGCTCTGTCTCCGGCAGTAATGTTTCCAATAGTACAACATTGATTTTAGAGTTCATCGGATTTAGTTCCTTTCACCAATAAAATGTAACAGCTAAATACAATAGAATGAATTCTGTATTATTCTCATTATACTTATGGGAGGTAAATTAACAAAAGATAAAAGGCATGGATGAATATAATCAAGGAGAGGAAGTGGAGCAATGCTGTTAGAGGTCATTGCAACGACCGTAAATGATGCCGTCCTTGCCGAACGGCATGGAGCAGACCGGATTGAGCTGATTTCAGGCATCCTGGAGGGGGGACTGACTCCCAGCCTGGGGCTGATGGAAGGCGTGCGCGAAGCCGTGGGCATCCCGGTCAGAGTCATGGTGCGGCCGCATGCCCGGTCATTCCGTTATGATAAGGCGGATGCGGAGACGATGCTGCGAGACATCCGCCATATTGCCGCCATAGGAGGGCTGTCGGTGGTCATGGGAATGCTCCGCCGCGACCGGACGGTGGATGAAGAGCTGCTCAAGCAGCTGCTTCAGGCTGCAGACGGCATGGAGGTGACCTTCCACCGGGCCTTTGATGAGGCTGCAGATCAGCTCGAAGCCCTGGAGGTTCTGTCACGCTACCCTCAGGTGACGGATATTCTGACCTCCGGAGGGCAGCGGACTGCGCCCGAAGGCGCGGAAAGGATTGCGGTGCTTGAGCGTTTATCCTCCGCGAAATCCGTCTCCATTCTGGCCGGAAGCGGCCTCAAAGCTTCTGGCCTGAGGGAGTTTCTGGGTGAAACAGCTGTGGAACGGGTGCATTTCGGGTCCGCGGTAAGAGAAGACGGCGATCCGCTGCGGCCGATTGATCCCGGGCGGCTGCAGGAAGTCCGTTCGATTCTGGATCTATGGGGAAAGTGAACTGAATGTAGGCAGCTCCTTCGTTCATACCGGCTGACCGCCTAGCAGCTTGGGCAGCAGATTGAGCAGCTTCTCCCGGGTTAACGCGTCTGCAGAGTTCCATTTCGCGTTCTCTAGCAGATAGACTTGGCCTTTCTGCACGGCGGGAAGGCTGTTCCAGAGCGGGCTCCGCATCAGCTGCTCCATGGCCTCCCGCGAGTCCTTGCGCTCCGGAATGAGCATGAAGATCCGGTCTCCCGCATAGGTATGCAGCTGCGCCGGATCGACCTCGGCGAATCCGAGCTCTTGATCCAGAATGCCCCGGATCACCTCAGGCGGCTGCAGGCCGCCAGGGGCATATAGGGCACTGGAAAGCCCGGTCCTTCCCATGGCGAACAGATGGTTTCCGTGGTCGTATATCAGCGCGGAGGCCGTCTCTCCGGGCTGGAGTGTTTCCTCGTAAAGACGCTGCCACATGGCGGCGTTTTTGGCATGGAAGGATGCCAGCCAAGCCTCGGCTTCACGCTGCTTGCCCAGCCAGCTTCCCAGTATCCGCATCCGCTGTTCGAGAGGTGCGAAAGAATCGAAGGTCAGTGCCGGAGCTATGCTTGAGACGACCCGGTAAGCCCGCTCATCCGCGTTGGCGAAAATAATCAGATCGGGATTTAATGAGGCAGTCAGCTGCGGGTCCAGCGGAAAACCGACATTGGCCAGCTTCTTGAGCCGGTGCTTATAAACGCTGTTCCGCGCAAAAGCCTCATCTCCGCCGACAGGCTTCACGCCCAGCGCGAGCAGATCGCCCAGCGTTTCTCCGTGATAGACAATACGTCGTGGCCGTTCAGGGATCTCCACCTGATGGCCGGTCCAATCCTTGACCGTCGGCTTCCGGCGCTGCGTATAGGCGTATTGTCCAGGGGTGACCCCGGTCTTCTGGCGGAAGCGGCGGCTGAAATAATATTCATCAGAGAAGCCAACCTGCCGGGCGATTTCCCGCAGGGGTTCAGCGGAGTCCAGTAAAAATTGCTTCGAATGGTGAATGCGCAGCTCGGTCAGATAATCGAGCGGTTTTGAGCCGGTAAGCTTTTGGAAGAGCGGAGTATACTGCCAGAGCGAGATGCCTGCAAGTTCTGCCAGCTGCTTCACCGTGATGCTCTCCATATAGTGCTTCTGCATATAATCCACAGTTCTTTCCACGGATTCCGCAGGACTTGGCAGCTGTCCGGAAGGATAATTGTGCTCGAAGAGCAGCAGCAGCAGTTCCTGAAATTTCAATTGCTGCTTGTAGTGCTGCACATCGTCGCCGCTGTTTTCCTTCATCACCAGTTCTTCCGCCAGACGGATGACTCTGGTGAACGGATGAACGATTAATTCCCGTCTGCCCGGCAGCAACTTCCCGGCATAACGCTCCGGACGTTCGGCCGCATGAATGGCTGTAAAAGAGATAAGGTAATAATACAGAGTCATCTCCGGATTGTCCGCGCTATAGGAGGTTCCGGGAGACAACAGGTAACACTTATCGGCACTCAGCGGCGCAATCTGGCCGTCAATATGCAGCACTCCGCTGCCGCCCGTAAAGACAAGAAGCGTATGACAGAGTGGTGTCTGCTGTACTGGGCAGGAGTCGGCAGGCTGAATAATCAGTTCGGCGTTGGACAGCTGAAACAATAGCGAGCGAAGAGGGAGAGGTGGCAATGAGGGATGCTGCAAGGTACGGTCTCCCTTCAATAGTGAGAATGATTATCAATAAATACATTGTATATAAAACAAAGAAGCTTATCAACTGGCGTTGACAAGCTTCTTCGTGTCAGATATGTCTCCGTTTAAACACCGGGACCCTAAGAAAGGGATGGATTATTTATTATTCAGCAATTTAGGGATTTCTCCCAGCAGCCATTCACGGGTAGTTGCATCGCTTGATGTCTTCATAATGTCTTGTGTGTAGACATAGCCGTTCTTGACAGCGGGAAGACTCTTCCACACCTGACTTTTCAGCATTGCTTCTGTGGATTGCTTGGCTTCATCGGCAACAGGAGTCAGCAGGAAAATCCGGTCTCCGGAATATTGTTCAATCGCCTCCATAGATACTTCCTGGAATCCCATACCTTCGTCAAGCACCTTCTGGATCGCGGGGGTTGGCTTGAAGCCATTCTCACCATACAGCACCTGCGAAAGTCCGGTGGTGGCCATTACGAACAGCCGGTCACCGGGATAATAGGTGAAGACAGCTGCGGTTTCTCCCTCTTTCATCAGACCGTCGCTTTTCAATTGCTCCCACATGGCGGTTTCCTTTGACTTGTACTGGGCCAGCCAGGCTTCCGCTTCAGCCGATTTATCAAGAAGTCCGCCGATTTCCGCCATCCGTTCCTGCAGCGGGGCGAAAGTATCGAAGATTACAGTGGGTGCAATTTTGGACAATGCCTCGAAATCCGCTTCGTCCGTTCCTGCATAGATGATCAAGTCAGGTTGAAGCGACAAAGTCTTCTCCAGGTTAATCGGGAATCCTACATCCTCGACACCCTTCAACTGGTCTTCGAACACCTGGCCATCGCCCATCGAAAGCGGATAACCGACTGCTTGCACACCCAATGCCAGTAAGTCACCATAGGTTTCTCCGGAGTAAACTACACGTTTCGGTGTAACCGGAATCTCCATAGTATGGCCTTTGTAATCTGTATACGAGCGGGTTTTTGCTGCAGCTTCACCAGTGCCAGCGTCGGATGACTCCGGAGCAGGTGATGCGCTCGCGGCGGTATTGCTGCCAGCAGAGTTAGCCGCAGCATTGCCGGCAGATGGTTCCTCTGAATTTCCGCACGCGAGCAGAAGAGTGCTCATCACGAAGATGACACATAATGCGGCGAAGGGTTGTCTTGCCTTTTTCATAGAATCTTGCCTCCCCAGAAATATATAACGATTAACAATAATGATAATCATTCTCGTTAGAAACCAATCTTAAAGGAAACCCGTTCTTTACTCAATGGACAAAATTCAAACTGTCCTTTCATTTTGTACAAATCTGTTGCTCCCGGATGGGAAGAAGTAGTTGCGTTGCTTCAAAAAAATAAGTTGCAGTATGTTATTAACAACTTGATAATATCAAATATTCATGCTAAACTGTTGTTAATAACAAAATGTTAATAACATAAACCAGGAGGTTTTGTCCATGTTCGGATTCCGATTCGTGAAATTCCAGCCCAGTGATTATGTACTCAAGGTGAAGAACGGCAAAGTCGTCCGTGAAGGCATCGGTCTTTCTTTTCATTATTACGTGCCGACTACGTCGGTTGTTGTAGTGCCGGTATCCTCGATTGATGTCCCGTTTATGTTCGAAGAGATTACGAGCGATTACCAGACGGTGACCGTCCAGGGCCAGCTGACCTACCGGATCGTCGATTACCGCAAGACCACACAAATCCTCAATTATACCTACAATTTGAAAAAGAACACATACCTGTCCGATGATCCCGGCAAGCTGGCCCAGCGGGTCATCAACATCGCCAAGGTGCTGACCAAGAAGCAACTGGAGCAGCTGCCCCTGCGGGAAGCCATCCAGTCAAGCGAACGTCTGGCCAAGACCATTACCGGGGAGATTGAACGGAACGCGGAAATTGAGAAGCTGGGGATCGAGCTGATGGGGCTGTCGATTCTGGCGATTGTTCCGAACAAGGAGACCCTTCGTGCACTGGAGGCGCAGGCCAGAGAAGAAATTCTCCGCAGCGCAGACAATGCGCTGTATGAACGGCGCAATGCCTCCATTGAGCAGGAGCGGCGGGTGAAGGAAAACGAGCTGAATACGGAGATTGCTGTTGAGACGAAGAAGAAGCAGATCCGTGAGACCCAGCTGGATGCAGAGCGTTCAGTAAAGCAAAAGCAGAACGAAATGAAGGAAGAGCAGCTCAGCTTCGATACCGCACTGGAAGAGAAGAAGCAGGAGCTGATCGAACTCACTGTGGCCAACCAAAGAGCGGAAGCGGATGCCAAAGCCTACGAGCTGTCGGCGGTGATGAATTCGCTGCAGGGGGTATCGCCAAATGTGCTGCAGGCACTGACCAATGTCGGCATGAAGCCGGATAAGCTGATCGCCATCGCCTTCCAGGAGCTGGCTGAGAATGCCGGGAAGATCGGTCAGCTGAACATTACGCCGGATCTTCTACAGGGAATTATGGCCGGATCGGCCGGAAACGGGGCAGGTGCGGCGAGAGGAGCGGGAGGGCGATGAGCGGCCGGATGTCCGAGAATAAAATCATTCTGATCAAACGCAAAACACGGCTGGAAGAGCTGGTGGTCCGCTACAATACGATCCAGCAGGCCCAGTTCTATATTGAGCGGCTGGGTGCGGATTTCAGCGACTATATCAGCGAGGATCATCATTACCGCAAGGCGGTGGAGACGGCAGTGATTGAGCTGAGCGCCATAGGCAGAGTTCAGCTGCTGGAGCGGCAGCATGTCCCGAATTTCATCTTCGGTGATGAGGATACAGTGGTTGTGCTTGGGCAGGACGGACTTGTAGCCAATACACTGAAATACTTGCGGGAGCAGCCGTTGATTGGTGTTAATCCCGATCCGCAGCGCTGGGATGGAGTGCTGCTGCCGTTCACCGTCAAGGATCTGCGGCTCCTTCTGCCTGAGGTGTTCCGGGGCCAGCGCCAGGTGCGCGAAGTGACCCTTGCCCGGGCGGAGCTTAATGACGGCCAGAGCCTGTACGGTGTCAATGATTTGTTCATCGGCCGCAAAACCCATGTGTCTGCACGTTACCAGCTTCAACTGAATGATGTAACCGAGCAGCAGTCCTCCAGCGGCATCATTGTCTCCACCGGGATGGGTTCCACCGGCTGGCTCAAGAGCGTCCTCGCCGGAGCGACGGGCATTGTCCGCAGTGCAGCCGGACTGCAAGTGGATGCGGAAGCGGAGGCAACACTTGGCTTGGCCGGTTCCGGGCAGCGGCTGGCCTGGGATCATCCGCATCTTTATTTCACGGTGCGGGAACCTTTCCCCAGCCGTACGACCTCCGCCGGAGTTGTCTTCGGGCAGATCGGCGCTCAGCAGCCGCTGCGGATTACCTCGCAGATGCCGGAGGACGGAGTCATTTTCAGCGATGGAGTTGAAAGCGACTTTCTGGAGTTCAATTCCGGGGTGGAGGCCACCATCAGTCTGGCTGAGAAAAGAGGGAGACTGGTAGTGTGAAGCTATGGTCAACAGCCGATTTGCCGTATGGATAAGCACAAAAGGCTGTCTCAAGCAGAATAATCTGCCGGAGACAGCCTTTTCGAAAGATAAGCAAGTCCTATTGAAAGTTCCGTCCTTGATTCATCAATGAGCCATAGTTTTGGCCGGTAGGAGAACCGGTATGTGATGGCATCGGATTGAACGACGGGTTCAGCGGGGTATGCACCGAATGCATAGGCTGCTGTTGACCATAGGAAGGGTTAAAGGATGGGTTGAAGGACGGGTTAAAGCTTTGAGCGCCTGTAGTATTTCCGGCAAATTGAGAGGACTGCTCAAGCTGTCTAAGCGTCTGTGTAACCTGCTGCAGCTGCTGAATGGCTGTGTTATGGCCCTGCAGCGCATTTTGAATAATTTGACTCGCCTTGTGCTCACGTTGGGCCAGTTCTTCCAGTCTTACCGCATTCTGCTGCTCCTGCTGGAGAAGCTGCTGATAATTCTGGCTGGCTTGCTGTGTCTGGCTCACAAGCTGTTGAATGATTTGTTCGCAATGACTGATCTGGCTGGAAAGGTTTGAATTCAAAGTGATTTGCCTCCTTGGGCGTTTGAGTTTGAACTTGCGGATTTATTATCTCTGAGGGGTCGGCGGAATATTCATACAAATTCAATTTTCGGGAGTATGGGACAAACAAGAACGAATAGGTACAGGCAGCGGTGCAACTAATGAACTCTGATTTCGTCTATGTAGATGAGTTTCCTTAATCACCAATAACCTGGAGGTGGGGCAACATGAATCTGCATGATACGGCCGGCTGGTGCAAGGCTTATTGGGCACGCAGTCTCAAGCTGGCGCTAATGTTTGTGCTGCTGTTTACGGCTTGCTTTACCGGAGCGGCGGCAGCAAAGGCAGCGTCGTCAGAGCTGATCATTGTCAACAAGAAGACAAACAAACTTGGTTATTTCAGCGGCGGCAAGCTGGAGAAGATTTTTCCGGTTGCAACGGGCAAAACGAAAAGCCTGACCCCTGAAGGCAGCTTTCCGATTGTGGTCAAGGTCAAGAACAGACCTTACTACAAGGAGAAGATTCCCGGCGGGGATCCGGCCAATCCGCTCGGTGACCGCTGGCTCGGACTGAAAGTGAACGGCACGATGGGCACAACCTATGCCATTCACGGCAACAATAATGAATCCTCCATCGGCAAATATGTCAGCGCCGGCTGCATCCGGATGCATAATGACGATATCCACTGGCTGTATCCGCGGGTGGCCAAGAATACAACCGTTATTATTACGTCCTCCTCATCGGATATGGAAACCATTGCTACCAAAGCAGGTTATACACTCGGCCATAAAGTGTTCGCCGGGACGTTCATCATTCACGGTGAAAGTGTAAAGCTAAAGGATCCTTTTGTAGTGGAGGACTCCAAAGTCTTTATACCTCTCAGAGAATCCGTGGCCCTCTGGGGCGGAACATTGAAACTTCAGCCAGGGACCGGTGCACTTATTATTACCATCGGGGATCGCACCGTGATTCATAAACCTCAGACTGCTCAAGCGGTAGTTAATGGAAAAGTGATTGCAATAACAGCTTCACGGCTGGAGAGCAGCAGGCTGCTCATTCCGCTGGACAACGTCACCGGGCTATTCGGATTGCAGTTCACCTGGAAGCCGAAAGAGCAGACAGTGACTTTCGCGGACTAATGTAACGTTCATCGTAATTGTATGACCGCAGACGGGAGGGCATCCGGCTGTGGTCTTTTTAACATATATATAGATTGAACTTAAAAACTTGAGATAAGGGAAAGGAGCAGCGAAGGGGAATTTTGGAACTGGAGGAACGGTAGTGTCCGCCTTTGTCTTCGGATTTCTACCGCTAATTGTGGTTAAAATCAAGAAATTCGAAGACAACAGCGGCCGGAAGTCCAAATATTCTCCGTAGTTGCTAGTTGTTCGCTTCATCGGGAATAGAGCAGGATTTACAGGATAAATATTGAAGTTATAGGTAGGTAAGTGCAAAAGGAGGTTTTCGATGAAAGCTTTGTTTACAACCCTTTATGTTATAATCTGCACAGCTATGCTGCTGGCCTGCAGCCGTTCCTATGATCCTGACGAAGCTGCGGAACGCGGGGATGTTGTAGACCTCCATGGGATGATTACCAATGCAGAGCGACTGGATGAGTTTCTTGGCAATATAGAGGAGAACCACTCCGATAAGGTCAGGGTTACACAGTACACGGAGGAAGCAGACCCGATCTATATTGATCTTGCCTATAATGGAGAAACGGTGAAATTTAAATATGACAATACCCACGATGAGTACGCAAAAGGTAAAGTCAGGACCAGTGTCTGCAAAGGAATCAGTAAAGAGGTCACCGATAAGAAGATTGAATATAAGCTGACTGGATGCTCCGGCAAAAATAGTGATCTGGCGGATTCTTTCAGTCTGAGGATACAAGGAAAACAACTGAGTGAGGAGTGAGCCGTATGATGCTGAATTTGACCAGCCGGGCTTTAGCACAGGATGATCTGGAATCGATCTGTGCGTTTGTCCAGAACGCCGAAGAAGTTTTTTGTGTAAGCCCGAAATTCCGGTATCCGCTGACAGCGGAGCAAATCCTGAAGAGGCTGGAGAACAGATATAGTCCGACAGTCATTGTATCCGGGGATGCGCCGGAGCCGCTTGCCTATGCCAATCTTTATGATAAGGATGAGAAGAGCCATACGATTTGGCTGGGCAATGTGATTGTAAGTCCAAGCTACCGGGGCACAGGGGCTGCGGCTTACCTGATCCAAACCATGATGGACATCGCCAAGCAGGAGCTTGGAGTCCGGACGATGAAGTTATACTGTCACAATACGAATACAAGAGCGCTGCTGTTCTATTGCAAGCAGGGGTTCAGCCCCTGCGGAAGTAAGGTGCTGGTCAAACCGGATGGCGAGAAGCTTGTAGGGATCGCAATGCAAAAAGAGCTATGACCCTGCGAGACTGAGACTGCTATGATTTCCTATGAGGAGATCCCACTCGGAGTTGATGCTGTCACAGGTAGCTCTTAACTATAATTATTCTTGACCTTGCTTATCGTGGGCAGGCTTTATATACTGTAACCAATAATAAATTCGGACAATTACGGAGGTTCACCCGACTGATGAATAACTAACACGTTTCCCAGCAACAGACCAGTTAACTTGTGATGTGCTTATGCACAAGCCACGGGACGCCCTTGTAGGGTGTACGGTCAGGGATACGTGTGTCGTTCGGGGCCTATACGATGCTAATAGAGGATAGAAGCTGGTGTTGACGGCTTGCCCTGCAATTAAACAGGGGGAGGCTTCGTCCGCACCACTGTTTCCTGGCATCTCTCCCCCTTCATACACAACTCTACCGCAGGCCGCTGGCTGCGGTTTTTTTAGTTTCGGTATTTGATGAAGCGGAGGAATGAATATGACCAAGACCTTAATAAAAGCCAAAAATATACGCAAAGAGTGGAATGGCATTGCCCTATTTGAAGGTGTGTCGTTTGAAATCACCGAAGGGGAACGCGTGCTGTTATTCGGGCGCAACGGGATCGGCAAGACGACGCTGCTGCAAGGACTGCTCGGCCGTCTGGCCTTTGAGGAGGGCAGTGTCTCTTACGGGTTGCCCGCGGAGGAATGGGGTGTGCTGGACCAGCAGCTGGAGATTTCAGTTGAAATGTCCGTGCTGGAGTATGTTTTCTCCGGCTGGAAAGAGCAAGCTGCGCTTAAAGGCAGACTGGAGACACTGGGCAAGCAGCTTCAGGATACGGAAGGTGCCGATGCAGAGGCGGTGGCCGAATATGGAGAAATCTATGAGAGCTATCTGCAGTTGGACGGCTATGGCTGGGAAGCCAAGGTGGAGAAATGCCTCAGACAGCTGAAGCTTGATCCTGCACTATGGGGCCAGCCGTACCGCCTGCTCAGCGGCGGCCAGAAGACACGGGTGCAGCTCGCTGCGCTGCTCGCCCGGCAGCCGAAGCTGCTGGTGCTGGATGAGCCGACGAATCATCTGGACAATGAGACGATGGAGTGGCTGGAGGAATGGGTACGGAGCTATCCCGGTACGGTATTGTACGTTTCCCATGACCGTACTTTCATTGACCGGACAGCTACTGCTGTGCTGGAGCTGACTCCACAGGGCTGCCGCCGTTATCCCGGCGCCTATAGGGAATACCGCGAGCAGAAAGCGCTGGAGGCCCGCACGCTTGAAGGGAAATACAAAAAGCAGGAGCAGGAGAAAGAGCAATTGCTGGAGAGCATCCGCCGTTACGCGGAATGGTTCCAGCAGGCGCACCGCGCCGCCGGACAGAACGATTTCCTGCGTTCGAAATCGAAGAAGAATGTTTCCCGCCTCCATGCCAAGGAGGCCAGCCTGGCAAGGCTGGAGAAAAACCGCGTGGAGCTGCCGAAAGCAGCACCCAAGCTGAGCATGAAGCTGGAGAGTGAAGCTTTCCAGGGAGATGCGCTGCTGAGCTTACACAATATCCGCTGTGCCTATGGAGACAACCCGGTGCTACTGGAGGACTTCAATCTCTCCTTGCGGCGGGGCGACCGGCTTGCCGTTCTGGGACCGAACGGTGCCGGGAAGTCCACGCTGCTGAAGCTGATCGCAGGAGTTACACAGCCCTCCGGCGGTGAAGTGACCCAACATCCGCGTACTCAAATCGGGTATTTTGCTCAAGAGCTGGATCACCTCGATCCTGAATCAACCTTACTTGACAGCCTGCTGGAATTGCCGGGGATGACGCAGACGGAGGCGCGGACGATTCTGGGCTGCTTTTTATTCCCCCGGGAAGATGTCTTTAAGCACATTGGCGACCTTAGTATGGGCGAGAAATGCCGGGTCGCGTTCCTCAGGCTCTACTTCGGCAGAGGCAATCTGCTGGTGCTGGATGAACCGACCAATTACCTGGATATCGACACCCGGGAACGGGTGGAAGAGGCACTTGCGGCCTATCCGGGCGGGCTGGTTATCGTCTCCCATGACCGTTATCTGCACACTAAGGTCGCCAACCGGCTGCTGCTGCTGGAGCATGGGCGGAGACCGCAGTTCTTCCCGGGCACTTATGAGGAATATACTGCAAAGGAACGCGGCCGGGTGCTGACTCCTGAGGAGCAGACGCGTGAAGGAGAATTGCAGTTGCTGGAGATGAGCCTGGCCCGGCTTATGCGGAGCGATGCCCTGGAGACAGAGGAAGAGAACCGGGAACTGATGGCGGAGATTGTGAATCTGCGGAAAGCCATCGGGACGCTGCTGGAGGAAAATTGAATATATTGGCGAATAATTTCTTGCCGGAACATATGTAGTAAATAAAGCCGCACTGGATGAACTGAAGTAAAACAAAAGGGGATAGAAACGGGTTGTTCAACTACCCGATTCTATCCCTTTACTTGTCTCCGGGAAAAGTGCCCCTTAACTAACTTCAAGTACGGCCTTCATGAAGTTTTTCAGTGCTGAAGGCTCCCCCTCCGTAGTCCATTGTTGCAATGCCTCCGATTCCCCTGCGGCATAAGAAGCAAGCTTCTCTTGCAGCAGTTTGTCAAAAACCTCCGGCTGTTTTTCCCGCTCAGATTGAAGCTTCAAGATCAGCAGAGGCCAGCGGTATCCGCTTGTTCGGTATCCGTGCTCAGGATAACGTTTCGCTAGCTCCAGCACGGAGGTGAGCGGCTGGCCGGCGGCTAGTTCCGCCGCCAGATAGCTGCCGATAAAGCGGTGGCTGAGGTCTTCCTCCAGCGCAACGGCGAACTGCTTGCGGGCCTCTGCCAATTGCCCCTGAAACATAAGTGCGGTGGCATGGATGGCCATCTCATAAGAGCTTGGTTTTTCCTGAATAAGCTCATTATACATGGAGTAATATTTGTTATAGTTCACCCAGTCGGCGTGGTCAAAGTAATGATCTACAAGTGAAAAGGTAAAATTGGCATCCGGACGCAGCTGAACGAGCTGGATTAACAAGGGGATTGTCGCATCCTCCGCTTGTTTATCTTTTGCATAGGAGGCTTTGGCTGTCAGGAGATGAGTCAGCATTTTCAGGGCATGGGCATCCTGCGGATTTGCGGCGTAGTCCCGGCGATAGGCCTGCAGTGCCTGTTCGAGCTTCTTGTCCTTAACAAGCTTGTCTGCGGCAGTAAGTGTACGCGACTTGTAATAGAAGAAAGGCAGATTGCCCACGGTATCATCGTTCAGCCGGTAGCCGTTGCTGCGGGTGAGCAGCTTGCCTTGCTCATCAAAAGCATCGATGGTCCACGAGAACCGGCCTTCAGGGTCTGCGAACCCAAGCAGGGAGGACGGTTCAATAGTTTTCCAGTCATCTGCACCGCCGCTGATCGAGAAGCCGCCGGCATCGTATAACTCTTCCGCCGGGATGGATACCTTGTTGTCCTTAATGTTCTGCCGAACTATGGTAGTGAATGAGCCGTCTTCTATATTAACGGTGCCGCTCAGGTTGTAATATGCTGCAGTTTTGACCGGCTCCCATTCAAATTTAACGGAGGAACCGGTAACCACTTGTGAATTGACAGGAGATTTCAGTTCAAGCAGCGGCTGCAGAACGATATTTTCGGTTAAATCGTCCCCCGGCTTGATTTCAATCCAGTCATCAGACTGTACAGGCCAGGCCCAACCGTCGATCTGGGCAAAGCTGACGCCGATCTGAAGCTGATAGAAGCCGGGAATGACCCCGCTGAATTGATAATGTCCGCTCTCATCAGTAACGATTTGATAGGGTTCGGTATTGCGCATAACACTATGATGGACCTCACTTTCTGCACGGAGAAAGATGCCGGCCCGCGACACCGGGGTTCCATCGCTTTTGGTGAGTGTACCCTGTAGGGTCGCCGGTGTATGGATACCCATATCTAGAGCAGATTGCAGTGCCGTCCGGAGGGCAATAAGTCTGATGTCGCTGTCAGTAGTTCCCTGCTCGAAGGCTTCAGCGCTGCTGCCATTGCCGCTTTCTCCTGAATGGATTGACTGTAGTTCGTCCCCGCCATATTCCTTTTTCAGTTCTTTCCATCCCACCCGGTATTGTTCCAGCGCGGTTGTAACCAGAGTTAATGCCTCACGGCTTTTCCCCTGGGCAAAAAGCAGTCGTCCGCCAAGCCAGGCCGTACGGGCATCCATTTCCAGATCGTTGTTCTGGACAGGGGAATCCGCTTGTTTCAGCAGGTCGTCCGCCGCTGTGAAATTACCGCTGTTCAGTGCCCGTTCTGCCCGGATCAGCGTTAGTTCCTTTGCCAAGGAAGAGGGGCTGCTAATCCGCTCCACCGCAGCTGCCAGTGCCTGGTCAGCCTCATCATCCATTGTGCCAATCACGTCGTACTCATAGAGCAGCTGCTTGACCGCATTCAGCATAGAATAGTCAGCAGGGCCTTGCATAATATACTCCTGCAGGAATTTGATCCTGTCTCCGGGCAGCAGAGGGGAATGAGTTTCTTCGTTTTCACTTTGTGATGACTGAGTCATCGAAGCTCCGATATACACATTGAAGCTGTACGAAGTATCTAGATTGCCGGGTTCAATAATATTTGTGCGGATTAGCTCCATCCGTTTGCTGCCGGTGCTGCCATTTAGAGTACTGAGAAGTTTTATTCGATCATCCTTGGCTGTGGAAGCCGTTAAGGCGGGGTTTCCTGTTCCGGATCGTGAGAAAGGCAGTACAACAGCTACTATAGCCAACAGAGAGAGGGGCAGCAGCACGAACAGCACCAGGTGTTTGACCTTTAATCTAATTTTCATACCGTTTCACCGCCCGCTCATAGATGTCTTTCCAGTACATATTGCCTCCGGCTTTGATTAATTCACGTTGTCCCGGCTGCTGAACTGCTTGCTGGGTTTCAGTACCGGTATGCGGTGAATATAACAGCAGTGCTCCTGTTACGAGGATTGCCGTGAATGCGCCAACAGCTTTGAGCGGAATTTCCAGCTCCTTGTTCCACAGTGCCAGCAGACGGGCCCGGCCCGTAGGAGGGTGGGTTTGCCGCAGTACCTGTTCATGACCTGTGAAAGTGACGGGACGGAGCTCCTCATCAAGCCGCTGTTTGATTTGTTCACGATCCGTATTCATAGGAAATGCCCTCCTTCTCCAAAGTCTGCTTAAGCAGCATCCGGCCTCTGGCCAGACGGGATTTAACCGTATTCTCCGCTGTATTCAGCTCCGCGGATATTTCGCGGATGCTCATTTCATGGAAATAGTACAAGGTCAGACTTTCACGATAGATGTAATCCAGGCTTCGGACGGCTTCAACCAACCGCACATGATGCCATTCCACCATAAAATGTTCTTCCGCTCCAGCGGAGGCACCGGACTCTTCCATCCATTGTCCGCTCTCTGCCGCAGGAAAAATGCTCCGCCAGCTCCACGTCCGCTGCTTCATCCGGCAGCGGTTGACAACAATGGAAACCAGCCAGGCCTTTAACCGCTGCGGATCCTGAAGCTGGGCCATTTTGGCGTAAGCCTGAATGAAGGTATCCTGCACGGCTTCTTCGGCAGATTGCTGGTCTTTAAGCAGCAGGCAGGCGGTTCTGAGCAGCATATCACCATAAAGCTCCATCAACAGGCGGAGAGCCGACTCATCCCTAGCAATAATTCTTTCTATAATATCCAGATGAAGCTCCCCTCCCTTTACTATTAAGATGCGTGCTGGTGGGTTATGGTTGCGTAAGCAGGCGATTTTTTCCTGAGATGCTAAATAAGAGTTGAATAGTAGAACGAAATAACTCAAAAGTAACTATGAGGAGTTGTCCAAATAGCTGCTTTTTTATTTATTTTTTAAATGATTAATTTTTAGAGGATTTAGGCGTAGGATGTCGAATTATGGGATATTAAGTTTGTTCACAAAATTGTCAGTTTCATAGACGAGATCACATAATGGAGGCAGCTAATGATGAAAAGAGGTTTGAGTTATTTTTCTGTTGGAACGATGTTGCTTGGAGTTTTAACGCTGTTCTTGTTTCACCCGCAGGCTGTAAATGCTGCTAATCCGGCACCGGATTCTTTTACGCTGAAAAGCTACGACAATTTACCATCCAGTGCAATGTCGGATCTTGCCTATGGCAATAATACGTATATCGCAGTAGGTTACTACGGGGCGATTATTAAATCTGCGGATGCAGAGACCTGGGTGAACGTAAAAACAAAAGCAGACATCACCTACACTGGAGTGGCAGATCCGAGCTCATTCACTTTTAACGGGGTAGCCTATGGAAACGGATTATTCGTCGTAGGCGGGAGCGCGGGAGTCATTCTGACCTCACCCGACGGCACAACATGGACGCAGCGCACCTCCAATGTGAGCAAGGGGATAGGGAATGTTGAGTTTCTTCAATTTAACGGGAACAGTGCATTCTACGCCACAACAGAGGGGAAATATTTAACGTCGGCAGACGGAATTACTTGGACCTCAGTCGTCCCTACTGGCCTTGCTTCTAGCGATTATGTAACGAGAATAACGGTAGGAAATAATGGATCCAGACTGGCTATTGGCGCCGGGAACGGGAAAATATATTCCACTACAAATGGCACAACCTGGACTGTAGCACAGCCGTCAGGCCCTTCAGGACCATCTATCGGTACAAACATGATCACATGGATGAAGGACCGCTATTATATTTCAGATCCTTTGGCATATATTTGGACCTCTACAGACCTCTCAACTTTCACTTTGCTGGGTTCCCCCTTTAAGCAGAATTCCTCTCAATATAATAATCAGATGTTTAATGGATTTTATGATGGCACGAAATACTACTTGTTCGGCTATGAAGCTCCTAATTATGGTGCTGTGTATACCTCGACGAACGGAACTACGTGGACGATGCAGCCGTTTAAGAATTATTTTGTGACTCAGAGCTCGATGTTCGTGAACGGAAAGTATTTCCGTCTGGGAAATGAAGGAATGATGGTATCCCCTAACGGCTCGGATTGGAGCTATAAATGGGGGGGAGCTTTTTATGAAGTTATCCATGACGGATCCCAATATGTCGCTGTTGGCAAAGAGGGTGGAGACGGGGCCATATGGACTTCGGGTGATTTGGCTTCATGGAGTAAAGCCGCTTTACCCTCAAGAACAGGAACCTTTACAGCCGCAGCATATGGCAACAACAAATACGTGGCTATCGGCGATGTGAGTCAAACGACAGCAGCACTGGCCACCTCAACCGATGGTTCAGCGTGGACTGTGCGGAGCAGTATAAATGATTCCACATCTTTGACGGACATCGCTTTTGGCAACGGGAAATTTGTTGCAGTTGGGGCAGGCTCCGGTTCGGTGCCCAAAATAAAAACGTCGGTTGACGGGGTGGTTTGGAATGAGCCCGTGCTGCCTGTGCAATCCATTGATGCCCTATATACCGTAACCTATGATAATAATCAATTTATTGCTTTAGGCTATGGCTATGACAGCAGCGGCAATGTAGACCAGGCAAGTATCTGGACCTCAACGGATGGGGACACCTGGGTAAATCACTCCAGTGCTTATCCTAATCACACAGAAGCTTTTAATAATATTGTTTATGACGGAAGTAAATATGTCCTGACCGGGTATAATTCAACAACCTATGAAGTATTCTCCCGCACGAGTGAGGACCTCTCGGCATGGAGCGCCCCAACTTTAACTGGTACTTATAGTTTCTATGGGGCTTCTACGATGATGGGACAAAAGGGAAATAATATTTATATGGTAGCAATCGACAGCAACAATGTTCCGGGGATTTACTACACAGGAGACCAGGGCTCTACCTGGCAGGATGCTGGAGTTGATTTGTCGGACATTGATATCAATGCGATTTATGCACTGATGGAGCTGAATGGTGGAATTGTTATCTCCGGGAATTCGCAATTAGTGATGTCGGCAACCGGTTCCCTAGCGCAAGTGGATGCGCCAACAGCGAATCCAACCGGAGCCGGAGGCGCAGTGGCGTCGGGCACGGCGGTGACATTGAGCAGCGCCACTAGCGGCGCGGTGATCTACTACACAACGGATGGCACAACGCCAACCAGCAGCAGTACGCTCTACAGCGGAGCGATTACGCTGACGAGCGCGAAGACGATTAAGGCCATCGCGGTGAAACCGGGGATGACGGACAGCGCGGTGCTGAGCGAGAGTTACACGATTATGGCGCAAGTAGACGCGCCAACAGCCAGCCCAGCCGGAGGCGAGGTAGCGTCCGGCACGGCGGTGACGTTGAGCAGCGCCACCAGCGGCGCGGTGATCTACTACACGACGGATGGCACAACGCCAACCAGCAGCAGTACGCTATACAGTGGAGCGATTACGCTAACGAGCGCGAAGACAATTAAAGCCATCGCGGTGAAACCGGGGATGACGGATAGCGCGGTGCTGAGCGAGAGCTACACGATCATGGCGCAAGTAGACGCGCCAACAGCCAGCCCAGCCGGAGGCGAGGTTGCGTCGGGCACGGCGGTGACACTGAGC